>CAZYUV010000223.1:0-5679 GCA_964650625.1 uncultured bacterium
CGATGCACTGCAGGCCCGTCAGCGGCAACGTGCACTCGGGAATCAGCTTGGGCGATCCCTTCTTGCTGCAGTGGTCCATCATGACGATGACCTTCCGGACGCCGGCCACGAGGTCCATGGCACCGCCCATTCCCTTGACCATCTTGCCCGGAATCATCCAGTTGGCGATGTCACCCTCCTGGGACACCTCCATCGCACCGAGAATGGCCAGATCGATGTGTCCACCGCGAATCATGGCGAAGGAATCGGCTGATGAGAAAAATGAAGAACCAGGTAGGGTGGTAACAGTTTCCTTTCCGGCATTAATGAGATCAGCGTCTTCATCTCCCTCTAGAGGATAAGGTCCGATACCAAGAAGACCATTTTCCGACTGTAGAAATATGTCATATTTTTCAGGAATGTAGTTGGCTACAAGCGTCGGTATGCCTATCCCAAGATTGACGTAGAAACCGTCTTGTAATTCTTTCGCAATTCTACTTGCGATTCGTTCTTTTTTCGATGCGCCCGGCATAATTCTCCCCTTTTACAAGATAGTCTACATAAACAGAAGGTGTATGGATTTGATCGGCTTCCAATTCACCGTTTTCGACAATTTCCTCAGCTTCAACGATGGTAATTTTAGCTGCGGTTGCCATGATAGGGTTAAAGTTTCGAGCTGTCTTTCGAAACACTAGATTCCCTTTTTTGTCGGCCTTGTAAGCCTTGATGAATGCAACATCTGCGTTTAATGCGGTTTCCAAAATACAGCCACGGCCATTGAATTCGCGGGATTCTTTGCCCTCTGCAATAGCGGTTCCAAAGCCTGTAGGAGTAAAAAAAGCCGGGATGCCGGCTCCTGCAGCACGAATACGTTCCGCCAAGGTTCCTTGCGGGACTAGCTCTACTTCTATTTCTCCAGCAATCAATTTACCGGTAAGAACATCATTTTCGCCGATGTATGAGGAGTACATTTTTCGTACCTGACCATTGGCAATAAGTCTCCCATTGCCCCAGCCATCCACACTTCCGTTGTTAGATATTAAACTAAGATCACGCGCATCTGTTTCAGCCAGTGCGTGCAACAAATTTTCTGGTAAACCGCAAACTCCAAAACCACCGACCATTATAGTCATGCCACTTTCGACAAGTTTTACGGCTGCTTGGCTGGATGTAAGTAATTCGGCCATGACTGCTCTCCTCAGGTTGTATTAGACCAATCAGCGATTGTACCAGAGCCTTGGCCTGAATTAAAGCTCCTAGGGAATAGATATATAATAAGTTTTCAGAACAAAAGTGGAAAATTATCAGGCGCTTTTGTCACGAAAATGTTGAATCGAGCCACGCTCAAAATATTGCATCTCTGAACGAGAGCTGCCTAATTCTTTTGCAAGATGTTGCATGGCTTTCTTTGGATGAGTTTTCAAAGAACAGGTGAAAAAGTCCACTGCAGCATACCCATGCTCTGGCCAGGTATGAATGGATAGATGTGATTCTTCTATTACCACTACTCCAGAAACTCCCTGAGGGCTAAACTGGTGAAACACATCTTTGACGATAGTAGCTCCTGAATTCTCAGCGGCTTCCAGCATTGCTTTGCGCACTGGTTCTATTAAGCTTAATTTATGAGCTGAGCAGTCATAAAACTCGAAAAAATAATGATAACCAAGAGGCTTAACGGAATCCGACATTGAAACATGGTACTGAATAGTATGAATTTAGACTAGCTTAATTTAGATTGTAATGACTCTAAAACCACTTGAACCACAAAATCTGGAGGTTGCTGTAAATTGGTCAAAGATTTAAGCAAACGAAGTTGTTTAGAGTGTTGAAGTTTTCTAAGAATTTCGGACCTGTTCTCCATGGAACAGAGGGCTAAAATCAGAGCTCCGGCATTATCATTTTCTGTTTTTATAATTTTAGTCAATGTCTCACAGGGTTGCTTCTCTACAAGTCGTTTTAATGAGATCAATGTTTGAGTGTATTGAATTGCCATGCCATAAGTTTAGCCTATTTAATGAATCAGAGTGAGTGTAAATTGGCGATTGAGAAGAATTTATGGTTAACTGGGAGGCTAGGGTCAGGGACCGTTAAGGTCTACCTAGATGGGTATTCCGGGTCGCTGGAGGCGTTTTTCGAAGGGATGTCCCATGAAACAAAACTTTTCATTTCAAGCTTCAGGCAATTACATCCACGGAAGTTTCAGAATACCATCTATGCAAACAGAGGTAATTTCAAGCGTATCTCCTGCAAACCTGCAAGATACCGTGGGTGATTTTGCAACGAATATCGCGGAAGTTGAATTGGCTGTAGAATCGGCATCTCAGGCTTTTAAAAAATGGAAACGTCTAAAGCTTGAGGATCGAATTAATTTTTTAATGAAATTTCAGGAGATTGTAGCAGCGCGCCAGGAGGAATTTGCTCACCTTATTGCTAGGGAAGTGGGTAAGCCACTTTGGGAGGCACGCACTGAAGTCAAGGGTGTGATAGGTAAGGTAACTATCAGTTTAAATGAAGGTTTACAGCAGGTAAAAGATATAAGTATCGAGGATATTTTACCCAATACAGAGGGAGTCATGAGCTATCGACCTTTGGGTGTTCTGGCGGTCTTGGGTCCATTTAACTTTCCTGCTCATTTACCAAACGGTCATATTGTGCCTGCACTTTTAAGTGGAAACTCTGTAGTATTCAAACCTAGTGAAAAAACTCCTGCAGTTGGCCAATTTCTTGTGGAATGTTTTGATCAAGCTGGTTTGCCGCCTGGAGTTATCAATCTTGTGCAAGGCGGTGTTGGAGTAAGTAAGGCCCTGGCTGAGCACGATGATATTAATGGAGTTTTATTTACAGGATCATACAATGCTGGGAAGGCTATCAAGCAGGCAACAATTGAACAGCCCTGGAAGTTATTGGCCCTTGAAATGGGGGGCAAGAATTCGGCAATTGTTTGGGAAGATGCGGACTTGGATACGGCACTTTATGAAACTCTTACTGGCGCATTTATGACCAGTGGTCAACGCTGTAGTGCCACAGGAAAAATTCTAGTTCATTACAAGCTCCTGGACGAATTTGTAAATCGTTTTGTAGGACTTAGTGAGAGCTTGGTAGTAGGTCATCCTATGGAGAAAGTCTTTATGGGCCCTGTAATCGATTCACATGCTAAAAATAGTATACTAGCAGCTGTTAAGAACGCTTCTGAAAGTGGTTTTGAGAATCCTGTCAAAATGACCGAAGTCAAGCTTGAATATGAAGGGCATTATTTAAGTCCGGCGGTATTTACGAAAGAAAAGATGAGTCTGCAAAATGTTAAATCAAGTCAATATCTACAAGCGGAAATCTTTGGTCCGGAGACCTTAATCATGGGAGTCGATAGTTTAGACTCGGCTATAGCCATTGCAAATGCCAGCCCCTTTGGATTAGTGGGTTCAGTATTTACTAAATCAGCTGATATTTTCGAGGAATGCTGGTGGGAGCTGGAAACCGGTCTGGTGAATTGGAATAAATCTACGGTAGGGGCATCATCAAAACTTCCATTTGGAGGCTTGAAAGCTAGTGGAAATCATTTTCCGACGGCTCTGCATGCAGGTCGGTACTGTAATGCTGCAATTACAAGTATGAAAGTTGCTCAGTCCCAAGGAAAAGGAGCTGATTTGCCGGGGTTAAAATGGAGTTGAGGAAGGAATTACAATGTGTTCTATGAAACTGGTGGATGGAAACTCAGCAGATCAATCTCAGAATAAGCTTCAGCGTCGCTACGACAAAGGCTTACTACCTGCTGAGAAAAAACCTTACTTAACTGAATTAAAGAATTCATTCGGTCCCTTTATTGCCACTGAATCTGGTCGTTTGATTTTGGATGTTTCATCACAAATAGCTACATTGGCACTCGGTTTTTCTGCTAAACCATTGTTTGGAACAGTTCATCACCTTGAATCTTGGACAAATCGTTGCGATACAAACAATATACGAAATCTGAGGATTGAATTTAGAAAATTTCTACAACGCAAATTAGGTTGGACTGAACTTAATCTATTTCTGTGTAATTCAGGTTCAGAGAGTAATGAAATAGCATTGGGAGAGTGCTACCGAACGCGTAAGAATCCTAAGGCAAAAAAAGTACTGGCCTTCGAGGGATCTTTTCATGGTCGTTTACTATTGGCACTGGCATCCACGTGGAACCCAGCTAAGCGAGTACAATATGAATGGCCTGATTTTACCTCATCTTTTGTTCAGTATCCAGAAATGAAAGGTGATCTTGAGACAGACCCGGGAATACCTGAACACTGGATAGACCTATTTGCTTCAGCAACGCGTTCAGATTTTTTAGAAAAGCTTGAACAACTTAAGGTGGAAGATGGTATTCACAAAGGTTTATTTGAGACAGAAAAATCGGTTTTGATAGAAATTCGCAATCAACTCATTAGCGGTAATATTTTCGCCATATTGATGGAACCAATTCAATGTGAGGGTGGTGATAGGTATTCGAGTAAACGCTTTCACAATGCGCTTGCCAATATGGCGCGTGATTTTCAGGTGCCGCTTATCTACGATGAAGTACAAACTGGTTTTGGTCTAGGTGGAGATTTTTTCTGGTATCAGCTATTTGATCTTCAAGACCCAGCGGGTGAAGAAATCTATCCTGATTATGTAGTTTGCGCTAAAAAATCTCAAGTTGGCATGGTGCTTTCGCATACGAAAATACCCTTTGATGAATCATATGGGGTTCATAGTTTTATCAGAGGTTGCTTGCAAGGCTGGATGGTAGACCAACTGCAAGAGCATATCTTTGCTTTGGAGGATGTTGTAAGAGTTCACTTAAACGCTGTGATTGAAGAGTTTAAAGAACATCTCCACTCACCTCGAGCAAGAGGTTTGTCGTTTTCTTTTGATTTTAAGGATAAGGAAGCTTTGGGACGTTTTATTGCTTGTCGTTTCGAACATGGAATGCTGTATTATCCGGCTGGTAGCCATACAGCTAGATTTCGACTTAATACAAGTTTTAATGATAGCTTACTTAAATTATTGTTTCAGCAACTTACAGCGGCATTAAAGCAAGCTTTTGGAATAGAATTTGACAGATATCGACTTTCAAAAATTGATTCAATAGATAGTTTTTCGAACGATTTTCACTTGATGTTTAGCCGACTGAAAATGAAACAACTAGATACCAAGGAAGAGCTCTCTGAAGAGGATTTGCACAAGCACCTAACTCAATTATTTAATGCGGCTCGCAATAACGAACATAAACAGCTCAGATTTGAAGTATTGAACGTGCGAAATTATTCTCAATATCGAGAACAGATTTCTGCTCTGCAAAAAGTAGTTTATGAACCTGTTAGGCAGACTCCAATGTGTGAATTTGACCAAGCCTTTAATGATCATGATGGATTTGGAGTGGTTATTCTCGATGGCTCAAATCTTATCGGGCTTAGTGTATGCAGTCCGATGGAATGTTTTGCAAACGTATCCGGAATACGCAATTCTTCTAATTATGGTAAGAAAAATACTTTGTACTCGGCCGACATCACAGTGGCAGAAGGTTACCGTGGCGCTAAACTGGGAAGTTTCCTGAAGTATTCGCAGTTATTGCAGGGTTTTTCGAGGGGTTATAATTCGATAGAGGGACGCAATCGAGATCGATTGGCCACTGGCATGTTAGCTCACAATTTTTCTGTTGGCGGTTTACCTTTGCAGTATCTAGCAGAG
>CAZYUV010000224.1:0-5625 GCA_964650625.1 uncultured bacterium
AGCGGAATCATAATCCGCGTGTCCGGGGTTCGAGTCCCTGCATCGCTATTTTTTTATCCCTAAAATCGCCAGTCAGATTGAATTAATTTTTAACTCTAAGCTTCTTTATGGGCTTATTTGAACTAAACTAAGAGAATTTTGAATTCGCGTGTGAGTTTCGAAGGGTGTTTTATAAAAATAAAGTCCAAATAGATTTCTTATAGGCAAATGCGAGGAATATTCTTAACCTTCCTATTGCAAGTGTTTTGAATCGAAATTGAGTAATTTTTGCAACTTTCCCCTAGTTGAATTCGTAGTGCTTACTTAGAGGTCCAAAATGTGGCCTAAAATAGGGGTATCGCATGAAAAACTTGATTAGTAAAGCAATCGGATGTACAGCCATATTTGCATTGGTAGGAAGTTCGTTCGCTAATTACCAACAGCAGAACTATAATTACGGTAATAGTTACACCCATGGTACATATGGATATGGTCAAGGGTATCAAGGGAATTCATATCAAAGTACCTATTATGGTCAAGGATATGGAAACTACACACAGGGTTATCAAGGTTACTATGGCGGTGGTTACCAATCAGGTATGGGTAACGCATTCTCCTACGTAGATAATAATTGGATTGAAGACCAACTGCGCTTTGCAGTTACAGATGTTAATCAGAATCGTCCCTATGCAGCGATGCAGAAACTCAATTCATTATCGTCTTATGTTCAGGGCTTTGGTGATAGTCAGCTTTACCGTAGGGTACAATTGGCAATTCGTCTTGGATACAAGTCGTCCCTTCGGGAAGAAGTTCAGACTCTGTATGATGATTGGAGAGATGGAGCTATGCGTTTGGGCTGGGAGTCCGGGGCTAATCAATCCTACAATGGACAGGATGACATCAGTCAAGAGTATGTAATAAATCAACTTAAATCGGTTGTTGCAGATATCGATAATCGCAATCAGAATCGTGGTCGACAGCGTTTGCATGGTTTACAGTCAGCAATTCCACCCATGGGCAACGATCGTCTTGTTCGAAGAGTTTATTATGCAGCTTCGGTAAATCGTCCATCTCAAATGAAATCTGAGGTACTGAATTTAATTGAAGAAATTATTAGTGGCAGTATCGTCTTAAATGATACGGAGAATAACCCGTACAACTATTACTACGGTTCGGGTACGACGAACCCCTATAACCTACCAGACCAAGGTTATCCTGGTGGGGGTTACTCTGGTCCGCCAGCACCCTATGATAACGGTGGCTCTTTTCTTGGTGGAGGAAGGTATGATATGGGTTATGGGCAGCCAACTAATGATTTACCCCAAGTACCTGGTCCTGGAACCATTAATTATCCGGGAGGTTATAATGCACCTCCTCCAGTCACAGGTTTACCACAACCCGTAAATCCACCGGTTGCGGACCCTACTCCAGTGACTCCTCAGCCTGCACCAACTGCGCCCGTCGTTAGTTTGGAACAATTAAAAGCGAATGTATCATCTTCATATACCAGCTTAAAGCAAGCTCTTACGAGTGGAGATAGAGACCAGATACAACAGGCTACTGATGCTTACAAGGCGGCTCAAACTTCTTATGAATCGGCTAAATCAGGGCAATAGTCCCTAACTTTATATAAGCTATGCCAGGACTGTATGTCCTGGCTTTTTTAATTTTAAAGATGACTGGTTTAGGTTATGTTGTTTAACAATGTTACTGCCTACCCAACTCTTTAGAATATCTCTTCAACTTTGGATTCGTTTATTTGGTTTAATAGCCTTTAGTTGTTTGTTTTCAAGGCATATACTTCAAATTCCGGACTATATATTTAATTCACAATCTAGTATTGGTCTTCTCTTATGGTCACTTGAAGCTAGTATTTTGGCAGGTTACTGTGTGGCCTATATGCTTAGAAACTCGGCTCGATCGAAAGCCTGTGGATTCAAGGAATTGATTTATCCATTCATACCGGCTGGACTTCCCTTTTTCTTTTTCTTAAACCTTGATTTTAGCTTACCATTACAAGTGACAAAGATTTTTGGTCCGGCACCCATAACGGCTCCTGAATGGATTTGGCCTTGCATCATTTTGATTGCTACCGGAAATTTGATTTCAAGTGTTGCATTATGGACACTTCGTTCTAATTTTAGTATTGCAACTGAGTGTAGAGAATTAGTCCGTCATGGTATTTACAAATATATTTCTCATCCAATGTACCTTGGTCAGTTTATAACTTTTCTGGGAGTAATGCTTATGCGTGTTGCACCCCAAAAGTTAGCTCTTTACGTCCTGTTTGTCACTCTTCAGTGGATTCGTTTAAAAAATGAAGAGAAAAAATTAATACAGAACTTCAAAGATTACGACGAGCACATTAGAACTTGTTGGATTCGCTTCTAATTTAGAAAAAGCGTATCTTCCAAATTCATCTAAATTAGAATAGTTAGGTAGGTCATAATGGCTAATATATTTTTTGGTAGAGGAAAGAAGAAGACTTTGGTGATTGAGTCTTCCGATATGGGATTGAGGGCCCTTGGTTTGGAAGTGACAGAGGAAAGTATCACAATAAATAAGTCATTTTTTTCACCATGGTCTCTTTTTCTCTCGCAAACTGAAGAGGATTTTGCAGCTAATTTAAATACAGTGATGAAATCTCTTATAACTTACTGTCCGCCTAAGGAATATTCAGTGGTTTATTGTTGTGGAGATTCGAGTAACTGGAATCAATGGACACAAACGGGAATAATTGAAGATGAGGAAGAGTTAGAAGAGTTTTTATTAGCCAGAAAAATAATGCGTGACCAGGAAGCATGGATTTCAGAGGCTTCCATATTGGGTCCAAGTATTTCCGAGGAAAAGGAATGTCAGGATGTGATTGTCCAGATGATAAAATCTCAGGTGGCTCAATTGGCTATGGATACAATTGAGGAGGCTGGATATGAACTGGAAGCTATTGACTTTTTACCTAACTCATTTACCTCTTTTTATGACTACTTTTGTGAGGATGGTAGAACGAACACCGACGCCCTGATTTCACTAGGCTGGGAGACCAGTGTTCTAAGTATTTTTAATGATAATCAATTGAGGTTTAGTTACTGTCTTAATTTCCGATTGAGCGATTATGTGGTACTGATAATGCAAAAAATGCAATTGGATGAAGCCAGTGCAATGGAGATAGTTTACGGAGAACTTTTCGATGTGGCATTAAAAGGTTCAACAAGTGAAAGTAATATAATGCCTCAAATTATAGATGAGGTTAAGGTCGAATTAGACTGTCTTATAGATGAGATTCGAAGAGTTTTTGCGTTTTATATTACAAAAGTAGTTGAGTGGAAGATAGAAAGTATAGAGAGGATCATATTTATGGGTGTTGAGACCCGTATTGAAGCTATCTATGATCATTTAAATTTTTGTTTTCAGGTGCCCATGACGAAAATAGATCCAATGAACAATGTCGAGTACTCTGTAGAGGCTGCCACTCGAATAGAAAAAGATAACTCTAAAGATATTCTAACTACGAGTTTCGGCTTAGCTTTACGATATGCAGGTAGCTAAACCAGGGGAATTAAATGGCAAAGAAATTAGGTAAAAAAAATAAGAAGAAAGGCTTTGATGGCCGCGACTTTGCAGTAATTGGTGGCTATTTAATTTTCTTATTTATCATTGGTTTTCTATATGCCCAGGCGTCTAGTGGTAATAAAGAGGTTAAGAAACTGGAAAAACGAGAGGCAGAGGTTAAGCGAGACTTCAGCAAAGCCAAGAAAGCGAGCAAGGATATATCTAAGCGTAAAAAGCAAATGAAGGTAGAGTTAGATGTATCTGAATCCAAGTATAAAAGAGAGGAAGAGGAATACACTTTTGTGGTCGGAACATCTTTGGAGTATGCGAAAAAGAATAAATTAATGATGGCAGTTTGGGAATCGATCGATAGAGTTCGGAGTATTGCCTTACGATATATCGCTGTTGAAAAGAATAATGTAAAGCTAGAGCTTTATACTCAGTCTGATGTTTTTCTCACCGAGTTTATGAGTGAGTTAAATAAACGTAAAGACTTGATTCGAACTATTCAGATTACAGAGACAAAAACAGAAAAAGTTGGCAAGAAAAAGGAAAAAGAAGCTTTGGTAGGCTATATGAGTATTGTGGCTAAAAGACCGGGGGGTGCTTCCATAATTTCATCTCAAAAAAAATCACAGAGCAGTAATGTGAATTCACAAAAAAGAAATGAATCTGATAATCCGGCGACTCGACAGAAAACAAGGACGAGTACCAAGAGAAGTTCCAAGGGTCAACGTTAAAGGAGGAGGTGATAAATGTTTAAGGCATTACGTATTAAAGAAATTATTTTATTGGCCTTGTTCATAGTTTTCGTTCCCTCATATGCTTTTTATCAGAGGGTAATAGCACCTCGTTTTGGCTCAGCTAAAATTAAAACTTTGAAGCGCAAAATCGTAAAGAATGACAAAAAATTAAAGGATGAGCAGAAGACTAATAAACAAGTAGCTAGAGAATTAGAATCGATGAAACAGAAGATCAAGCTTAACAATGAGCGCATAGCTAGGATGAGGAAAGAGGCTGACGAATTTCAGACGTATCTCTTAAGCGATCGTTACGAGGTAGAGTTGTATCAATTTCTTTTTGGCCGTGATGCTAGATATTCTGTAATAGGTCTTGGTAACAACCCCAAACGAAATCCTAAGGGTAAGTACACCGAACTAGTTTACAGTTACCGATGTAAAGGTAAATATGCGGATATGGTTCGATTAGTTAAAAAAATTGAAAATGTTTCTAGGTCTCTCTCAATCTCAAAACTCGAGTTGAAAAAACCAAAGCAAAAACCGAATGAGGAGGTTAAAGAAACCGGAGAGGTCGAGGCTGATATGAAAATACATGCTATTTTTTGGTCAGATGAGGCTGCACTAAGTTTTGATGAATTTAAGAAAAGTGAGCCTGACTTAAATATTCGCAAGATCGATGGAGATCCCTGGAATGCTAATTTTGGTGAAGTGGAGCGCAGGTCGGAGGGCCCGACGGGACCCGTGAAGAAGCTTTTCTTAGAATCAATAATGTATATGAAAGAACCTGCTCGCAGATCGGTGAAGTTTACCGATGACCTTTCATGGTATCGAATCGGTGATGAGTTCATGATCGAATCACGCAAGTCGTCTACAATGGTTAGGTTGCTTGCGATAGGCGGACGTTACGTGATCATAAAGCACTTAAATAAGAATCAAGTATTTAAGATTTCCTTAGCTGTTGCTGAAGCTAATACCACTAAAGATCAAACGAATCAAAAAGAATTAATGCAAGGCATGGATTTTTAAAACAAGCATTCTTTATTAAAGTGAATTGTTTGTCCTTGGAAATACTGTTCGAATACAGTCTAGCAAAACCCGTTAAAAATACCTGATTTTTGTCCGATAACTCCCTGGAACACTGAATTTTACGGTCCGAAATGTAGGCGTGAAGTCTGCATATCCACGGGAGTGGGCATGGTTCTTTTATATAGAAGTATGGCATGGTTATTAATTTTCACTATGCTTTTCCATAGTGTAGCCGAGGTGAATTTTGTATTTGCCGAGGATACTCCTTCTGCGTCGAGCTCTGTTGATGATGAGCAGAAGCGGAGGAGGCGGCGTGTACGAACGCAAGCTG
>CAZYUV010000225.1:0-5622 GCA_964650625.1 uncultured bacterium
TTGACAGGTTTGGTTATGTAATCAACAGCACCTTTGCTGAATCCTACAACTATGGTGTCAACGTCAGCATCACCTGAAAGAAATAGAACTGGAACCTGCTCACAACCATCTACTTTCAACAATTGCTCGCACACTTCAAAGCCATCTTCACCCGGTAATCTAACGTCTAGTAACACTAAATTTATCGGATTCGAACTAACATAATGAATTAAATCGCCTCCACTACTAAAACTAAGCACCGTATATTTACCAGCCCTAAGTAAAACTCTCTCGACGAGTCGCCGCATGGCGGTATCATCGTCACAAATAGCAATGACCGGCTTGATAACTGGGGATTTATTCATAATACAATCGTTCAAACATATTGGATTTCTACAAGGTCGCAAAGTAACGACTTTAATTAGGACTTGTAGTCTCATATTGGACCGAGCCCAATATCGTCCGGATGTGTCAATATCGAACGCCCAAACAAATTTAGATAGGAATCAAACAGCTTCTGACAAAGATGTCTCCATAGAAAATAGAAAATGTAGAGACGATCAAAGCGGAACTAAAGTTAAGAATTGCTAAATCATCAAAGTCAATTTTCTATTTGAATTTTGAAGCTACGGGCAATTGCTGACTCAAAGTTTTTAGTCATACTATTTAAAGTTTCCGGTGGCAAATCTAGCCACATACTTTCATGTTCATTCAGAAAAACAGATAGTCGTAATCTGTCCAATCGTACCAGTATACGTATTTCAATATCTCGAAAACAAAGACAGTAACCGTACTTCGCTGAGTTCCAGCACCTAAATACCCATTTATAAGGTTGACAGAAACTCTGATCCAATACTCCAATAAAAGAGCTACTAATAGTCAACAAAAGACTCTCAAATAATCTCTCCAATTGCTTCTTATTATCCTCAACTTGAGAACTTGAATTAGAATTTCTCGAATCCCAGTCCATAGTTGCTTGCGGCAAGTCTACGATCATCAAACTTTGGTTAAAATTACGTTCGATAGCCTGCCCATTTTGCAATAGCCCCGACCAATAATTAAGCAACCTATACCATTCTATTTTATTTTGAGATATAAACTTGTCTTTAAACACCAAAATGCAAAATTGACGCTTATTCGTTTCAAAAACCAACTCCCAGGTAGCTGCTTCAAAATCCACCTTAATATGGATATCAATCCTGCTATTTGGCATTCCTGAAAACTTATAATGCGCCTGCCCTACAGACTCGAAATCTGATCTATCTACCGAAATCGAACAATTAAGAAGTTTTCTCTGGTCAAACATAAAGCACGCAAAAGCTTCGACCGCCTCATAAGCAATTCTTAGTTCTGCATCATTGGAAAATAAGTTTAGAAGTTTAATCATGAATCGTCAGCAAGGTATAGCCTTTCCAACATAACAGTCATGTGTAAAATTGATCTAGCACTTTTCGCTTTGAAGAATTTTGCCGATATTTCAGGCATATGATGTCGCGCTTCTGAATTACCAATTCGATTTCCCACAAGGGACATATGCAACTTTCTGAGATTAAAAAAGAAAAAGATGAGATAAAGCGAGCCAGACTACTTAAGCAGTACTGTAGGTCATCCAAAATGGATCCTGAAAACCTCAAGCGGTATCTAGAGCGCGAAATAAAAATTACTCAATCTAGTCAATGGCGACTTAGTTGTAAAAAGTGGCTAATTTGGTTGGTTCATCAGCAAGAAATACAGAAACAAGCCTTTGATAAAGATAAATTTTTAGAAGCATTAGCAGACAATCTGCCTATCGAGCGAAAAGTACAGTTGGTCAATCAAGGTCTTAAGCATATAAGCTCGGAAGACGAAGATGTAATGCTTTTTTTTTGAATTCAATCTAGGAACTGATGACCCCAGAGAAAGAGTACTTTACCGGAAAGTACTAAGTTATTTTGAAAGGAAAGGCTTCTGGCAGCCAAGATACAAAAATAATTTACCAATAAATCAATCTATCAGCTTCGAATCCTTTGTAGGCTCTCCTCGAGAAGCTCGACTGCACTGGCTAGAGACAGCTGTAAACAATCCAATGCAAAAGAAAGATATCAGTGAATGGGGAATGACAGCACTAACCTTTGAGCCTGATTCTTTCATTGTTTCCAAACTTGTAAAAGTGCTCGCTGAAGTATTCACATCAACTAAATTATATTACGGAAGACTAGTCGATATTCTTTTGATTTATTCCAAAGATAAAGACTCCAGAGTAAGGTCTAATACACTCGAAGCACTAGCGATCATTATGCGTAAGAAAGTTGCAGTCAAGCGTATTGAAAACAGAATGCTAGAGGCAATGAACGATAAGGACCAGAGAGTTAAAACTACCGCATTTCTGGAAATGTTTCACCTTCAACCTGAAATGACTCTTACGAAAATTGAAGGTGTTGTTGGAGATACTCAGAACAAAGATGATCTTGAAAGTCTAAGATGGTTAATAGAAAAGGCTCTCGAATTAGATAATCGTTTTCAAGCAATACTTGAACTTTGCGACAAACGTCTTCAGGAAATTGCCATATTCTTTCCCGACGATGAGTTGGATTGGATACGCTGATTAGCACATTAATTGACTAATTACATTGTCCGCAATATTATCCGAACTAACAAATATTGGAGTAGACAATGAGTCGTCGTCGAAAAGTTGAATTGCGAGTTAAAACTCCTAATTTCATCCCAGGGCCATTTTATATTTGTGGAAATCTTACACAAGTCGGAAGCTGGACTAAGCACCACAAGCTCTCGCCTTATGCAGAAGACGAATACCACATTGAAATTCGTCTTAATCCTAAAGAAATTGAAAACCTGGAATTCAAATTCACTTGTGGGGACTTTGACTCAGTAGAAGTTGATAGTAACTGGGATGATATTGAGAATCGAAAAATAAACCTTTTAAAGTCTAAGCAAAGCAGTATCCACGTTGAGATTCAAAATATAAAAGGTTATCAACGCGAGTCACTTCAGACATCAGTAAAATCCTGCCATAATCTTGGCGACTTCCACTCAAAAATTTTAGGGAATTCTCGTAATTTAAGTATCGTATATCCTCCATCATTCGCCGCAAAAAATAAAACCAAATATCCAATTTTATACCTTCATGACGGCAACAACATGTTTGACTGCAGCACATCCTACGGTGGAGTTGAATGGGCACTTGATAAAGTTGCCTGGCAACTAATGAATTCAGGGTTAATGCAGGAAATTATTTTAGTAGGTGTGAGCAACACGTCTCAACGTGAAGCGGAATATACTCCCACTAGATTTCGTGGAAAAGGAGGCCTAGGCCCCAAATACTTGGATTGCCTTGTTGATGAAATCATTCCCTTCGTCGAAAGCAACCTCCCTGTTAAAACTAAAGCCCGAGGGCTTCTTGGTTCTTCTTACGGCGGCCTAATTACACTTCTCGCAGCTAAATACAAACGAAACTTCTTTTCACGATTTGGTATCATTTCACCGTCCCTTTATTGGGATAAAGAATGGATGATCGAAAACTTTGAACCCAGTCAATTGGCAAAAAGTAGAACGTGGATGGATATAGGTGCTAGAGAGTTTGGTGCTCCCCATAAATCAGGAGGTAGAAGCTATGTCGAACGAGTACATAGACTGCACAGAAAAATTCAATCCACACAGAACCTAGACTATGCATTTTACGAAGATCCGGACGCAGTTCATAACGAGATGTCATGGAATCGACGTGTTCATCTTCCGCTTTTATTTCTCTATGGTACAAAGCCGCAAAATTGGCAGAAGTTTATCAAATGGCGCCAAAATGCTCTCTGCACATGGCTGAAGAATAAAGATATCTAAATCTGATAGAGGAAAGAGAAACTGCATAAAAAAATCATCCCTGCAGGGATGATTTAATTTATCTAAATTTAACAATGCATCGCTTACATGATATTGTCATGAAGCTGATCAAAGAGTGCTTTTCGAGTGCGCGAATAATAAGACTCCTCACTTGGAGCCAACCACATTACAGCTGGAACATCACTGAATTTATCATAGAACAAAATAATATTTTTACCTAGTTCAATTGACTGCAGTCCTTTATTAGTCAAAACTGATTCACCAATCGAAATAAGATTTCCGTCTTTACGTAAAACCACTTCAACAATATTCACTTTATCCACAGTTTTAAGTTTCACCCTAAAATTATCAGGGGGTAAGCTAAAAAGGTACTGGAGCATATCGCACCAGCCATTACCTTCGATCTTTAAACAAACGCGACCCTCCACTTTTAGAAAAGGATTTAATTCGCCATCCACTACAAAAGAAACTTCGTCCACATGATCAAACCTTAGTTTATTATCTTGAGACTCAGCTCGAATGACCACATTATTCGAAATCTCGCTTTTTACAAAAGACTCTACACGAGGGAACGCTTTTGGCTCAAAATCCTTAGCGTAACCGCAAGTCACTAAAAAAAGGCAAACAATACTACGAAAAATCAACATCACTACCTCCTTAAAAATCCTAAATTTATATTATTTGAATACCTTTAAAGAATAATTACTTCCCATTACAGAAAGAACACTTCGATTTGAAGAGTTCATCGAACTGAAAAAAACGTGCCACAGTACAAATCAACTTTTTATGGATTAGGACTGCAATTCAGTTTCATTATGAACCTACTGTTTCAAATTGAGAACTAAGATCACAAATTAACCATTTAGAAGTTGAAGGGGTTTGAACAGCCGTTTATATTGTGCATTCAGATTCAATTCCGAATTTGCAAATAACAAAACAGAGTATTAACGAACAATTGGAGCCACAATGTCGATTCGTGAGTTTTTAAAGACTACACTTCCTGAACCTTTGAAAAACGCAATAAAGAAAGCTTTTCGCCCAATAATCAACCTTGTTCTACAGAAAGAGTATGAAGAGCTCCGTTTCTGGCGGCAAAGATTTGAGATGGATAATGGGAAATTTAAAAATGATTTTTATTCGAAACTATTGTTGAATATGGCTGAAGAATCTTGCGATAGATTTTTGGAAGGCAAGATAGTTGCTGACTTCGGTTGCGGTCCACGTGGAAGTCTTGTGTGGGCAAAGTCTGCAAACCTGAAAATCGGAATTGATGTATTAGCTGATGGATATGCAGACACTTTCACTGAGGACATTAAATCGCATGGAATGATCTACGTAAAATCCACAGAAAAGGTTATTCCGATACCCTCCGAATTCGTGGATGTTTTATTTACTCTAAATGCAATTGACCATGTCAACAACTTCCCAATAATGTGTGCTGAAATATTGAGAATAATTAAACCTGGTGGTTTATTTGTCGGAGGCTTCAATTTAGAAGAGCCTGCCACAGCCTGTGAACCGCATCAGCTTAACGAGCAACTGATTCAAACTCATCTACTCAATAATTTAGAAATCGAATCCTATCGAATTACTAGAAAAGGTCCACCTGAAAATCATTTCGAGCCATTTTTCACTGGAAACCTCTCCTATGAGCAAGGTGAAGAGGGATACCTGTGGGTTAGAGCAAGTAAACCAAATAGAATACCAAGCAAAGCTTCTGATAAATAAAAAGCCGCCATGAAAGGCGGCTAGATACTCCCCGTGTAGGACTCGAACCTACGACACATCGGTTAACAGCCGATTGCTCTA
>CAZYUV010000226.1:0-5618 GCA_964650625.1 uncultured bacterium
GATTTGGCGAGCCATTATTTACAACATAAAGGTCTTCATCCCCATCTAAATCATAATCTCCCCAAGTAGCATATACAGAGTTTGCAGGACCGTTCTTTTGATTTATATCAATGATTGGATCCGTTGCGTTATTAAGGTTTTCAAATTGTATCGCAGCTTTTAAACCTAAAATGGTTACAAGCACCAATGCCATCGTCAAAAAAAGATTCTTTAAGTTCAATCTGTTCATTAGTATCGCCTGGTTGACCAAGAGATCAGTCGTCGTACTTGTCTATTAGTAGAGATAACTGAGCCTAAGTTGCCGAAACATATTTTATTTCTTCCCAATACATACATATTTTTCGCAAAATCCTATTTAATCGAGCGGCTTTAAGTCAACATGCTCCACACTATAAATCATAGATGGCTCCTGCTTACCTTTTACTTGAAGTGCGCCAATCTTTCGTGCTTGAACTATATCCTTGACCAACTGATATGTAGCTTCCGTAATTAAAAAGTCCGAATTAAACTTTCGAGTCAAAGCCTCAACACGAGCCGCTAAATTTACAGGGTCACCTATTACGGTATAATCCATTCTTATAGCAGACCCAATATTACCAACAATTACCTCTCCTGTGTTGATTCCTATACCTATACCAAATGGCTTTTTACCCTCTTTCTCCCATTTTAATGTTAACTTTTTTAATTCCATTAACATTTCAAAGCCTGCCTGGACGGCCAATTTAGCATGATTTGGCTGCTCAAGAGGTGCACCCCAGAAAGACATAATCTCGTCTCCCATGTACTTATCCAGTGTGCCATGATATCTGATAATAATTTCCGACATTCTTGTCAGATACTCATTAAGTATTTCCACTACTTCAGCAGGAGATCGTTCTTCACAATAAGTTGTAAAAGACCTGATATCACAAAACATTAGTGATATCTGCTTACTTTCACCCCCAAGAACTACTTCCTGCTGAGTTTCCACAAGAGCATTCACAACATTCGGCGAAGTAAATTTACTGAATATAGATTTGATTCTTTCATTGATCCTATTCTTCTGTAAAACCAAACGTTCACTGTCCGCGAGTTCATTTTCAACTACTCGAAAATTACGAGAATTATTTATAGATAACCCCATTAGAGTGCAGAGAGTCGATAAAAAATTTTGTTCATCACGACTTAATTCCGATTTCTTCATTTCGCCAACATTAACTAAACCAATAAGCTGATCATTGAACATTATTGGCGTACACAATTTCATCTTTATGGGCTCTTCCGTGCTCAAATGTGCAATTTTTATATTTTGAATCAAATGATCTGCATGAAGGCCTTCCCGATTGACTGCTGAATAGCCCAGCAAGGAGTCTTCATTCAATGATATTTTTAACTGCTTACCACCAGAAAATTGTATATCGGTACTCCGCCGCAATTTTAAGTCCAAACCATCCTCAGAAAGATCAAAAAAACTAATCTTAGCGAAATACAAATTCTTTTGAAGAATATTTATAAATAAATTTATTTGCTCTTCTTCATCTCTAGTAGTTGCAAGATTTTTAAGGTGTAAAAATAGTGCTGAATAATGCGATAAACGTTTTTGGCTATCATCATTAATTACTTTGGATTTTACAACTAAATCAAAGTTGGCGCGCTCTCTTACACGTTCTTCTGGAATACTCACTTTCTGCCGCTCAGCTTCTTCTAAAAAATATAGAATATAGCGCCCAAGTAATGGCATGAATAGAATCAGGTGAAAGATATAAAGTAAACGACCATTGCTACTGGTGGCCCCATAAGCAAACCCTTCTCCCACGAGAACTAACCCAATGAGTGCATAGTCTAAATAGTGTTTGATGTATTGCATCGTATTTATATCGAAAATTGAAAAAAGATTTGTATCGATGCATTAAGCGCCACAAATCAGATTAAAACTTCCTAGGAAACAGCCCAGCCTCTATCTTAACTGGATTATAAAGCCGCAATCATACATAAATTATCTTAAAATCTCAATTTATGTACTGTTGTAAAGTAATCTCATCATCAGATGGTTCACTAATAGGTTCTTCAAATAAACCGGTAATCTATTCAAAATTGCGCTATTGGACGATCCTAAAAAACGCATCCAAGGCGATCTTAAAAAGCGACAGTCTACTAAACTTTGGAGAGCCTCCCTATGCTGTCTCAACTCTCTATACGACTCTGAACTTAACTCTAAGTGGAGTAGCCACCCACTCAAGCGCAATACATTCTGCTTTGACCATTGTAAATGTAGTTTACCTTCTAGGTAGTGAGCAAATAAAGGCTCTAAGGATTGCTTGGAATTCACACCTTGTTTCGAAACTATAAGCCGTATAGGATTAATCGTATTTTCAAAACCATGCTTCACCCATGCCTGATAGAGATGAGCAAAAGCCATGAAATTCCAATTCCGAATTGTTGCGTTTGTATGTAAATTCTTAAGTGCAGCAGCAGGCTCATAAGATTCATTAAACAAGTCTTCATAAACTGAAGAATGCAGCTCATATGGCTGCTTAGAGTTTTTTCTTAAGAAGGCTTCCCAACGCCCGACACCCTTCTGCCATGAATTAATCTTCAAGCGATTGACCCTCATCATAAATAACAAAATCGTGGCGTAAAATAATAGGATTAGGCGACCATCGAACGACCCAGTAGGCACCAATAACCATTGGGATTGCTGACCCCATTGGGAACACAAATTAACAAACGATTCCATCATTGGTGCAGTAAAAATCAAAATACCTGTCGCAAGTTCTGAACTAAACAGAGAGAAAAAAATCACAAAAAAACCTAAGGCCAAAATAACCGAAAAAATAGGAGCTAGAAACACACAAGCGAAATGCATTAATGGATATTCTCCAAATTGCCATAGTAAATAGGGTATTAATAAAATTTGAATACAAATCCCTTGAAAAAAAAGATTTGCAAAAGTTTTCATGGAAAAGGATGACCCCAAAAATACCAACAGAAAAGTCAATCCATAACTGAGCAGAAATCCAGCCTCTAACACCTCGGAAGGAAAACACAAAATATGGATCAAAAATACAGCTGAAAGTAGCCTTATATTGCGACTTGATAGGCCATTGTCACTCCCAGTTTTAATTAAAAAAGCAAAGCATAATGCTCGAAAAACGGAAGCCGTAAAACCAACTATACTAGCGTAGAGTATGACGAAAAATATAAAGAATATCCAGCGCTCCCGCACGCCTATTGGAATAACTGACAAAACTCCTATAATCAATATAGCTAGAAGATTTATATGCAATCCAGAAACTGCAAATACCGCCCCTAATCCCAATACCCTTAAATCGCTCTTTAGCTGACTATATTTTTCATTATCATATCTAAGAATAGCCGAAGACCAAAAAAAACGAAGCGAATCATACAATTGAGTAGAACTGTTGAGCCCTTCGATTAAACTCTTACGCAAAACCATACGCTTTTCCATCAACCAGACAATAAGACCCTCGGGTTTTACCGGAGTCGATACAGAATAAAATGCGAAAAGACCCCTTTTCGCCAGTGGGTGTGGAGCTCGAATTTTAAATTTGATCCAGCCACTTGTAGGAATTTTCTGATCATACAAAACTAAAGATTGTCCGACCATACCTGGCGAACCTTCTATACAAAAAATCTCTACGCCTCCCCATCGCAAGCCTTGAATCTGAGCTACACCAATTAGATCATTTTGACTATTATAAGTTCCAATATTACTAATTTTGCTTATAATATCTGGTGTTTTTTGCTTCCAATTAACAGTCCTACAAAAGCCCACAAGAAGTAAAAATCCACAAACCAAAACCATTGATCTAAGAGGCTTACGGTCTTTGAGGCCGGCCAGAAGCAAAACTAGCGATAAAATCAATAGAATACCAAGAGTGGGTTGATAATATGATTTCATGAAAGAGTGTCCGGCAAGCGAGCCTAAAAACACACTCAGGCCCCAAAGAAAAAACTTATCCTGGAATACGGGCACTAGAATAACCAGTCGAAAAGCAACCAAATGAACAGTAGAACAAGACTAACACGCTCAGCATTGTTCAGCACGAAAGAAGCATCCCTACTACGGGTATTTCTGTTCAATAAAGCTTGCGAATTCTTCGAATGATCTTCAAGTGGAAGCTCGGTCTTCCAGAACCTCATCCCGCTCCTTACAAGGCTCCTCGACCAATTGCTCTTTATATTTTTTTCTACCGTGTACAATGGTGATATACATGGCAACCATTGCCAGCAGAAACAATACGGGTGCCGCCATTCGCATTGGAATTGCGACAAAAATGATAATACCTATAAGAGTCTGAGCTACCCGATGTAATTTTTTTCTGGGTATACCCACCTTCAAGGTAGGAAAACTTCCATTCATTAAAATTGACATCCCTAAACCAAGCATAGGAAGCAGGAAAACTAGCATAATCTGCTGCTCGAAATACGGACCAAATGCTACACAATAACAAGCAATTACGGCAGCGGATAGGGTAGAGGGTATCCCGAAGAAGCTATCCGGAGAGTCTTCCGAAGTCGCCATTCGATCAAATTTATATAATCTTGCGAAGGTCGCCACTATGTATACCACCGCACTAATTTTGAAAAGATAGCCCCAGTGACCGTGCGAACCTACCAAAGAAGACGCTTCATAAATAATGATTCCAGGCAGAACTCCGAAGGCAATAGCATCAGCAATCGAATCATATTTTAAGCCAAATTTAGAGGTCGCCTTAAGCACCCGAGCTGAAGTGCCGTCCATTTTGTCCATTAAAACGCAGAGTAAAAGATACCAACAAGCATCCACGACATCAGTAGCTTCAACTGCTGCCATGTAAGCAAAAAATATAGACAGAGAGGTAAATAAGTTGGGGATCAAATATTTAATGTAGCTGACAAATTTCAGTACTATTTTAAAAAACCCTCTTCTCATAATAATAGTTTAGTCCCCAGTTCTATGGACATTCCTCTCAAGTTTCGAAAGTATCCCAAGGTCAACCTTAATTTGCATGCAATCAAATTGGCGCAAGGTGACCTCACCTGGCTTCATACCAGGAAGCTTACGAATGTGCTTAACAGCAGTATACATCACCTCCGCTTTGGAGTCATTCTTCTTGCGAGAAAGGTACGCGGCCAACTGAGCAGCCTCTTGCTTGGACACCTTACCTAAATCCTTCTTATATTTTAAGAGCACATGTGCGCCTGGACAATCTTTAACGTGAAACCACAAATCATCTTTGGCAGCCACAGTTCGTAAAATGTAATCATTCTCTGTATTGTTCCTACCTGCATATATTTCAGAACCTTCAGAACTTAGAAACATTCTTAATCTTGCTCGATTAGGTTTTTTCTTCTTCCGAGTAGAAGTTTTACCCGATTTAGGAGCCGCAACAAGCCCCAAGTTTTGCAGTCGTAATAGTAAATTTTCTACTTCACGATGATCCGAACTATGTCTAAGTTCTTCCAAGTTTCTTTCTAGAGTATTATCGAGTTCATTAAGCTCTATTAATTGGGCTTCCAATTTTTCAATACCACGTCGAAACTTTCGTGCTTTCTTGTAAAATTTATCTACATTACCTTGTACGGATTGACGCGGATCAATCTCTATCTCCAACTCCTGAAAATCTTCATAATAA
>CAZYUV010000227.1:0-5593 GCA_964650625.1 uncultured bacterium
AAATGAATCGAGGTATGATGATTTTAAGCACAATCATTACGCTTGCACCATTATTGGGTATCTTAGGAACAGTAGTGGGGATTATTGATTCATTCTATGCAATAGGAGCTAGCTCTAAAGCCAACCCACAGCTGGTTTCAAAGGGTATAGCGCAAGCGTTAACTACAACCGCTGCAGGTTTAAGCATTGCAATAATCACACTTATTCCGTTTAACTATTTTCAGACTCGAATTAATAGATACTGTGATGCTGTTGATAATATTGTTAGAACCTTAGATAACTGATGCTGATCAAACCTCTTAGAAAGATAGAATCACCAAGAATTGAGTTAATACCGCTTCTCGATGTTTTTTTTCTGATCTTAATCTTCTTTTTCTATAGTATTTTTCATCTCGTTGAAGAGAAAGGAATTCCAGTAAATTTAGCTACTGCAAGTTCATCTGTAGCTCAGAATGATACCCAATTACTAATCGTAATTGATAAGAGCGGGCGTTATTTGATCGATAGAGATTTTGTAAATCTAGATACAATTAAAAATCGATTTTCGAAGATAGATAAAGATGCTAATGTGATGATTCGAAGTGATCAAAATAGCCCTGTTGGAGCCTCAATAAAAATTCTCAACCTAGCTCGAGAGAATAATCTTAAACAGATCAGCTTGCAAACTAAACAAGAACCAAAAGTACCATAAAAAAGACTAATGAAATTTTTCTCTGTTTATAAATTTACATTCATTATTTCGTTGACTCTGCATGCTGCTATCTTATGGACTTATTATCCGAATATTATTGGTTCTAAATCATTAGAAGGATCTAATGATACGATTTTAATATCTCTAGTCACATCTATCACTACAGCTTCAGCATCTAATAGTTCATCAGAAATTCAACAAGAAAAAACTCCCCCAATAACTGAAGAATTCGGGCGAGAAAATACAAAAAATCCACAGATTATTCAATCTCAATTAAGTAACCCTCCTCCATTATTGGGAACAATTATTATGCGCTCAACTAAAACAAGCACAATATCTACAAATGCTTATATTAAAGATAAAAAAGCGACCCCAGAAGTCAAAAAAATTAAGAAAGCAAAACCACTAAAAGTTAGACCTAAGATCTTGAAGAAACCAAAAAAACAGCTGAAACCTAAAAAGCATAAGGCTAATGTCCAATTAGCCTCAAAAGCTGTTGTTCAAAATTCATCAAAAGGTGAAACATCTACAAACTCAAATTCTACGGATACCCTTCAAGCGGAATCCTTTGAACCAGCACGTTTTATAAATTTAAGACAACCGGATTATCCTTATTCTGAAAGATTAAGAAGACATGAAGGCTCAGTTGATTTTGAAGTTCATATTAGTAAACAAGGGAAAATCTTGGATATTCATACAAAAAGATCGTCTGGTTCAAATCTTCTCGATAGAATTAGTAAACAAGCAGTTCTAAAATCTCAAGTTCAACCCGCAAGAAAAAATGGAGGCCCTGTGGCCTCCATAAAAACTCTTCGATTCACTTACAAACTCGACTAAGAATAGTTATAAATGGATAGTTTACGCCTTCTTTATGATCTATCCACTGCAGTTGGTTCTGCCAATTTAGCAGCTTTCTGAATAGCATCGTACACTGGCGTAAAGGCTGGACGTTTGATGTAGCGACCCGCTCCTCTTTCAACATTTAATTGACCATTTTCCCAGACTACTTTGCCTTGTGAAAGAGTAACTACGGGAAGACCCTTCACTTCCATTCCTTCAAAGATATTAAAATCAACATTCTGATGATGTGTATTCACCGAAATAGTTTTAGTAGCTTCGGGATCCCATACAATCAAATCAGCATCTGCCCCTTCAGTTACTGAACCTTTTCTTGGATAAACATTGAAGATTTTAGCTGCATTGGTTGACGTTACATTCACAAATTCATTGATGGTCAGCCGTCCAGTATTTACACCATGAGTCCATAAAACTGCCATACGGTCTTCCACTCCTCCAGTACCATTCGGTATTTTAGTAAAGTCATCCTTTCCTGCAGCCTTTTGCTCCGCAACAAAACAACAATGATCAGTGGCAGTTGTTTGCAAATTCCCTGATTGAAGTCCATGCCATAAAGCTTTTTGATGATCTTCCGAACGAAATGGTGGACTCATCACATGAGCAGCCGCAAATTTAAAATCAGGGTTTCTATAAACCGAATCGTCTACAAGAAGATGGCCTGCAAGCACTTCTCCGTAAACTCTTTGTCCCTCTAAACGCGCCCTTGTAATAGCATCCAAAGCTTCCTTGCAAGATACATGAACTACATAAAGTGGAGCATTTAAGGTTTGCGCTATTTGAATGGCTCTATTGGCCGCCTCTCCCTCTACTCTTGGTGGCCTTGAAAGAGGATGGCCCTCGGGACCGGTAATACCCTTCTCAAGAATCTTTTCTTGAAGGTGAAAAACCAATTCACCATTTTCCGCATGAACTGTTGGCATAGCACCTAGCTCTACACAACGATTAAAACTGTTTACTAATGTTTCATCCTCACACATGATTGCGTTTTTGTAAGCCATAAAATGCTTAAATGAATTAACACCATGTTCGTGAACCAATGTTCCCATATCCTCATAAACCGAATCATCCCACCAAGTGATCGCTACATGAAAAGTATAATCAGCTACCGATTTTTGAGACCACTCTCTCCAAGTATTGTAAGCTTCCATAATATTTTGCTGAGGACTTGGGATTACAAAGTCAATAATCATAGTAGTGCCACCAGCTAGAGCTGCAGAAGTACCAGTAAAAAAATCCTCTGAAGCAACTGTACCCATAAAAGGAAGTTGCATATGTGTGTGAGGATCTATACCGCCAGGCATTATATAAGCCCCTCCTGCATCCACAATACGAGCTGACGAGGGTATATCCAAATTTTCACCAACTGCCCTAACTACACCGCCTTCACAATATACGTCAGCACGAAAAGTATGCTCGGCGTTGACTACGGTTCCACCCTTGATTAAAACTGACATATTGACCCTCCAAAATTTATCAATTGACTAACATTCTATTTTGATTTTAGTCAAACTACTATTCTTCCACATCTACATAATGATCTGGTCGAGCAGCTATTTGACCCTTACCATCCATATGCTGACTCCAAGTAACTGATTCAAAACCTTCTCGAACCTGAACCATCTCAATACATTCAGGCACAGGACAAACCAGTGAGCATAGATTACAGCCAACGCATGAGTCTTCAATGATTTCAGCTCGCAGTTTTTGAGAACCATTCACATCATGATGAGCAAGCTTGATCGACTGATGAGCGCCATCTTCGCAGGCTGCATAACAAAGATGACAATCAATACATTTGTCATAGTCGATCTTTGCCATCGTGTGGTAATTCAGATTCAGGTTTTCCCAACGCGATATGTTCGGACTCATCAAACCTCTAAAATCATCCAATGTCTCAAAACCTTTTTCATCCATCCAGTTCGACAGACCTTCGATCATATCCTCTACAATACGAAAACCATAATGCATAGCTGCTGTACAAACTTGTACATTATTACTACCCAGCAAAATAAATTCTGCAGCATCTCTCCAGTTAGAAATACCACCTATTCCGGAGATGGGTAGCCCCTGACATTCGGGATCTGTAGAAATTGCGCTAACCATATTCAATGCAATAGGACGAACTGCAGGACCACAGTATCCTCCGTGACTGCCCTTACCACCAACATTAGGTTTAGGATTTAAATTATCAAGATCAATACCCATGATGGAGTTAATCGTATTTATAAGACTGACTGCATCTCCACCGCCCAATTTAGCCGCTCGGGCAGGAAAAATAATATTGCCTACATTAGGAGTCAATTTAACAATAACAGGAGTTCTAGCAACCTCTTTTACCCATTCCACGATTTGCTGACAATATTCAGGAACCTGCCCTACCGCAGAACCCATACCTCGCTCACTCATTCCATGAGGGCAACCAAAGTTTAACTCTAATCCATCCACTCCAGTATCTTCAGTCCTTTTTACAATGTCATGCCAAGTTTCGCGTTTCGTTTCAACCATCAATGAAGCAATAACACTGTGCTTGGGATACCTCTTTTTAACCAAAGCTAGCTCTTTCAGATTATCTTCTATGGGTCGATCACTAATCAACTCAATGTTATTAAAACCCATAATTTTGGAGGGGCCTCGATCCCATGCTCCATAACGGCTGTAAACGTTAGTAATGGGCTCACCAACCGTCTTCCAGACTGCGCCACCCCAACCATAGTCAAAAGCTCTCGCAACCTGCCCGTAGGTATTGGTGGGAGGGCCTGAACCTAACCAAAAAGGGTTAGGACTGATAATACCTGCTAAATTTGCTGTTAAATCCGCCATATATTCTCCCCATGGTTTATGGAAAAAATGCAATAACCAAGCTGATCTGGCTATCGCATCTATTTTAATAATTCAATAATCCCTTTTGCTGCAAGCTTACCCGCTGCTGCTGCATTAACTAGATCTGCTCCACCACTGGTACAATCTCCTCCGGCAAAAACTTTCTTGTTTCCAGTTTGTCCACTGACTGGGTCTACAACAATCTTTTTACCGTCCCACTGCATACCTGGAACAGAATCTACCAAACCTTTCCAATGTTCTTGTCCTGTGGCATAAATGACCATATCAGCAGGTAAAACAAATTCACTACCTTCGACCACCTTCATAGCTCGCTTGCCCCACTCATCGGGCTCTCCCAACTCTACTTTGACGCACTCGAGACCTTCCACACTGTCTTCTCCCACAACTCTAACGGGACTCGTTGAAAATCTAAACTCACATCCGTCGCTTTTTCCCAATTCGTATTCATAGTTATAACAAGACATGTCTTCAGCAGACCTTCTATAAACAATCGTAGCCTTTTCGGCACCAAGTCTCTTGGCCTGGGTGACACAATCAATAGCTGTATTACCTGCTCCAATAACAATCACATGCTTCCCAACTTCGACATTCTCGTAAGGATTTAATTTAAGATCTTCAATAAATTCCAAAGCTTCAACTACACCATTTAAGTCTTGACCAGGAATTCCCAATTTACGAGTTGGGCCAAGACCAATACCAAAGAAAATAGCATCGAACTCGCTATCTAAATCATCAAAGCTTACATCAGGACCAAAACGAGTATTAGTTTTCAATTCAACACCCAAGTCCAATATCATCTGGACTTCATCAAGTGACAATTGAATTTTCATCTTGTAATCCGCCATACCGTAGGTATTCAAACCACCAGGTTTATCTTTAGCCTCAAAAATCGTTACTGCATGCCCAGCAATACGCAAATACTGAGCGGCTGACAAGCCTGCGGGCCCGCCACCTACTATGGCAACCTTTTTACCTGTATCAGCCCCTGGCTCGAATAACTTGAGATTTTTTTCAAGTGCATAATCCGTAGCATGCCTTTGTAAACGATCGATATCGATAGGTTTATGTTGAAGATCATTCATCACGCAAACGCCTTCACATAAAACCTCAACGGGACAGGTCCTTGCACACGAATGACCCATAGGGTTCTCACTTAGAATTTCTTTAGCAGCACCTTTTATGTTACCTGAAGCTATCTTCTTG
>CAZYUV010000228.1:0-5556 GCA_964650625.1 uncultured bacterium
ACTTGATGTTATAGAGAAGTGGAAAGTCAGTGGTTTAAATTATTGGCTAACTTCGGAAGCTTGGCTTCAAAATCAGGACAAAAATCAGAGTAAAGTGCTGAGTATTTTCGAAGAATCTTATCCAGGTGAAACTCGTAAATGGTTTGAATATTGGAGAGTTTTCTTCTTATCTTGCGCGGAGTTATTTAGATACAACGATGGGCAGGAGTGGTTTGTCAGTCACTATTTACTAGAAAAGAAATCTCTATGAAAAAAAGAGCTGCAATAATAGGCACTGGTATCGCTGGAATGAGTGCCGCTTATTTTCTAAAAGATGACTACGATATCACTGTATACGAGCAGTCTGATTATATAGGTGGTCACACCAATACTTTGACCCTTCAACATCAAGGCGAGACCGCCGTTTTCGATTCAGGTTTCATGGTATTTAATTTTCAGACTTACCCATTGCTGGTAAAGCTTTTTGAGAAATTAGACGTCCCTATTACTCAGACGGACATGTCATTTAGTGTGCAGAATAAGCAAACTGGATTAGAGTATACGGGTACAGGCATTAATGGGCTTTTCGCTCAACGAAGAAACCTATTTCGTTTAGATCATTATAAATTTCTCTGGGAAGTTAACCGTTTCAATGAGCTTGCTAACAATATAGCTACAATGAATGATTTTGAGAATCTGAGCATCGCTGAGTTTGTGGAAAGGTATGGCTTTAAGCATCGCATGCTAGAGGACTATCTTATTCCTATGAGCTCTGCAGTTTGGTCTACACCTCCAGAAAAAATGCTCGATTTTTCTATTTATTCATTAATTCGTTTTTTCAAGAATCATGGATTTCTTGGCTTAGATACACAGTATCAATGGTATACCGTCAGGGGTGGATCGTTTGAATATAGAAATCGTTTAATCAAAGAGTTTAAAGATAGAATCCTATTAAATTCTCCAGTGGTTAATATTAAACGCGAATCTGAAGATAATAGTATCAGTAATGTTAGTGTTACAACTAAATCTGGTCAGACTAGCACTTTTGATATAGCTGTTATAGCAGCTCATTCAGACCAAGCTTATGCGATGCTTGATGAGCCAACAGAGTTGGAGAGTCAGATACTCCCCTTCTTCAAATACCATAAAAATGTTGCGACTATTCACACTGACAATAGTGTGATGCCGCGTACAAAATCTTGTTGGTCTTCTTGGAACTTCGTATATAAACCCTGTGAAAATGGCAGTCTTAAGCCTTCTACCATCTACTACATGAATCAATTACAGGGTGTTTCTGATAAACATGACTATTTTGTTTCTATCAATGGTGAAAATGACATGTCACCGGACAGTATTTTACAAACTATTGAGTATCATCATCCTGTCTTTAACACCGATACTTTTAAGTTACAGAAGCGTTTTTCAGAGCTTAATTCTGGTGGTCCGATTTATTATGTCGGGGCTTATCAAGCCAACGGTTTTCATGAAGATGGGCTTAAGTCATCGTATGACTTGTGTAGTTCTTTGTTAGGAAGGAATTTATTGTGATAGGTGACGGAATTTTATATGCCGAAACTAGTCACACCAGACATGTGGAAGTCTTACGCAGTTTTACCTACTCTCATTTTATGTTTGCTTTGGACTTACTGAACTTACAACAATATGAAGCCTTGCATCCCTTATTGGGAGTCAATAAGTCAGCGTTGTATCGTTTTGACTTCGCAGATCATTGTATTCTGAAGGAGCAGGGACTTGATGGATTAAGCGAATCTACTTTTGAAAATTTTGGTCATCATATTCAGGATTACAGTAAAGTCATCCTGGTTACCAACTTGAGATCTTTGGGGTATATTTTTAATCCCATAAGCGTATATTTGTGTTTTCTGAAAGATAGGTCTGATCGCTTCGATATTATTTATGAGGTTGGGAATACATTTGGCGAACAAAAATACTATTATGCAACTGAGACTTCCAAGGTCCATCAAAAAAACTTTTATGTATCCCCTTTCATTGAGCATAAGCATAATTTTAAGTTTCATTTGAGTCTAGATGATAAACAATTATCGTTGTCAGTAACTACTCAGACTGAACAAGAGACGCCAATACTTACAGCGAATTTAAGGGGACAATTGCAAGCATTAAATAGCAATACAATTAAACAAGTATTTCTGAAGCATCCTTTAGTAAATTTTAAGATTATTTTCTTGATTCATCTGCAGGCTTTTTTTCTATATTTGAAGAAACTTCGTTACTTCAAAAAAGAAGAATTTATGGAGCATCAGACTAATTACCGACGACTTGATAGCTGATTTAAGGAAGAGTTTATGAAAAAGCAAATTCATCATCCCACCAAATCATTACCAATAACTAGCACACAGGAATTATTTAAGAACGCGCTATTTAAACTTTTTGAGTCAATGGAAGTTGGTTCACTTACTTTAAAGACGCGTTATGACGGTGAATCTTATCGTTTCGGGAATGGAGATAGGCATGAGGTTGATGCTCACATTGAGGTTACTGATCCTACCTTTTTCAAGCAGGTTGCGCTATATACCGATATTGGCATAGCAGAAGCCTATATCGCGGGCAAATGGGAAACGAAAAGCATCTTCAACGTAATGAAATTTTTCATACTTAATTTGTCTAATTCACAGGTTATGTCAGGTGCTAAAGGTAGATTTTCTATCCCTCTGAAGCTTTTGAATTTGGGTAGTCTTGTCGGGCATCTTTTGCGAGGAAACAGTATCAAGAATAGCCGTAAAAATATTGTTGAACATTATGATTTATCTAATGACTTGTACAAAGAGTTTCTCGACCCTTCATTGACTTACTCTAGTGCTCTATTTGATAAGGATAATGATGAAAGTCTGGAGGAAGCACAGAATAGAAAATACCGTAGATTAGCTGATTCATTGATGTTAAATGAAGATGATACTCTTCTTGAAATTGGATCTGGCTGGGGCTCGATGGCTTTATTTGCTGCTCAGAATTATGGTTGTAAAGTGAAAACATTCACCATCTCGGATGAGCAATTCCGGCTTGCTAAAGAACGTATTGAGGCTTCTTCGGTGAATCATTTGATAGAAATTGAACTACTAGATTACCGACATATTCCTGCCAAGTATGGTCGTATCTTTACCAAAGCGGTATCCATTGAAATGGTTGAGGCAGTGGGCGACAAATACATGGACAAGTACGCTAAGGTTATTGGTGACTGTTTGGTTCAAGATGGTCTCTTTGCTATTCAAGCAATTACATCACCAAATTCACGATATGATGAAATGAAGAATGGAGTCGACTTTATTAAGAAACATATTTTTCCAGGCAGTCAGTTGCCTTCTATTCATAAGCTCAGTGATTCGTTTTACCGTATGGCCGATTTTGATATGATTAATCTTAAAGACTTTGGTACTGATTATTCTAAGACACTTAATTTATGGCAATATTCTTTCAATCAATCGATAGATAAGATTAAGAAGTTGGGATTTGATGATGGTTTTATACGTAAATGGAATTACTATTTTAGCTATTGTTCAGCTGCCTTTGCTATGAAAAATATTAGTGTTGTGCAAATACTTTTCAGTCGGCCAAATAATGAAAAACTTAGAAATTAGTTCATAATTTTTCTCTGCAATGTTACCTTTTCGCCTCACAAAAGGAATTAACATGAAAAGCAGATTAATATTTAATATACTTTTATCAACAGTAGTAATGACTTCAATTCAGGCAGGTTCTGGATATACAAAGGACGATCTTGAGCAAATCTTGATTAGGGTAGAAGCTCTTGAGAACGAAAACCGTCAGCTTAAAAAAACTTTGCAAAACTACATCGACTCTCACAAGCAAGAAACTAAGGTTTCGGTATCTTCTAAAGAAGCCCTTATACAAAGAAATGCCAAGTATTCCTTCGACATGCTTGATCACACCTCGAAAGTGAATCAAAAACCGAAGGTTATTCTTGAGTATAAGAAGTCTGGAGCTATTGGTAAGGGCTTGTATGTAGGGGGGTCGGTTACTCCAATTGTGGATTATCAAAAAACTAATACGGATAGTAAGTTTGGCTATCTGATGAGGCATCCCACATCACGTAATCAACTTGGAAGTAATGTATCTGAAGCAGTAATTCATGCAGCGCAGTTCAATTTTACAGCAAATTTAACAGATAAAATTACGGCTTATTCTGAATTTCTCTATGATCCTGAGCAGAGCTTCGGGGAGGGTACAATTACAGCTCTCACAAGAAATCAAGTACAGCTTCGTAAAGGTTATGTATTGTATGGTGATCTTAATGAATCTCCATATTATGCAGCACTTGGTAAAATGGCTATCCCTTTTGGTCTACATGACACTGTAAATCCTTTTACATCCTCTACTGTGTGGCACGCCTTTGGGGGTCTTTCCTACTCAGCTCTCATGGGTTACAAGAAAGGTCCCTGGAGTGTAAGCTTTGACGCTGTTCAAGGTGGTGCTCAGTTTCGATCTGCAAACGTACCTGTTTCTGGATCGTCCGTTCCTAGTAGGTTAAATAATCTAGCAGTAGACGTTAATTACACCAAGGATTTGGATCAATCGAAAGATCTTCTAATGGGAGCCTCATTCATCAAAGGTAGTGCCTATTGTCAGGAATTTCCGGTAGTTCATTTTGACCCTTGCGCAGATCATAATCCGGCATATGCATTATATACTCGTCTAACCGATGGTAACAGAACATATCAATTAGAGTGGGCTGAAACATTAGATGAGTTGCCTGGTTCTTTTAATCCTAATCCGCCATTAAATAGATTCATCGCTTCCAAAGTTAGATCATTTCAAATTGGAGTGCGTGATCGCTACAATTGGGATGCAAAAGATTTCGATCTGTCTCTCGAATTTAGTCGCTTTGTAGCTGGTCCTGATGGCTCTGAGTGGGAAAAGCAAGATCAATTGGTATTGGGCGCAGCTCATCATGTAAGCGACTCTGTTAAGTTATTTGGAGAATTGATTCGAGTTTCTGGATATGTACCTCTAAATTTTCTCAGTGGAGGACATATTCCTACTCTGCCAAACGTGACTCATAGTGTGCGTGACGCTCGCAGCACTGTATTGATACTTGGAGCTGATGCGGCATTCTAAAAACAATCCCGGAGAATCTCCGGGATTACTAACAATTAGTTTATGATTTTGCTTGTTGATCTAATTCAATTAGATGGTTTGATCAGATAGAACTTTGCCAGTCTTACTGTAAATTACGACTTGTTTCTTGCCATTGCTCAAATGGGTGGTTACCTTCTTCATCCAATTTTTGTACTTTATAGCTGATTTGTATAGTTTACCGTCTTTGAATTTATTCTTCTTGATAGCTACAGCCATTCCATTTTTATCAAGGTAAACTATCTTGCTAACCTTACCATCAGAATTTCGTTTCCTTTGCTTCTTTAAGCCGGAGAGATCGGGTAATTTATTTACTGCAGTTCTTGAATTATTACTTTCGTTTTTGCCTTTCTTGTTTTGATCCGAAGAACTAGTATTCTCTAGATTAGAACTAGTTTCATTTGAAGTCTCTTGTTCTGTATCGTTGGTGTCTATATTTTCTACTAC
>CAZYUV010000229.1:0-5494 GCA_964650625.1 uncultured bacterium
TATAGAAAGAATATGGTGCAGATTAGTGTCAACTTTATGAATATCTTGCAATGCTCTGAGCTTCTCATCTGATGTCAATCTTAGTAAATTAAATAAATTCTGCAAAGCCTCAGCTCGATTATCTGCTCCTCTTATTCCCTCGAGTCCGAAGCCTAGGTAAGCTACCTTACCTGTACCGAAGGTGTTAAGAATTCCGGCAGAACCCAAGAATGAATATTGAATAATTGATTGAGAATTTTTACCGAAAGGCTTTAAAACATCTGGCTTAGACTGGTTATCAGCACTATCGCTGCCATTTAACTTTAACTTTAGCCCACTCTGCTTAAACTTGATATTACGAAACAATCGACGTTGATACTTATATCGAGCCCCAAGCACTTCATAGAAAAAATTGGAATCCCTCAAATCATTCCCAATACCATGTCCAGCTAGTAACAACTGACCGCCATATTTCAAATATGTCTCAATAGAGTCTTGTTCTGAAGCGCTAAGTACTTCATCCTCAGCATCTCCCGTATACCAAATAACCCGTTGATAGGACAGCATTTGAGTCAAAGTGGCGCCCCTTGTGGACTCTACATGATATGACTTTTCATTAGATTCAAGAGCAGCTGAGTAGTAGCTCTCAAAGTCTGAATTAGGATCATCATTAACCAAAAGACACTCTGAAGCTTTCTTGAGAGTAATATCCAAGGTTAAATCGCTACTGAAATCAATATTAAAAGACTGGCTTTTAAAACCTCTTCTCACCACGGAAATCTTATATTCACCGTGTGGTAGATTCTGACTCAATTGCCCTTGCACAGTGGTCAAAACGCCAAGAGGTGAATCATGCACAATAACCCATGATTCATTGTCTGTGCCAGCTGTTTTAATACTAAATTTCGACTGCGGCAAAGCATTTAGATCTAAAGCTATTTTAGTTGTTCTGAGGGCCTTCAAATCAATCTTTTTGCTTTGATCCTTGTAACCGAACTTTTTTATATTGAGAGTGTATTCTCCTGCTATTAAGGCGGTATCAAGAGTTTCACCGCCTAACAATTGAATATTAATATCACCGGGTTGAATATTAATATTAATGATACCTTCAGAGGCTGAAAGGTCTTCTAAAACCAAGCGGGCACTTTGCAATGTTTTTTCAATAGCAGCCAGAGCATTGACTCGACCTTCCCCAAACTTATAATCAAAGCCTGAATCGCCAAGATCCAAAGAACTAGATCCAAGAATGTCTTCAATTGCATCTACACTGAGCTCTGGAAAAGCCTGAAACATTAATGCAATTACTCCCGCTACATGAGGTCCTGACATGGAAGTACCACTCATATTTACATAACCCCCATTGAGGTCACCGGAATAAACATCAACACCGGGCGCCGAAACGTTGGGCTTTTTTAGCAAGGTTCCACCCCTCAAAACAGGTCCTCTTGAGGAAAATGTAGCGATAACGTCTTCAGAATCAGTTGCACCCACTGCAATTGTTTCAGGAAATCCGCCAGGATAACCAATCGTTTCTTTCCATGGACCACTATTACCGGCAGAGAAGACAGGCACAATGCCTAGCTCCCGCCAAGTCTGTACTGCCCTCTGAAAGGCGCTAGGGTCAGGCATCTCCTTAAGCTTCCAGCCCCAAGAGTTAGAAACTAGTCTTGGATGGTCAGGTGTATCAGGATTACCATCCGGATCAGCCATCCATTGCATGGCCTCCAATTGCTTTGAAACTTCTGTGCTTGCATCATCGCGATAGATTTTACCTACTATGAATTCCACATCGGGAGCAACACCAATTGATTTACCGCTAGTTGCTGCACCTCCGATTGTACCAAGACAATGGGTCCCATGACCGTGGCCGTCATTCGGTTTGTTGTCAGGCTTATTTGAAACAAAATCTCTAGAGCGTTTTACGCGATCGCCGAGGTCTGGATGTTCTGCCCAGCCAGAATCGAGTAAACCAACAGTCACACCTTTACCAGTAATATTATATTTCTTACGGAGTTCTGGTACACCGAGTCGAATTAGTCCATAAGTAAAAGCTTCACTTTCATCAATCTCCGATTTTTTTGAAACTAAGGGCTCCTGCAGATAAACCGTTTTATCAAGTAATATGGATTCAATATCCTCGCGCAATAGCAGTTCTTCAAGTTCAGACGCATTAGCACGCATAACTATTGAGTTGTTAATCCACATAGACTTCAAAACTCTATTCTTAAATAAGCCCAATTTGGCACAATCCTCAAAAAATTCTGCTTGAGCCTGCTTTGCTATTTCTAGCTTACGACCTTGAACAGATAAATCGGAGTTTTGAATAAACCTAATATTCCTAGGTTCTCTGAACACCAAAATTACAGAAATCTCGCTTTGCGAATTAGCTTTAATAAGAGACTCTAGTTCAGCATCAATACGAGGTTGAGCTTCGACACAGGAACACATAAAAAACAGCAAAAATAGAAATTTTAAAAAACACATAAAAAGTACTACGGACTTATCGATTTATAGTTTCCAAAATCCATTAATAAAGAATCTTATTCGAATACTGATTGACACATTATTGTCTGAGACTAAAATACTTACTCTCTCAAACCTAGAGGTACATGTGATTCGCCATATAATTTTATTTGCAGCATTTTTCTTTTGTCTATCTCAGCTTGAAGCCAAAATCGAACGCTCTTCTTATATCTTAGTTCTAAATGAATCAAGTACTCGCTATAAGGAAAGCATCAATTCCTATTCGCTAAGGTTACAAAAAGATCTTGAATATAAAATTGAACAATTAAAATTAGATAGATCACTACTTCAAAACCTCCAAACAGAAGACAAGCTCTGGATAAGTCAGTCAATCAGACTCGACCTGAATCAAAATCAGGTGAAAGACTTCTCTAATAATCCAATGGTTTTAGCTGTCATCCAGGATAATGAAATCTATCTGGAACAACCAATCATTGAAAATACCAAAGAAGTCAATAATCAAAAAATTACATATGGCCTGGAATCAATCGATGTGCAGGAAGTTTGGGAAAAGTATAAATTCTTAGGCCAAGGTATAACAGTCGGCATTATAGATACGGGTTGGGCTCAGCATCCTGACCTTGTCGGGAAAGTTCTTCGTTCTAAAGATTTCGTATCAGAATTTAAAGAAAACGAACCAAATGATGACAGGGGACACGGCACCCACTGTATGGGGACTATTGGCGGAGGAAATGAATCTGGTAAAGCAATTGGCGTGGCTCCCAAAGTCAAATTTGTAGTTGCTAAGATTTTTGACTACGAGGGTAAGGCCTATCGTAGTGGCATCCTCAAAGCAATGCAATGGATGACTAACCCAGATGGAGATATTTCTACCAATGACTTCCCAAGAGTTATAAGTAATAGCTGGGGCAAAAAATTTGAAGGCTATGAAAATGAAAACGAAATCGACTACATCCGGGCCAGTGAGGTATGGAGACAATTTGAAATCGCGCCCGTATTCGCAGCGGGAAATTCGGGACCATCAGACAATACCATAGCATCTCCTTCGGCCTTAAAGACGAATTTTTCAGTGGCAGCTATCGATGAGAAAGATAAAATTGGAACATTTTCTTCACGAGGTGTTGTGCGCTGGAAAGATGGAGTGATTTTAACAAAACCTAATGTTTCAGCTCCGGGAGTCAAGGTTTATTCTTCAACACGAAATGGCAGTTATGCTAGTTGGAGTGGCACCTCAATGGCTTGTCCTCATGTGGCAGGTGTTATTGCCCTTATGCTGCAGGCCAATCCGAATCTGACAGTAACAGAAATATTTTCGATCCTAGAACAAAGCGCTTATGAATTAGGAGAACCTGGCTGGGATAAGGCCTATGGGTACGGTAAAATCTCCGCTTTGAGAGCAGTCGAAATAGCCCTAAATTTAAGCTATCTATCTCTCAACATTGAAACACAAAGTTCATTAGTTCGAATGACGGATAGCAAAACTGGTCAGGTTTATAGATTTGAAAGTGGTAAACCAAACACTCTGTATCTGAAAAATGGTTCCTATAGTTTTACTTTGCAAAGTTTTGGCTCAGTTGACCAAAAATTAGAAGTAGACCTTTCAAGAGGGGAAACAGTATCAGTTGTTACCAAACTCGAAAAAGCACCGACGGCAACATGGGTTTTAAATATAGTTTCTGAAAAAAATAGACCCATGAACGCTAATTTACAATTTTTTGACGTACCGATTCAACAAGAAAATATCGGTAAGGATGGAATTGAGCTTGAATTACCTCAATCAATATACAAATATGCGCTTACTGCCTACGGATATAACAAAATTTCAGGCAGATTAAAACTTGATCAGAATAAGAGAAGTTTTATTAAGATGAAACCACTTAAAGATGTATTGATCGTAAACGCCACCAGAGATGAGACGCTTACCAATTATATCGAAAGTTCAATTCCCCGAGGATATCGCTCCGATTACACTAACAGATTGAATACAATGACTCTCGAAAAACTTCAAAAGTATAAGAGGGTATTGTGGTTTACCGGTGAAGAAAAGTGGGGAGCCTTACCTTACGCTAAAAGAGAAATTCTCATTGATTATTATAATGCAGGTGGAACTGTAATTTTAACGGGCCAAAATAATCGAGATGTCCTAGAAAGTTCAGATTTTACAGAGGAGCTATTTGGTGTGAGAGTGACCCGTCCAAAATCCTCTCAGAAGAGATTAAAAGGATTAGGTCTTGGTATGTTATTAAACGCTGGCTCATCTGCGAGAAACCAAGATTCACCCGAAGAAATTATGACCACTTCTAGTGATGCTGAAATAATATTGAGCTATATGAATAATCAAGGTGCAATGAGTGAAAGAAAAAGTGGTAGAAGTCGAGCCTACTATCTGGGTTTTGGACTCGAAGGTTTGTCTGCATTAGACCGTACTAGATTAAATGAAATCATATTTGAAAGAAGCAAAACCTCATTACTAGTTGAACTTAAAAGAGCTCAGAAACTGAAAGATTCAAACCAGCGCATGCAGATAATTCATGCTTCAAGAAAACTCATTCCAAAAACTAGAACTGAATTAAACCAGTCATTGAAAATACTTAAATCCATGGGGTTAGAGAACAGCTATATGTTTAATCGCTTAAGAGCTTTTGATAGATTCGAAAGAGTTCATCAGTAGATTTTGAATCTTGATAATGCGCGACATAATAGTTAGATTTAGCAAGTCATAAATCTGTTCTCAATCTTTTTGGAGTAAACCATGTACAAAGTGACTAGCTTACTATTCGTAATCGCCGCTATCTGTTTTACAAATGACATAACTTTCGCAAACGATACCACCACACTTGTGAAATTTGCTTATACCACCTTATCAGACACTCAGAATAGTACCGATTTAGACGCTACTGGTGCTACTTTGTTGTACGAAAAGCAAATGTGGGAAAATTCCTTCACATCGTATTACGCCAGGGTCAGTCTTCTTGATCTGGAAGCTACAGTGGGCGCAGTCAATAATGATTCTGCAAATTCTACTGGAATA
>CAZYUV010000230.1:0-5450 GCA_964650625.1 uncultured bacterium
ACTCTGAGATAGTGTTACCCTCGGGGCAGTCGCTTTTCGACGGACAGGGTGTTTTCAGGGTTCGCAAAATATTGGAGGAATATGCCCAATCTTAAGGCCTATAAAAATTCTCAAGTGGAATGTCCTACGGCACCCTATACACTTTTTGTAGAGCCCACTAATCATTGCAACCTTAAATGTACGTTTTGCCCTCAGAAGGATCAGAAACGTTCTTTGGGATTTTTGGATATAGGCTTGTATCGCGAGTTAACGCAAGAAGCTGCGCAGCTAGGAGTTCGTAAGTTTAATCTATTCTTCTTGGGGGAAAGCTTAATGCATAAATCGCTTTTCGAGATGATTCGACTAGCAAAAAACAATGGTATTCAAACTCGTCTGAACACCAACGCATCATTCCTTGATAACAAGCGTGCGGAAGAATTACTTGAAACTGGATTGGATTTACTGACTGTAAGCTTTGAAGGAGTCAACAAAGAGATCTATGAAAGGCTCAGAGTTAAAGGAAACTTTGAAAAAACTTCGTCTAATATCAGGAATGTTATTAAATTAAAACATCTTAAAAAATCGGATACACAAATCTCTATAGAAATCATAGATTTGCCGGAAACTGCCCCTTACATGAAAGATTTTACGAAAACAATGCAGAGTTATGGACCAGATGAAATTGTCACTAAGGTTTATCGCAATTGGATAGGATATCTCAAAGCGCAAAAGAATTTAGCTTTGGAAGATCATTACAACGTATGTTCTTATCCATGGCGCTCTATGGCATTACTTTGGGATGGAACATTTGTGCCATGTTGTGTTGATTATGATGGTAGATATCCCTTGGGTAATGCAAAGGAAGGCATTATGAATGCTTGGAATGGGGAGCCCATGAAAAAACTTAGGCAGTATTTAATTGACCGCAAGAGTGATTTGCGTAAACATCACGGGCAACGCGAATGTCATGGTTTATGTTCTGTTTGTGATATTCCTTTCCAGGCTGATGACCATAGAGTTCAGTAAAAGGCTGTAATGCGAATTCTTTTGATGAGTACAGGACGAAGAGTTACTCTAATTCAACGTTTGCGTCAAACTGCAGCAAAGATGCAATTGAATTTATATATTACAGGCACCGAGATTTATCCTTGGACTCCTTCCTTAAAGTTTTGTGATTCATACCACATGGTTGATAAAACGTTCTCTGAAAAGCATTTGAACCAACTTGAGGAAATTATTCAAAATGAAGAACTGGATGCTGTTCTACCCGGTAATGATTATGATCTAGCATTCTTACAGCAGGTACGTACAAGACCAATATGGCAGTCTTTAAAAATTCTAGATGCTGGCGTTAATCAGGGCCTATTTTTAAGTAAAAGTGAGTCTGCTGACTTCTTTAAATCGATCAACCTGAAAGTTCCTACTATTTACAAACGACCCCAAGATGGTCAGGGGACTATGATACTAAAAGAGGACAGGGGGCATGGATCGATTAATCAGTATGTTGTGAGTGATTGTGATGGTGCCTCACAATATTGGAATAATCTGAAGCAACCTTTTCTGCAGGAGTTTGTTGAAGGAATTGAGTACACAATTGATGTTTTTAGTTCTGAAGATTATCGAACTATAAATTGCTGTCCTAGGATTCGAAGGAAAGTTCGAGCAGGTGTTTCGGATGTGGGTCAAGTCGATTTGAATAGTGATCTACTAAACTTATTAGCTCCTAAATTACCCTTATTTCAACTGCGTGGTCCTTGGAACTTACAGTGCATTATACGTGATTCGGAATTTTATTTTTTAGAGGTTAATCCGAGATTCTCTGGTGGTGTACCACTAAGTATTGCAGCTGGTTGTGATTTGGTACAGAATCTGTTGGAGTGGTATTTAAATAAGCCTTTGACTAAGTTTGACACTTTAGAGGATGGGCTTGTGATGATGAAATATGAACAAGAGTTGTTTGTTAAGTGCTGAACCGTTTGACAGTTGCCTTTTACTGCTTTAGTATCGCTGTATCGAGAGATTGACAAAAAAAGGCTCTCGAAAGGGGTTTCTGTGCTTTCGTCAAAGGATATTATCTCGATCAAGGATTTAACTCGAGATTCAATATTACATATTCTTGATACTACTGACTCGTTACTCGATCATAAAACGAAGCATGAGACGATGCGTGGCAAGATTTTAGCCACGGTTTTTTACGAGACTTCCACTAGAACCAAAATATCATTTAATGTAGCCATGAAGCGTCTTGGCGGCAATGTCATAGGATTTTCTCATTTAAAAAACTCTTCATTTCTTAAAGGTGAGTCGTTTTACGATACACTAAAGATTTTGGAGGGTTATTGCGACATCATGGCACTTAGAGCACCTTGGGAAGGTGCAGCTCGTTATGCAGGAGAAATAGTTCAAGTTCCCGTTATTAATGCGGGTGATGGTGCCAATCAACACCCTACTCAAACATTGTTAGACCTCTACACTATCAGAAGGACCCAGGGTAGCTTAGATAATCTGAAAATTGGTTTGCTTGGAGACTTGAAGTATGGAAGAACCGTACATTCTTTACTGCTAGGTTTAGGTTTGTTCAATGTGGAATTATTTTTAATTAGCCCTAAACAATTAAAGATTCCAAATCGCTACCAGCGTTATTTAGAGAGTAGAAAAGTTAGATATCATCAAATGCCAGATTACCGCGAAATTCTCAATGAATTAGATATTCTTTATGTCACAAGGGTCCAGAAGGAGCGCTTTGCTGATGAAATTGAATATGCTCAGGTTAAAGATAGTTATATTCTCACCCGAGCAGAGCTGAAGGGTGTGAGAGATAATTTGAAGGTTTTGCATCCTTTACCGCGAGTTAATGAGATTGCCACTGATGTAGATGAATCTCCCCATGCGGCATATTTCGAACAAGCCAAATATGGAGTAAACGTTCGGGAGGCGCTTATCTATATGTTAATGGGAGCAGGAAAGAGCGAATCATGAAACAGATTGATTTTATTCGTAATGGAACTGTCATTGATCATATAAAAGCCGGTGAATCTTTCAAAGTACTCGAGGTTCTACAAATGATTGAACATATCAGTGAGGGTCAATGTAAGGTCATGATTGGTTGTAATTTCGATAGTGGGGAAATTGGTAGAAAAGATATTATAAAGATTAGCGGTGGCTTTTTGACACAGAAAGAAGTTAATCAAGTTAGTTTGATTGCTCCGAGGGCTACCGTATCGATTATTAGAGATTCTAGGATTAGTGATAAGTACAAACTGCAAGTGGAACCTGAATTACACAATATTATTGCCTGTAGGAACCCGAACTGTATTACCAATATGGAATCTATGCCAACTAGATTTCATACCTTGTCCGCAGATGCTGGTGAATTTCAATGTCATTATTGCGAAGTGATCATGGAAAAAGAAGATCTAAGGTTCGTATAATGGATAAAGCTTCTCTTGCTGCAGACTTTCTTTCCACACAGGCTGTTAAATTGAACCCTGATGACCCTTTTTTATATGCTAGTGGTATGCGAGGTCCGATTTATTGTGACAATCGTCTGATCATTTCATATCCGTTGATACGTAGACGCTTTACTAAAGCGATGCATGAATTATCACAAAGACTAACTTTTCAGGTGGTTGCAGCTACAGCAACTGCGGGCATACCACATGGTGCCTGGTTAGCGGAGAGCTTAAATTTACCGTTGCTTTATGTAAGGGGATCTAACAAAACTCATGGTAGTTGTAATCGTGTAGAAGGAGCTTTTAAGCCGGATCAGAGAGTTTTATTGATAGAAGATTTAGTCACTACTGGAATGAGTAGTCTTTCGGCGGTAGAAGCTTTGAGATCGGAAGGCTTAGAGGTCACTTGTGTAATCAGTCTTTTTCAGTATGGTCTTCCCGGAGTTAATCAACGTTTTGAAGATGCTGGTGTCCATTTACAATCGGTTTTAACTTTAGATGAATTATTGGATGAAGCTGAGACAATGGGTAGTTTAGATAGGACTCAAGTTTTGGCGATAAAAAAATGGCAAAGTAATCCGACTCAGTGGAATCAGAGCTTGATTTCAGTAAAGTGATAATGAATTTCTTTGAACGTTTAGAACATGCAGCAATTCGCACAAATAATTTGGCCTGTATGGGAATGGATCCTGATTTAAATCGAATACCTATTGAAGGCTCCGTTTATGAAGTTTTGACAAGCTTTTACCTTAAAATCCTTGAAGAAATGCATCATCAAGATGTTTATCCCTCTATGGTTAAGCCGAATGCGGCTTATTTTGAGCAATATGGTTTGGATGGTTATCGTGCATTGGCCAAATTAATTGCTGAATATCGTTCAGCTGGCCATCTCGTACTTCTTGATGCTAAACGTGGTGATATTGATCGAACTAATCAAGCCTATGCTCGAGCAGTTTTTGAAGAACTCGACGCGGATGCATTAACGGTAAATCCTTATATGGGTGTGGAGAGTTTGGAACCTTTCATGAAATATCTTTCGGATGGCCGTGGCCTTTATATATTGGCACGAACTAGTAATCCGGGGGCAAAAGATTTCCAGGAAAAGTTCCTCGATGGCGAAGCGTTGTACGAGCATGTGGTTAATCGTTTTCTAGAGAATGAAAGAGTCGGTCTTGGATTTGTCATGGGTGGAACTAGTCCAGGGAGTATGAAGAGGATTCTGAGTAAATTACAGAGGGCTAAACAGAGAGCCTCTTTATTGATTCCAGGTTTTGGGGCTCAAGGTGCAAGTGCGGAGCAGGTAATGGAGCTATTTAAGGATTTTACCTCAACTCGATGGCTGCATCGTATGAATGCTTCTTCGAGCATTAATTATGCGTGGCAGGCTAATCTGGAAAGACCCGCGGACTATGCTTTAGCTGCGGTTTCTGCGTTACGTAATTTTGCGAATAGATGTAAATTAAAAGACTTGGAATCTTGAATAGGATTATTTTGCTTTGGCTACTTTGAGACGGTTCCTGAAATCTCCAAGTTTAGAATAGGATTTTTGTATCATCACATCATTCAGTTCAGCTTCAATTCGTTGGTAAATTTCGGGTCCCTGTTGCATAAAAGCAGTGCCGATTTGTACTGCGTCAGCACCACAGAGTATGTACTCAAAAACATCCATTCCTGTAAAAATTCCACCAACGCCTATGATTTGAATAGACTCTGGTAAAAGTTCTCTGAATTTACGTACATTGGCTAGTCCAAAGGGTTTGACTCCTTTGCCACCAATTCCTCCGAAGCCACCTTTAGGATGAATTAAAGTTGTTTCGGAGATTGGATCTATTACCAAGCCATTCCCAGGAGAATTAATACAGGTGATAAATTGAATGCCTGATTGACTTAAAATTTGGGCCATTGTTTCAAAATGCGAGAAATCGAAATATGGCGGTAGCTTTACCCCGAGAACACCAGGGAAAGTTTCACGAGCCATCGTAATCATTTTTTGAGCAGTTTCAGGGTCATAAGCTATTT
>CAZYUV010000231.1:0-5397 GCA_964650625.1 uncultured bacterium
TTCCAGTTTAGCTTTACGTTGAGGTTCCATAGCAAATCCTTTCTTCCGGGCGACATTATATGGTACGCAACTAACTATGTATATCCGTGATTTAACACATTTTGAATTGGCGATGATACAATTTTTTTGTGGAAACTGTTTGTACTTATAAACTGGGCCAATGGCAATGCTCACTGACATCTAAGACGGGTAGCAATCTTTGCTGTCTGCATGATGCAGGATTGCATGAAAAATCCGACATAATTAAAAGCCTTCATCAGTTAAGTAAAACCGAAGATCCCTATTTATTAGCTTACGAATTAAGAGATTTTCAAACTCCAAAAAATCCTGCAATCAGATTTAAGAATAAGTACTTTAAGCAAGGCTTGTGGTCATCTATCAAATGGAATAACGATTTTTTTACCCGATGCGATTTTCTAAATTTAGAATGGGAAAATGTATTGATGGAAGCTTGCGTATTGGAAGAATTCCAATTCAAAAATTGTAAATTTTATGGCTACAATGACTCCAGAAGCAATTGGTTACGAGGAAGTTTCGAAAGTATTAAATCTGCAAGCCAAGACTTCCGGCTTGAAGAACTGAAGATAGAAAACTGCTTATTCAGTGACTGTGATTGGGAAAGTCTAAATTTTTACAATTGCGTCTTGCGAGAAGTGTATTTTGCGGACTGCATTTTTGAGCAAGCCTCGTTCTTGCACTGTGATTTCGTAAACTGCCGATTTGAGGGTAACTCCGGTATATTGGCCATGGAAAATTGTCGAATAGAAGCTTGTCAGATGGATGAACCAGAAGAGCAATTACTAGTATCTAAAGTAAATTGCACCACCAAAGGCTAATTTACTTTAGTATGAGTAGCTAATTACTCTCCAGTCTTTGAATACAGATTTTTAAGTTATTTTCTACGCCAGGTGCCTTAGGATTTAAATCTAAAGTTTTGCGATAGTAATTCATCGCATGAACATACTGTCCTCTTGCAAAGAAAATGTTTCCCAACTCTAAGTAAGACCATGAATGCTTAGGCCTAAGCTCCAATGCTTTAGAAAAACTAGCAATAGAATCCTGATAGCGCTTCATTCGTTTTAAAAGGATTCCTCGATCATAATGTATCCAAGAAGCATTTTGGTTAAACTCCAAAGCTTTATTAAAACTTTCCAAAGCCTCTTCATATCTTTTGAGCCCCTGTAAAGTAAGTGAACGTTCATACCAGGCGTCTCGAAAATTAGGTTTTACCTGAAGCAAAGACTCATAGTATGAGAGCGATGCTTCTAGTTTCTTTAGCCGGCGCAAACTGTAGGCCATTTTGTATAACATTTCATGATGACCTGGTTCCCTTTGAAGAATCTCTTGAAGAAACGGAACAACCTCTGCATATTTTTTTTGTTTGAACATTTCTCTAATGAAATCTCTAAGTCTTAGTTTGGAAGGAAAATCTTTCTTAATTTGCTCCCTCAATTGATCTTCTTCAGACTTCTCTGTATTGATAAATTCATCCAATTCGCTCACTGTTGTCAGTTCAGATTCAGATTCACTGGGAAAATTAAGGCCTTCTAAATTATTCTTAGTACTATTTTGTTGATAAACCTTAAGCCAGTCAGGTAAAGGCTCTTCCATTGCCAATACATTTTGGAATAAAATCGCCACAAGAAAAATTCGAATAATTAACATAATCCTGCTCCCTGAAATTTACAGTGCAAAACTAAACATAAATACAGGTCAGACAACAAGGAATGAATTAAAAAATAGAATAAATATTGTTCGGCTATTGTCAGTCGAGAGACCTTGAATCATAATTGCAGGCAATGGTTACCATGAAATGGAGGATGCGGTGGCTGTATCAATGGAAGTAGAAATAAGCGCGGAACTTTGGGACGCTTTCAAGTATTACTGTGAAGAAGAAGACTTAGACCCTCACACAGAACTGAAGCAAACATTAACAGAGTATATCTCTAGCGTGAAAGAGGAAAACGAGGCCTTCGGCTGAACAGTCATACGTGAGTTTCTTGCAGCCCCCACTGTAAAAAAGATACTGACTCAGCTCCGCTCAGTCACACATCTAATACCAGTGTTGCCGTAAATAGTGTCCTTATCGCCTGAAATAGAATATTTGATCGTAGCTTTCTCGGCTGTATCCATGAAAGATCCACCTTTCATCATTTTGTATTGCCCAGGCTTTGTGAAAAAAGACTGATCGCTCTCTGCAAAGTCTTCATTCACCCACTGTCTAACGTTACCGGACATATCATATACTCCATGTGGGGAAACATTACCCGGATAACTACCTACCTCCACTAAACCGATTCCCGCTTCATGTGTATTCGCCATTTTTACAGAAAACTGATTCCCCCAAGGATACTGATGTCCACTTTGAGTCCCTGCCGCATACTCCCATTCTTTCTGCGTTGGTAACCTCTTACCCTCCCACTTGCAAAAAGCCTGAGCATCTTCAAAAGAAACATAAGTTACGGGCTTGTGGCCTTTAGCATCGATCAATTGATAAGCATTCCCTTCCCAGTGAAATGGTGGCTGATGTCCAGTCTTTCGAACAAATTGAGCATATTCAATATTGGTCACCGGAAATTTATCGATATCCCATTTCATCCCATCGGTTTCCAATGAAACCATCGAGTTTAGTTCCTGCTCATTGATTAAAATCTGTTCTAAACTTGGTAGATCGTTAGATTGCACTACCTCTTCAGCAAGAGTTGACTGTTCATTCCGAGACCCATCGCTGAGCCTTGCCAAAGTAGATGAATCAATCGTTTCGTTGTAATTGGTTTGATATGTGGGTGCCTCAACCTGCAAATCATCAATGTCCTGCTCAAGTTCAGTCGGACTTTTTAGAAGAGCCACCTGATTCAGCTGAGACTGATTTTTGAGGGTTTGTGAATCGTCATTAGGAGAATACACAAATAGCATTAAGCAAGCTGCAACCGCGGTACCATAGCTAACCCAATTACGACTTAAATGAAGATGAATAGTATCAATGATTGATGCTTCAGGCAGCTGAATGTCCACTTCCATCTGCTCTCGATTCAGTCTACTTTGAAATTTTGCCCAGCTATCTCCAGGAGGATCTACCTCATCACGGAATTCGATAGAATCCAATTCAGTTTCGAAGTTTCTAATCTCTTCGATGTATTGTCGGGCCTCTGCATTAGTGGCGATCAATTTTTCGTAAGCTTGAATCTCTTCAGGTGATATCTCGCCATCCAAGAAGGCATATGCATCTTCGCGTAATTCCTCAAAGGTTTTCGGATTATTCATATCAACCACCCTGCTTAAGCTTCTAAAAGGCTACCCAGATTATTGTTAATGTTCCAGACGGTACAGTACTAAACTATTTTGTACATTATCGTTCACTCTTTGGTATCGCTTGTGTTTGAAAAGTTATTTTTTTTGAACATTTTTTCGAATTTTTTTTTAAAGTTCTGACGAGCGCGAAACAAGCGCCCCTTAATAACCGTAACGCTTTCTCCAATGATTTCAGAAATCTCCTGATAAGAATGACCTAATACAGGCCCCAGAAGCATGACCTGCTTCTGCTCTTCAGGTAATTCATTCAAGACTTTGTTGACATACTGATTGTATTCTCGCTTAAGAACAAAATCAGATGGTTCCTGAGAGCTTCGATTTAATTGCTCCAAATCAAGATTCTTCAGAGAGCTACTCCTCAACCTAGCCTGTTTTTTCACATTAATCGAGCAAGTATTAAAGGTAACCCGATAAAGCCAAGTGTAAAAAGAAGACTTATATTGAAAGCGCGGCAGCGACTTGTAAGCCTGCAAAAAAGTTTCCTGAGCGGTTTCTTCCGCTAGATTTCTATCTGAATTACAAAACCTTAAACAGAGGTTGTAGATTTTCTTGTAATATCTATTAAATAATATCTCGAATACTTCGTGCTGACCTTCATTGAACTTTCTTACGAGGTCTTCATCAGAGAGTGCGTCAAATTCAACAATCGAATTATGAGTCATAAATCACTGAACTAAATCGAGCAAAATTCATACCAATTGATGCTTCAGGCAGATGGCATTAACGACAGGACGATAATTACTCCTCCTCGTCATCCACAACTTCGAAGCCAAACTGATGTAAACGCTCACTGACCACCTCTTGAACAACTTGATTATATTTATCCAGGATTTCATCTTCGCTGATGATATTTTTGTCGTAGAGCACCTGAAGCAAAGTTCGAAAATTGACTTCGTTGGTGAATACTTGACGAATGTTGGTATCCACATCGTTTATTACCTTTTCAACTAAATCAAGTTCTTCTTCAATTTCCTCAAGTTCTTTCTCTTTCTTCTTCTGCGACAGAAGAGCAATTTTGCCCTTATTCTCCTCGTCCATCCTGCCCTACTTTCCTAACTGATTAATCCAACTGCTCAAAAACTCCTTACCTCCGGTCTTTTGAATACCGTTTTCATCAGTGAGAAGTATTTTAATCTGCGAATCCCTATTTACCTCGGGCTGTTTTGCCTCGTATCCAAATCCTTTAGTATCCATAACAAACCTGCCCGGTGTGAAATAATTCCCATTGACTCGACCCGACAAATTTCGTGAGCGAATTTCTAAATCCAAGTTACGATAGGTCGCGTCTTTTTTATCATTCGGAGAAATATATTTTATTTTAACATCACTCTTTAAATTGCGAGCAATGAGTGCGTACAGGTCAGACAATTGTTCCGCTGTGGGTGCATAATAGAATGCTCCTCTCGAAAGTCTGGCGAAATCTTTCAACTCTTGGCGGTTAATCCGACGGCCCAATCCTATGGTATGAATTGGTATCTTCTTGCCAACCGCAAGCGTGACAGCTTCAATGGCAGTTTTATTTGAAATAGAACCCGTATTGTCGCGATTTTGGTCAATCCCATCAGATAGAACTACTATTGCTGTCTTATTTGTATGACTCAACGACTCCGCTGCTTGATATATTGCATCATATAGAGCCGTTGCACCATAGCCCTTAAGCTGCTTCAAACTCTTCTTTAAGTCTGATTTTCGACCCGTGTAATTTTGCAATAAGCTGACCGTATCGGAAAAACTAAAGATAGCGGCACGATCTCTTTCCTCCAGAAATCCTATAAACTTATTTACAGCATTTATTAGTAGTTTTAAGTTGAAATGCATCGAGCCAGAGTCGTCCAGAACTAGCGCTAACTCCACTGGATCATTACTAATTTCCATATGATAGTCAGGCACTTTTATACCATTTTCCTTGAGAAGGATATTTTTTCTCTGAACACCTTTTAGAGCCTGACCAGATTGATCAAAAACCGTGAAATTCATATCGATTTCAGGAAATTTAGTTTGATTAATGGAATTAATTGCTACTCGTAGACCGGCTCCAAATAGACATTGGACTCCAATCAAAGCAAGAGCAAACTTCAAAAATAA
>CAZYUV010000232.1:0-5394 GCA_964650625.1 uncultured bacterium
CCCCTAAATTAGAAATATTTTGTATCTATTGATTCCAGTGAGCCGTTATTGAAGATGAACTATTTATTATAATCATGCAACAAAACCTCGCATATTGCGTATTGATCCTGATTTGGAAAGGAAAGAATTCTGCAGTGAGACTTTTGGTTTGTTTTTTTTTAATAAAAATCCATTCAATAAGCTTTGCTATATCAAGCTTTGAGCAGAATCTTGTTAGTGAATTCTGGCGTCTTGATCAAAGCTCTACGAAAATTCAATCGGAAATATCTGACTGGGCTGTTAAGTACAAAACGATTGCTGTAATTAGTGCCTTGGACTCTGAGCGACTAGTTGCTTTGGGACAAAAGGTGTATCAACTCATTGATCAGGCAGAACGTCTCAAAGGTAGGGCTATGGGAACCCGTAGTTCTGTGTTAATGGAGGAGCGGTTTGCTCAGCTCTATGATTTACCTAAAATTCTCACCAAACAGAGTGCGCTGCCATTATTGATTGCCACATTGTCTGATCTAGTTTTATATGAACAAATGGCCTTCTGGTTCCATCTCTCGGAAAAAGATTCCACGCTGATTAAGCGTCTTAATGAAATTGTTATTTACGGTAAAAAGAGGCATTTCGATCGATTACAAAAGGCTTGGATGAGAATAGACTCTCGAAAGCGTTTTGCCGAAAATCTAAGGCTTATCGAACATCATCGAGCTTCCTTTGATTTATTTCAAAATGATGGCTCAGCTTACATGATTGCGTTACGCGAGCGATTAGATAGTCATCTCACAGAGCAAATAAGAAAATCATCTACATTTTGGGGAAGATTAGGTCAGTATTTTTTGAAGGCTCATAAAACTCTGCGATTGAGAGCTAAGAGTCGATTGAATTGGATGGAATATCATCTTTCCAAAATTTTTGGAACAGCTGTAGGGGCTGTTAATGTTCAAATATTTATGAAATCTATCCCGCGCCAAGAATTGCAGCGCGTGAAAGATGAGGTTTTGAAGCCCGGAGATATTCTCGTTGAAAAGACTGACGGGGCAATTACTGATAAGCTGATTCCTGGTCATTTCAGTCATGTGGCGCTTTATGTGGGTAAGTTTGAAGATCTTCAATCGATGCGTCTTTCAAATGGTAATCTTCTTATAGACTCGCCTATATTTAAGAAAAATTCAGCCAGATTGGCAGACGGTCATGATGTAGTCGAGGTTATACGCCCGGGAATCACTTTAGTTGATATTCGAGATTGGCGTATCAGCGATTTAGTTGTTTTAAGAACTTCAAAATATAGTCGGGAACATTTGGCAGATGCTTTACTACAATCATTGGCTTACGTGGGTACCGATTATGATTTTGCCTTCGATATAAATACTCGATCAATCGTAATGTGTTCGGAGCTGCCCTATCAGGCATTTAAAGGTATCAATTTTAGAGTTGCTAAATCGTGGGGTCGTTGGACACTTAGTCCTGATGACATTGCTGTACTCGCCGGTGATGTTGGTTCAAAAGATAAAAATAGACCATTTCAATTGATTTACTTCAATCATAAAACGAAGGAAATCCCCAATTATTTAAGATTCAACAGCTATGTTGAGAAACTTGAAGCGGCGGGAAGTCGTTATTACGAAATTCCATCGAATCACTGAAATCAGTAGAGAATTTCTTGTGATGTTGGATACCCTAGAAGTCATTTTCAAGGAGAGTTAGGATGCAGGTCAAAAAAGTAGATGTGGCAATTATAGGTACGGGTACGGCTGGTATGGGTGCATATCGTACTGCAACAGCTTTAACTGATTCTGTGGTTCTAATTGAGGGAAGTCATTATGGTACCACTTGTGCTCGCGTAGGGTGCATGCCTTCCAAATTATTAATCGCAGCTGCGGAGGCTGCCCATAGTGCATGTCACACTGCACCTTTCGGTGTCCATCTTGAGGGTGATATTAGAGTCAATGGTGTAGAGGTAATGGAAAGAGTTCGTAATGAACGTGATCGCTTTGTGGGTTTCGTTCTCGAATCTGTAGAAGGCTTTAAAGCTGAGCACAAAATGAAAGGTTTTGCGCGCTTTGAAGATCCGCGCACTCTGGTGGTTGATGATCATACGAAGATAGAGGCTAAATCCATTGTATTAGCGGTAGGTTCTACCCCAGATGTGCCAGGTATTTTTAGTGACCTTGGCGATAGGGTAATCATTAACGATGATGTTTTTTATTGGCAGGATCTTCCTAGTTCAGTGGGTGTTTTCGGTCCTGGTGTTATAGGGTTGGAGTTGGGCCAAGCTCTACACCGCTTGAAAGTTCGTACAACGATTTTTGGAAGGGGTGGGCGTGTTGGGCCAATTACGGATCCCGAGATTAAAAATTATAGTAAGAAAATTCTTAGTCAGGAATTAGATTTACAATATGCCGCAAAGCTCCAATCAATTCAGCGCAATAAAAAGGGTGTTGATGTTGAGTTTCTGGATAATGACGGTAATTTACGAAAAGAATATTATGAATATTTGTTAGTAACAACCGGTAGGCGACCTAATTTTGACAAGCTTCAAATTAAGAACGCTGGATTAGAACTGGATAATAGAGGAGTACCTGTCTTTAATTCTTCGACAATGCAATGCGGTGATTCACATATATTCATTGCTGGAGATGCTAATAATCAATTACCACTGCTTCATGAGGCTTCTGATGAAGGTCGTATTGCAGGAGCCAATGCAGCCAGATTTCCAAAGGTTGAAACGGGGCATCGCCGTTCTCCATTAAATGTGGTTTTCTGTGACCCTCAAATGGCAATAGCGGGGTGGAGTCACACCGAAATAATCGAAAAAGGTTTTGATTACATTACAGGTAAAGTTTCTTTTGAGAATCAAGGTCGCAGTCGCGTAATGCTCGTGAATAAGGGAATGATGCATGTTTATGCGGAGAGAAGTAGCGGTCTGTTTTTAGGTGCAGAAATTTTTGGCCCTCGAGCAGAAAATCTAGGTCACTTACTTAGCTGGTCCCATCAACAGCAATTAACTGTATCAGAAATGCTTGACATGGCTTTTTATCATCCTGTAATTGAAGAAGGCCTTCGAACAGCCTTGCGTGATGCGAATAGTCAATTAAGCTCTTGAATTAAATAAGATTGCTCAGATTGACAGCCGCATCAGAGTCTGGGAAATCCCGAATTATTTGTTCAAAAATTTGTTGAGCTCGTTTGTGGTCGCCTTTTTTTCTGGCAATCATTCCAAGACTGAACAAAGCGTTATCAGCTAGTACGCTTTTAGGATAATGTTGCATTATCTTAGAAAAACCATTCCAAGCATCCTCAAGAGAATCTTCAATTAGAGCTTGCTCTGCTTTGATGAAGATTTCCGAGGCCGGATCCATTAGATTTTCAAGATCCTCAAGTTGGTCTTTTGCCCATGGAGCAGCATCCGAATCTGGATATTGAATTAGTACTATTTTGAAGAAGACTAAAGCTTTAACATAGTCTTGTAATTCTTTGTGGCAAATACCGAGATTATAGTAGGCATTGTCTGCTAATCCAGATTGAGTATGCTTACGGGTAAATTGAATGAATGCATTGATGGCCTCATGAGTTTTTCCGTCTTTAACCAATTGCATAGCTTTTTCAAATAGTTCAGCAGGTTTTAATTGGGTACAACACATAGATCCTCCAACTCAATAATTTGCCCTTTATTCTACAAAAATTGAAGTGATTAAGAAAAAACTTTTCTTCATGTGGGTTAATAGCTTCAATCAATATTGTAGAGTTGATCAAAGATATGTCGTCGGCGATCATGAAGAATGTCATAAAGCAAGGGCCGCCATGCTGATTTACGGCGACGCAATTCAATGTGTTGGCTTGCTTTTTGGGCAAATTCGGGTTCAAAAGTTTCAAGGCTTTTCATCATTTGAAAATAACTTACGCGATTATTCAGATAAGCTCTTTCAATTTTATCTAATAGGTGTTCTATCGCGGGCTTGAGATCTTTAATTATTTTATTTAACAAGAATTCTCTCTTAATATCTGGAAGCCCTTCAAGTCCAAAACCCAGGACTATTGATTTGCCTTTGGGATGATATCTTAAAACGCCTGCACACATTCCATTATTGTATCTTACATAGCATTGTGACTCGCTACTATTGGGCTTTAATGCATCGACGAAGAATTGGTTTTGAGCGCTACCTTTACCGTAAAGCTGAAGATCGAATTCTTTATACTTCACATCGAGGCTTCCACTATGATCTTTTTCGAATTCAACCCCCAGAGTTTTATTAAGAAATTGAGTTGATTGAAGTGAGTATGCAGAATCCTGACCTGATATTAAAAGACTGCCACCGCGGCGCACGTACTTGGTCAACAACAATTGTTCAGATTCGCTGATAGTCCGATGTACGGTGGCTCCCAAGTGCCAAATTAGAAGCTGATAAGCTTCTATTTCTTCAAGATCCTTTGGGGGATGGATAAGGTCATATTTGATTCCCGTTTTATGTAGTGAGCGAGCTATGTGAAGGTCTGAATGCCGCTTTCCATCGTCATCAATTAGTGCTATGGATGGCATAACATTTAGTTGGAGCCGTTTGTTATGAATGGGTCTCCTATGGATTATTGATGTTGTTATGCTTTTAAACCCTCTAGATTTTATTTTGACGGGATAAATTCCTTCAGGCAAAGATTCTTGCATGGGCTCAGTAATTCCCACAAATGTTTGTCCCAAATTATTGAGGAATTCTATTGTGGCTGGAAGTCTTTGGCCTTGTGGGTCGTGAACAGTCAAAACGAGATTTTTGATCTCAGATTTTTCTAGTTTGATTCTGAGTGTTTGGTTGCGAGTGGGTTTAACATTTATTTCCTGAACCTTGGGAGCAAATCCTTTGGCAGAGATTGCAATTTTATGATTGCCCTCGATTAAAAAGAACTCTGCGAAACCCATGGAAGTGGTTTTAAATTTGTGATGGCCATCTAGAAGAGTTATATGAATTTCTCCATCATGAGGTCCTTCTACATGAACGCTTATTTTTGCTCCGAATTTTGCCAGCAAAGCTGCATCATAAACTTGTAAAACTCCTGGATTATCATGCAGTTTTTTGATGTTTTCACGACTTAATAATGTGGTTTGTTTACTGATTTTTAAAACGTCGTGCCACGGAAGTTTTGGATTAGATTGCTTAATAAGTGCTAATGAACCAGCCGCTAGTGCTGTTGCAGCTGAGGTACCACTCATTTTACCGTAGATGGAACTGGGGAGTAGGGACTCTATTTGATCACCTGGTGCAAAAAAATCAGGTTTACTGTAGCTGACATCCTCCCATTTTATGGGGCCTCTCGATGAGTATTCAAGTCTGTTTAGCTGGCGATCAATGGCACCGACTGCAATTACATGGGGGTAGGCACCTGGGCTTAAAATAGAACCGGCTTGGGGTCCATAAT
>CAZYUV010000233.1:0-5384 GCA_964650625.1 uncultured bacterium
CGTTTATCCTATCCAAGAAAATCTTTTCAAAAATGCGCCAAAGGCTAAGTCACCAGGAAAATACTCTAAACTCGTTAATTTTTTGGAGAAAATTGAACCAGGTGGAGGGGCTAACTTAATTAAGAGTGTTGATCAATTCATAAAATTTGAGCGCAACAGGGGTATCGTTTTTTTTGTTTCAGATTTTTTAACCGAAGAAAAAACACTAGATTACTGTCTTCGTAAGTTGGCTTACTATCGACATGATGTCTCATTGGTGCAAATACTTTCTCCGCAGGAGGAAAATCCTAATATTTATGGGAACTGCATTTTACAAGATTTTGAGACTAACCAAGAAATGAACTTGATAATAGATGATGAGTATTACACTATCTATCACGAAACCTTAGAGGAGCATAAGAGAATGGTTAACGGGTTGTGTAAGAAGTATAACCTTGAATATTCCTATGCTAAGAGTGAAGCGGATTTTAAGAATTTCATCATACGACTCATGAGGAAGCGCCTGTGATTGTTCTGAGTAATCTATTAGGTTTACTCTTTTTATTATGGCTACCAATTTTGATAAGTATTTACTTTTTCAGATCTCGGCCAGTTCGCTATAAGGTTCCGAGCTTATTTTTATGGAACAAGGTGAATTTCAAACGCCAAAATCGAGGTTTTTTTGAAAAGTTCAAAAATAATTTAATTTTTTGGCTACAGTTGTTTTTTTTTGCTCTACTTTTTTTAGCTCTCAGTAAGCCCTATTTAAGAGAGTGGGAAAGACCTCAGAAGCTAGCATACATTATTGATAATAGTGGATCTATGGTGGCTCGCTCAGGATTATTTAACACTCGTTTGAGTCGCAGTATAGAACTTGCACGAAAGCATGCTAAAACATTTAAAGATAGTAATATTGAAATATATAAATGGAATACTAGTTTAGAAAAAAGTCTTGCCGGAGGTAGTTTAGAAGTAAAGCTAAGTCGTATTCAAGCAACTCATTTACCTAATGGCGAGTTTTTTAACTTAGTTAACAGTATTAAAGATTTAGTAAAAAAGGATTATAAAGTCTGTTTATTTACTGATTCTTTAGAATACGCGCAGCAGCAGATTTTGGCTAATCTTGGAGTAGAAATTTTTCTTTCCGCCCAAGACCATCGAAATATTTATTTCGATTCGATTGATGAGAATTCATTAAATGATGGCACATTGAAGTTTAATGTAAATATAGCTTGTACTTCGAAAGGCGGCAGTGGAACTTTGGTGATTTCACAGAAGGGCAGTTTGCCGAAACGTTTGCCTTTTAATCTTGGAAGTTACGACAAGTATCAGTTTGATTTTGAAATTAAACCAACCTCTATTTTAGATTCAATAAGCTTTGAGATTATTTCAGACGAGCCAGATAGCTTGCCACAAGATAATTTGGTTAAATACTTCATTAATCCGCGAGTTCCTGCAATTAAATTGTCAGGCTTTTCAAAATCGAGTCCATTTTTAAAATTCTTTAATTCTTTTTTGGTAGCCGATAAACGCTTTCAATTTAGTGAACAAAATTTTCAAATAAAATTTAACAAAGAAAATGGATTACCTAAAAATCCTAAACCTTTCAATCTTTATGTAATAGGCCAAAATGATAAGAGAGTTTCTATTGAAGAATTTAAATCACATATTCTTGAATCGGGTCATCCTCTATTAAGGTTTGTTGGCGGTAATAACTTTTTCTCTGCTATGGAAATTAATATGGGAAAACAAATAGATGATTGGGAGTCGTTAATTCAGATTGAGCACCTTTCTACGAAGCAAAGCACGCCGGGCTTATTGATACACAAAAAATTGCAGGCTTGTATGCTACTAAATCTTGAGTTTACTTCCCAGTCAATCGGTAACCCAGACTATCCAATTTTATTTGAAAATATTTTACGCCATATTTTGCATTACCATAGAATGAATTCTCTTGTCGAAGTAGGCTCTGGATTTGCTCAAGGTCTACTTCAAACTGGGTTAAAAAATATACAGGATCCCGATGATTTTTCGGTTTCCAAACTTACTTTGCAAGGAGCCTATAGACGTTCGGATGGGTCCAATTATTTTGCGAGATTTCCAGTAATCGAATCTCGCTTACTGGAGGCTAATAGAAATCCTTCAGCCATAGCCAAGGATATTTCACTCAGAGATAGGGGGATATATAAAAGTACAGAAAAGGAGAACTCTAAACTGACCGGATCCTTGATTTTAATTGCAATCATGGTAATGGTTTTTGAATGGTATCTTTTCAGTAGGAGAGCCTAAATTATATGAATTTTTTAGAAAATTTATATTTTATGAAACCCGAGGCTTTCTGGTTATTACTTGTTGTTCCTAGCAGCATCCTATTCTTAAGGAAAAAATTAGAGGGTCCAAGAAAACCAGTTTTATTAGGTCTAGGCTTGATGCGCGGATTATTGCTAATTCTCTTGATTATAGCGATGAGTGATCCATCTATCATTACGCAAAAAAGTTCTGGTGGCCCTCATTTTTTTATTGGTTACGATGGATCCGAATCCGTAGAGCGCAAAGCTTTGAAATCTTGGCTTTCAAATTGGCAAAATCAGCTTGATCTATTTTCAAATAACTTACCGAAAAAATTGACTTACTTCAGGCTAGGTAAATCTATAGATATCTATAAAAGTCCGGATGAGCTTTTGAACTCTCTTGAAGAATCACCAGTAAGTTTCTCTAGAATATATGAAGGTATCCAAGACTTAGAGAATCTGGTAGATGATCTGGATTATTCAGTTGTGATCTTGTTGACTGATGGTAATGAAACGGAGCAACCTAAATCCATAAGTAACTTAGCAAATAGCTTATTGTACATGGGTATTTTACCTGTAAATAAGTCTAAAGGTGTACGCGTTAAGAACTTTTATGGTCCCTCAAAAGTTTTGAAAGGACGTAGCTTTCGACTCAAGTGCTTAATTGAGAGTTTTGGGAAATATGATGTGACTTTAGAATTGTTTAGCAATGGTGTTTTGAAGGAGACTCGTAATATTCATGTGGATAAAGGTCATTCTTCTGTTGAATTTGAACAGAAGGCAGATGCACTTGGCTCTGGAGTTTTTGAACTGACACTCAAATCTTCAGGTGATAAAAATATTATTAATTCCCTATTTGAACATCGAGTTCAAATTTACCAACCTAAGACAGCCTTAGTGATCTCAGAAAAAAGTAACCTTGCTTTACAAAATTTAATTGAAGATGTGGGCTTTAAGCATGAGTTTCGTACTCCTAATGATCTTGGAAATAATAAAGACTTTAATTCCTATAGTTTTGTTTTAATTGACAATGTTAAAGCTCAACGATTAAGCCTTGAAATTCAATCAAATTTGAAGCATTTTGTGTTTAATGGTGGTGGATTAGGAATGCTCGGAGGTGTTAACTCTTTTGGGTTGGGTGGGTATTACGATAGCCCTATTGAGGAGGCATTGCCCGTATATATGCCGCCCAGGTCTTACCGTAAATCTGTCGCGGTTATTTTTATTGTTGATTCATCGGGATCTATGTTGGCAGGTTCAAAAAACGTGTGGAACAGTCCCCATGAATTACAAAGGTTTTTACAAACTGCTGATTCATCTCAAATACCAATTTGGGTTGCAAAAAATGCAGCGAAACAGATTATCAAAGAAATGCGTGGGATAGATGTTGGAGTGGTTAATTTTAATACATCGGCTTCATTGGCGGTTCCGATTCAAAAAGTTACTGACAAGAATATGCAATGGTTTACTCAGGGTATTGATAGCATTCAAGCCGGAGGCGGAACGAAATTTCATCCAGCATTGAAAGGTGCATCAACAATATTAGCAAATGGTCAATATTCTAGGGTTGATTTTATTTTTTTGTCCGATGGTTCTCCATCGGATTGGAATGAGGTACCTGATATCTTAAAGGAATTGAAGAAAAATAATATAAGGGTTACTTCAATTGCTTTTGGTGAGGAAGCTAATCGTGCAAATTTAATGGAAATGGCTAATATAACGGGGGGTAAGTTTTTTAGTTCAAGAAATGTGAGTTCTTTGGCTAAAATTTTTGAAAAAGCAGTAGAACAAGTTTTTGGTCCTCCTCTAATAAATCAGAAAATCGGTACACGATGGGTTCCAAATCAAAGGTTTATTAGCCCCAATCCAGAAAGTCTGCCAAATTTGTTAGGTTACACAGCGACCTCGCCAAAAGATAGGGGTCAAATTGTCGTTGCTTCCGAAATTGGTGATCCAGTTTTTGCAATTTGGAATTTTGGTTTGGGGCATAGTTTTGCTTGGACTCCAGATTTTTCTGGGGTTTGGAGTGCCGAATGGATGAATCATCAAGTTTTGCGAAAAATTATGTCTCGCGCATTTCAAAAACTTGCAAAAAAACAATGGGATCCCTATGAAACTAAGATTCATGTAAATGGAAATGAAGTTATAGCAACTTTATTAGCTCTAGATGATCAGGGTAATCCGATTTCTGATCTAAATGTTACTGGGGAATTTTCAAAATTTGTACATAACAGGGCTGGCAAATCTTTGTTTTTTAGGTACATGGGTGACGGTCAGTATGTGGCTCAAGCATTAGTCTCAAAAATAGGAGATTATGAATTATTGACAAAGATTGAACGTGTTGAAAAATCTCCACACATTGAAGAGCGAATTAGATTTAGTATTCGCCAATCTTTAGAGTTAGGGTTTGAAGGTTTCAATGATCATTTAGTCCGTGCACTAGAAAATAGAGATGAGGATAGATTGCTGTACAAGGAATCCAATTTGCAATCAATTTTTAAGAAATATCAGGAACGACAGCAGACTAATATTGCATCGTTTTCAATACTTTTTTTAGGGATCGCAATTTTTTTGCTGTGTGTTGAAGTTTTATTCCGCCGTTTTCGCATTCTTGAGGAGTTACAAGAAGAGACAAAGGATGAAAAAGTAAAATTTGAACGAATGGCATTGCATAGTTTAAGATTAGCCAGGGCGGCATTAAGGAATGGTGAGAACTCTTTAGCAGAAGGTTTTTATTTGGCCGCACATCGCTATCTAAAACAGGCTGGATATGACGCTAGGAGTCAGGCCGTTTGGGACGAGTACAGAGTGAAGGTTAAATGATAAAAAAATGGAAGTTATGCCTCGTTCGTCAGCAGGGTTGGATCCCTGACCTAATCTGTTGGTTCACTGGCAGTGAATGGAATCATGTCGCGATTCAGATGGCGGATGGTAATTTTCTTGATCTTGATAGGCCTGGACTTAGAGTGATTGAACGCGATGATTATTTGTGCGTTAACAAAGTTTTAGTTACTAATTGGTTTGTGGGAGAAAAAATTGCGCTAAAACGAATGAAGAGGTTTGGTCATATGACCTATGGTGATTTAGACAATGTGGCTTATGTTCTTTATCAGC
>CAZYUV010000234.1:0-5326 GCA_964650625.1 uncultured bacterium
TCTTTTCGCTTTCTGTGACAGTGCCTTTCTTGTAGATTTCGAAGTAGTAGCATTCCAAGATATAAGCAGCCGCGGCTTTGAAGCGATCATTGAAGTCTTTACTGTCATCAAGACCAAAAATAGGGGGGATCTTGATCAGATTTGCCGGCAAAATTCTTCGTTTATTGGAAAAGTCTTTATTGGTAATACTGCTTTTCGAGGGGTCTAGATCATCTAACATTGAAGAGGTGCTGTTGGCTTCGAGATCGGTATCGATAAAGTTTTGATCTGAGATCGCATCAGGTAAATCCACAACCGCAGCTGATTCTTCAGTATGGGAACTTTCTTTTTGACTTGAAAAGTCTCCAGCCTGAGGAAGTTCTTCAATAGTAATACTTTTATCTATTTTTGCTGATATTTGATTCTCATTAGTGGGTTTATTTTTAGTTAATTTACTGTTCAATCCATTGATGAATTGACTCCATTCTGTGTATTCGTCCACATTTTTTGATTCTCGACTATGAGCAAGAAGTTTTTTGGCAATAGAGATTGCTTCATCCAAGTAACCTAATTCAGAATAAGCTTTCGCTCGAGCTTCGCTTGCTCTTATTTCTAAACCTGAAAGCTGCTTTTCACTAGCGATTTCCGATGCGAGATTTGCTCGTTCCAGTAAATAATTCCAATTTTCTAATAAACGTCCCACGTATAACATTGATTCTAAGACGGATTCTATAAGATTGTTATCATTGCTACTTTCAGCCAATCTAAGTGCTTCATTAAAAGCTTTGTCAGAGGCTTCTAAGCCCCAATTTTCACTAATTGCGTGACCGTACACTAGATGGTATGAGACTTTAGTAGAAATATCTTCGATTGCTTCGCTAAAATTTACAATTGTTCGATTTTCTAGAATCTCTCGCGCTTCATTGAACGAGTCAAGATGTATGTGGCAATCGGCTAAGTGAACAGTAACTTTCAGTCGAAATTCAGGACTCATTTCTTGTGCTGATTCATGGCTAAGAATTTCTTGAAAAGTAGACTTTGCCTGACTCCAATTTTTTTGAATGGCAAACTCATTGGCTTTTTGAAAAAGTTGATTAAATAATTTACTGGCTTTTAACATAGCCTTGCTTTTCGATCATAACAAATTTCAGAACTTTCTGATCTACGGAATAGTATTGGTAATTTTTATTCTCAACAAGTTTTTCTTATCGAATTGAGTATATTAAGTAAAATCCACCCGAATAGATTGTATGGCAATTAACAAAAAGAATAGTTTTTTGCGACGTCTAAGAATATCTATTCATTTAGTGTTTAGGCGCTTGAGAATTCCTAACACGCATTTCCTGGATTTATTAGCTATTGTAGTGGGCGTTGTGACTGCATTGGTTGCCTTTTTATTTCTTGAGGGTATCGATTTGATGCGTTGGGGAGTTGAGCAATTACATCATCTAGTTTCCGATTCCACAATTTTCCTTTTGGTTCCGACTCTTGGTGGTCTCTTATGTGGTTGTACGACTTTTCTACTTTCGCCCAAAGCTAAAGGCCAGGGGATTCCATTTGTGATTTATGCAGTTCTCGTAAAAAGTGGCTTGATTGAATTACGTCATAGCTTGAGTCGCATGCTTGCTACGATTTTTACTTTAGGCACCATGGGTAGTGCAGGTACTGAGGGGCCCGTCGTATATTTCGGCTCTTCAGTTGGTTCGGGTTTTGCGCAATCTTTGCGGCTAAGTCCCCACAATATGAAAATAATGGTAGGCTGTGGCGCTGCTGCTGGCATAGCAGCTACATTTCAGGCTCCCATAGGCGGAGTTTTGTTTGCTTTGGAAGCTATCCTTCATAGTTTTTCTCCAGCGGTTTTTTCTCCCATAATCATTGCTTCTGTTGTGAGTGCTGTTAGCTTCAAAGCTATTACAAGAGATCATAATAACTATCTCGCAAATTTAGTATACGAGCAGCAAGCTTTAGAGGTTTTTGGTTTTGTAATCGTGGGATGCATATGTGGTTTAATCGCCGTGGGATTTATTAAGCTATTCACAAATTTTGAAGCTTGGTTTAGATCGATCAGTATTCATTCTGTATTTAAACCCGCATGCGGAGGTTTCTTAACAGGCTGCGTTCTTTGGCTTGCTCCACAGATGGAAGGTAATTCATATCAACTTGTGGAACAGCTTGTGAGAGGAGATTCGTTTATTTGGCAGGCTTTAATAGTGTTTTTAGTTCTAAAAGTTTTTGCGACTTGCTTCACTTTGAGTAGCGGGGGGGTTGGTGGTCTTTTTGCACCCAGTTTAGTTCTGGGTGCCATTATTGGAGGCCTTGTTCATATGGGTCTGGGACTTTTATTTCCTCAGATTTCGTCTGTTGGAATTTATGTTATGGTGGGTATGGCAGCGTTCGTATCAGGAACCACCCATGGACCTTTTGCAGCGATTTTAATTTTATGTGAAATGACGGGTAATTATACAGTGATTCTTCCATTGTTGGCTGGCTGTGTTACTTCTATTGTTGTTGCTAGATCGATTAGCGAGCTCTCCGCTTACAGTATTCCATTGAAAAACTTGGGCATTCATTTAAGAGATGGTCATGATTTAGATGTATTGAAGACCTATCAGGTAAAGGATCTTATGGAAACGGAGATTTTGTCTGTTAGCTATAATGAGAAAGTTCGTGATGTGCTTTCAATTCTACATGACTCTCCTCATGATCATGTATTAGTTCGCAATGAAGAAGGCGAAATAGAAGGGGTAATTTCCTTCTATCATCTTACACCAGTTATTTTGAAACAGTCTGATGGTTTAGATAAAACAGCTCGTGAAACTATGCATGTGACTAGCAATTTTGTGCATGCTAAGGATGCGGTGCTTATTGCGTATGATCTTTTTCTCATGAAGGAGACAAGCTATTTGTTAGTATTAGACGAACAAGACCGTTTTGTAGGGATAGTTTTTAAGGCTGACATTATGCGTTCCTACCGAAAAGCGCTTCACCAGAAATCTTTGGCTATGACTCATTGATTTGCATAATTTTGTCGAAATCAAATAAGTACTCATTAAGTATTTTCACCCTTATATGAGCTATAATTGAGCAGTCTGAAGGGAGTTGGTCATGCGTCAATTTATGCTACTTAGCGTAGCTTTGCTTTTTCTTTCTTACCATGCTTTGCAAGCTACGGAAGTCATGGCAAAGAACACCGGTATGCGGTGTAATCAATGTCATAAAGGACGCAATATTTTACCGGGTGTTATGCCTAAATTGAAATCCAAGGGAATCAGGCATTTAACAAAGTTGATAACGGTTAAAGGTTATGTGCCCAAGTACAATTACAGCAAGCTTAATTACCTTGCTGCGCAAATAGAGGCGAATCGCAAAAAGCTTGAAGCTCCGAAAAAGAGCAAGTCGGAGGGTTCGACAGCTGAAGATAAAGCTAATGTTAGCGCTGAACCTAGCAACGACAAGATGAATAGTTCTAATCTGAGTAATAAGTCTTCAAAATCGAATAAGGAAACAAATGAAGCTCAGCAGAGAGTTAATGCGTCCGAGAAGACAGCTAGTGCAGGAACTAAAGCGGATGAATCAAGGATAGCCCCGAGTGCTTTTGAGAAGACAGTAATACGCAAAAAAGAACAATCCGCTAAGAAACCTGAAAAATCTCTTAATAAAACTCAAAACGTGGTTACTAATTCCGAGGGAAAAGTTAAATTTAAAGGAGGAAAAACCTTTATTCTTAAGCGCCCCAAAGTTAAGCCTGGTACAAAGTATGATTGGGAGCAAGACTGGAGCTTTGACGACTACTATTAGTAGAAGGTTTGCAGATGTTGTTTTCAGCTGCATTTACAGATGCTACTATAATTTTTCTGTATTGAGAGGAAGTTTTAATGCCAAGAGGTCGCAAGAAGCGCAATCGATTGCGCGCAAAGAGATTCGAGGAAGAAATCATTACTGCCACTAAACAAATATTGGAAACTTTAGATGTTTCTCTTGAAGAGGATTCAGATCAATTTAGAACCTCCAAGTCGTGTATAGGCAAAATGATAAAACGCCTATTAGATACGAAAATGCTGCGGGAACAAGAATTTTATTTAGGTGATTGGGTGTTTACTGTAAAAGATAAAAGTGTTGCTGCGGTTGAAATCATTGATATTAATTACAAACTGCGGACAGCTAGAATTAAAGATAAAAAAGAGGGCGAAATTTGGGTAAAGTTTAACGATATTATCAAAGACGATGACTTCTATTACGTTTAATATGAGATAGAGTTTTTGAAACTACCTAAATTCTATACTGTATTATTTTAATGTTCCGCTTTTGTAAAGCGCTCCATCTCAGAATCTATGAATTCGTCAAGTTCGTCCAAGTCAAAAGGTTTGCTTATATAACGTTCCGCGCCTAGTGCAAGCATCTTGTCAGCCGAATTTGAACCCCCAAAACCACTCATCATGAAAACTGAAGGTTGTGGAAATTCGTCCTTTATTACATGCAATGCCTGCTCTCCATCAATATTAGGCATATTTAAATCCATGAAAATCAAATGAAAGGCTTGTGGATTTATACGTAGATAATCAAGGCACTCCTGACCATCTGAAGCTTCGCTAACATTGAAACCCTTGTCTTCAAGAAAACGGGCTAGAACATGTCGGATGTCAGGTTCATCATCCACAACCAAAGCACCAAGACCAGTCATTTTTTCTTGCGTTGTTTCTTGATGAAGAGCCTTTTCAATTTCGGCTAATTTGAGTTTAATATCTTCTTCTGAATTGTTTTTAGCGCTTGCATTTAATGGGATTTTTAAAGTGAAAATCGTGCCTTCCCCAGGAGTTGAATTTACTTCGATACGACCTCCGTGAGATTCCACGATTTGGCGACTAACATACAGGCCAAGTCCAGAACCTATATTTCCCTCTTCGCCTTTGCTCTTGTTCTTAGTTGTGAAGAATGGAATCCATATCTTTTCGAGTAAATCTGCGGGGATTCCACTGCCATTGTCTGCAAATTTTGCTATGGCATAGTCTTTTTCGGAGGAGGTCTCGATAATCAGTTTACCGCCTCCTTCCATTGCATGAGTTGCATTGGTTATAAGATTCAGAAAAACCTGCTGTAATTGCCCTACATCAAACATAAAAGCTTCAATAGGATTCATACTCTTGATGACTTGAATTTCATGCAACTCAAGATGGTGTTGAGCTAATGTTATTGTTTCAGATATTGCATTATTTAAGTTAGCGCTTTCAAATTCCGGTTTAATACGTTTGGAGAACATTAGTAGATTTCGGACAACCTTAATTGCTCGATCTACAGCTCCTTTTATTTTTTCATGGCTATCCAATAAAAATTCTGTGTCTTCTGGTTT
>CAZYUV010000235.1:0-5312 GCA_964650625.1 uncultured bacterium
GGTGAACGACTACATAACTGTTGAGAAAGATAACTCCCAATATACCAACAATACAAAATAGACCAGATAGCACAAATGCATTCATTGAATCAGGATCAACAGGGGCACTGGCTACTATGAAAGAAATTATCAGCCCAAGCAGTAGGTGAAAACAAAGCCCTACAAATCCACTCACTGCATCTGCCTTCTTATCTTTGTAAGTTGGCTCAGAATTCTTAAAACTAGTCAAAGGTTTCATTATATTCTCGCTTTATCTTTTAAGTGGTTTTCTTAACAGAAGACACAAATGAATTTAAGGATAACTTCCGTTTGAAACAATATTCAAGAAATCAAAACTATAAATAACTCAGTTCAAGATTGTCTTAAAATTAAGTCGAGAGGAAGTTTTTTAGACTTGAATATAAAAGATGGGTGAGAGTGAGCAGCTTGAGCCCATGTGGGAAAAAGTTTTGAAAATTTACGCACTTTTTATGCTCACGAATATTAGCTTGAATAATTTTTAAAAAATTAATTAATTGAGAGATAACGGTGAAAGTTTCAATTTTCAGAACGGGCAACATCTAACAATAGTTTTTAAGTATGAGATTTTTGCTATATTTGATGTGTGGTTAGATTAAAGAAATGGTTCAAGTCGCCGGCGATTTGTAAATTGATCGGAGGCATAATAGCAGTAGTATTTGCTGAAATTTATCTCTGGTGTTGGGTTAATCACGTGGATCCTATGCCAGAATTTCTTTATTTGGATTTCTACACCCAATTCAGAAATTCCTTACTGTTAACCCTCAATGCCGAAGACCTTGGCATAAACCTCTGTAGTCATCCTTCGGTATTAATAGACTCTATGTCTTTGAATAAATACCCTACGGGCTTTTTACTCATTTCTTGGCTGATTTCCTGCATAGGTTTACAAAGCTTGTTTTTATCGCAGCCATATCATCTTATTCACGGCTTAATTATCTCAATAATGTTTTTACCCTTCCTAATGACCTGGAGTTTTAAGAGAACTATTTTTTATTATATTATTTTCTTCTTTTTCCCTTTAACTCAAATAATTTTAAAGGGATTAAATATTGAAGCGGCTATTATCGTGGCTTCTTTAATAGCTCTTTTGACCTATATTTCCCACCTACAAAGTGCTAGCAAACTAAAATTATGTTTTTTCATTTTTTGTGCATGGTTAGCTATGATTCTAAAACATTTGGGAGTTTTTTACTTTGTCCTGATGTTTTTAGGCTTATTCATCTGGAAGTCTCTAAGAAATGAGTCTCTTAAAACTGAACTCATCTTGTGTTTAATTTTGATTTTACTTGTACTTCCATTTTACCCATTAGAAAGTTTGCAATATTTTAGTTGGGTAATCAACGCTCATAGCACAGTGATCTCTTCTGAAATATTTTGGTTTCTGGCTGCTTTGGGTTTAATGGGAGTTTTTTTTATAATTTTGTTTCTGCGGAGCAAGCAAAGTAATAAGGCTTTGCCAGTTTGCAAAATCATGCCTACAATACTGATCGCCAGCTTTTTATTAACTCAATTAATACCCCTTTTCAGTCTTGATCAAGAAAACTCTCTAACTGTAGCTATAATAATTGTTTGTAAAGGATTTTTGGCTTTATTTTTGTTGATTTTTACTTACAATTTGAGAACTAAATATGGTCTATTTTTAATTATATCGGTATTGATGTTTTCATGTAGTACAGCTTTATATTTTGCTCATATAGCAAAGACTGTTTACGTCTTATTTTTACCAATTTTACTCTTATTAGTAGTTGTAATTGAATCAACTCAGTCTACTATTGGAGCTAGCCTCATATGTCTATTTTGTATTGTATACAGCAATTTTTTTCCTAGTGAAAAGAGCCTTGACATGAACCTAACGAAGCTTAGATCTTTTGCGGAAGTTATTCATGACAAATTCGAACAGAATGGAAATTTATTAGCTTACCTTGGTACAGAATTTCGTGAGATTTCAGAATACATCGTTCATGAATTGGAGTACGATGTTTACGAACGTGTTTTTAATAGTATCGATATTAATCCGCTAAGCTGGAATCCTTCTTACCAACAAAAGTTTAGAATAGCTGTAGTTGATATATTGGAGTCCTACGAATTTGATCGAAGTATTTATGAAACTTCGCAGCAAATAGTTTTTAGTCCAGAACTGCGATTACGAAAAATCTTTTATTTCCCAAATTTCGAATATCTTTTTCCAGAATTAGATCAAGATCTTTACTCTTATAGTGAATCCATGGAGTTGAATCAAGTTTTTCTGAAAAAGTTAAAAAAATTAAGTCGAGATGAACTTTTAAGAGGGGATTTTTTTAGACTTGAATTTAAAAAATGGGCCGAAAAAGGAATTATGCCGATACTCCTGCTGCGCAAAACAAATAGCCAAACTCTGCAATCCATTATTGAGGACTTTGAAGATGAGGATGAGGATGAGGATGAGGAGTCCATGTGGGAAAAAGTTTTGGAAATTTACGCTCTTTTTATGCAAAAGGACATAAGCTTAAATAATTTTTACAATATTCATGAATTGCGATATAACGGTAAAAACTTGAACTTTCAGAACGGGCAACATCAAATAATGGTTCATAAGTCTATTAGACCTCATAAGGGTAAACATTTATCTAAAAACTATTACTTGTTTGCTGTACTAGATGAGTTGAAAGAGCAATTAAAAAATGTAAACTGAGCGTTTGATCAGTTTTTAATGATTAATCTTACTCAATTTTTGGGAATAGTTGAATTTTGATAAGTTTTAAGAATCTATACAAATCTCCGATCCTATTGAAACTAAGCCTTGGAATCGTTGCAGTCGTTTTAGCAGAGGTCTATCTCTGGTGCTGGATTGCATTTGTGAATCCGTCCGCAGAATTTCTCTATTTCAATTTTTACGCACAGTTTAAAAATTCTTTATTGTTGACTCTTCATGCCAATTTAGTTGGAGTCAATTTGGTCGAGGATCCTATTTTATTCACTAAATTAGTTTCTGTCGGCAATTATCCTCGGGGCTTTTTTCTTATCTCCTGGTTGATATCTTGGCTAGGACTACAGAAGCCTTTTCTTGTTCAGCCTTATCATTTAATTCATGGACTAATCGTAGTATTGATGTTTTTACCTCTATTATTTAATTGGGGTATCAAGCGAGTAGTTTTCTATTACGTGCTTGTTTTTTTCTTTCCTATCACTCAGATTATGTTGAAAGGCTTAAATATTGAGTCCGGTATCATCATCTTCCTCCTTTTTGCCACTTTTTGCTATCGATCCTTTTTGATTGAAAGCAATCCGATTAAATTAATTCTATTTGTCCTATTTACGTGGTTAGCTATCATTATCAAACACCTTGGGCTGCTTTATGCAGGAACAATATTCTTAGCAATTTTTATATGGAGATTTCTTAGGAAGGAGTTTCCAATCATGGAATGCGTTCTCTGTATTTTGGTGCTTGCCTTATCCTTACCGTTCTATCCCGAGAATAGTATGGAATATTTTGTTTGGGTTGTAGAGGCTCATAGCGAGATCATATCTTTCGAGTTATTAACTCTTTTGAGTGTAATCGGTTTTATCGGTATTTTTCTTCTGAGTTTTTTTCTCAGACGCAAACAGGGTGAAAAGAATATTCCTTTGCCAAAAATATCATTGGCAGCTTTTCTAATTTGCTTTTTTTTCTCTCAGTTTTTTCCTGTCTTCCCTTTGGAGCAATTAGAATCTTTATTAATTGGTGTGACTATTTTGTGTCTTGGATTCTTAATTTTAGTGTTCGGTATTACTTTTTATGATTTCAAGAGTCGAAATGGACTCTTACTTATTATTTTTTTATTAACTTTTTCCATTGCTTCATTTTTGTATTTTGCTCACATAGCTAAAACTATTTATATTCTATTCCTCCCTCTTCTTATATTACTTGTACTCGTGGTTGAATCTCTCAAGTCAATTACGAAAGCAGGTTTGCTATGTATTTTTTTTATAATTTACAGCAATTTTTTTCCTTCTGAAAAGTTTCTACATAAGATATCCGCATTGATTAACTCTGAATATACCTTTCAGTTTTATCGAAATTTATTCAATAGCTTGGATCAGTCTCCATTGAATTGGCAAAAGAGTCACGTACCGAGTACAAGAAAAATGTTGGCTCAGATTTTTGAATTGTATAAATACCCGGAAGATTATTATGAGAATGGAATAGTTGTATACAGTAACGATTTTAATATAAAAGACTTTTTTTATTTTCCAAGTTTTGAATATAATTTTCCTGAATTAGAAACGAATACCTTATTTGATATTGGCAATATCGAAGAGATTCCTACATTACAACCTATTAAATTACTGGTAGATCGTGTGAGTGGTATTCTGAGTAATGCTGAAACCAATATAGATTTTATCGAACCCGAGTTTAGAAATTGGATTAGCGACGGATTGATACCTGTAATCATTTTAGATAATTATGGAAAAAGCAAAACAGAAGATAATTTGCATAACTTAAACGACAAAGATGAAATCTTGAGCGTGATTATGAAATTTTACGGCTCTTTTCTAAGGAGTAACATTGATTCATTAGAATCTTATAATGTTCACCAATTAAACTTTGTCGACGAGTCATATAACATTTTTATTCATAAGAGCATTGAGCTTAGAGACATTTCATCAAATCCAAAAAATCACTATTTATGGACAGAAATCAGTGAATTGAGAAATTCATATAAATGATTTAAGAAGAGATTAATTATTAAACGTATTAACTTTTAGAGCTTAGTTCGAGAGTCTCTTAGAGAAAGACTCTCTAGAGTAATTAGCAAAAGCAACCAAGGACAACATAACAGGTACCTCAACCAGTACTCCGACAACTGTTGCTAATGCAGCACCTGAATTCAACCCAAAAAGACTGATTGCAACAGCCACTGCTAGCTCAAAAAAGTTTGAAGTTCCGATCATTGCGGCAGGAGCGGCGATGTTGTGCGGAACCTTCCAAAAATAGGCTCCAGCATAAGTAATAACAAAAATCCCATAGGTTTGAATCAGCAGGGGAATTGCAATTAATAAAATTATCAATGGCTTTTCAAGAATAACCGAGGCTTGAAATCCGAATAGAATAACCACAGTACCTAACAAACCTAAAATTGAGAGAGGCTTTAGTTTGCCTGTGAATCTGGCAACTGCAGACTCGTTATTACTAAACACAAACTTTCTAGTAGCCCAACCAGCCAACAGGGGTATAACCACATACAGAAAAACACTCAGAAAAAGAGTTTCCCATGGAACAACAACATTACTAACTCCAAGTAATAAAGCCGCTATCGGAGCAAACGCAAATA
>CAZYUV010000236.1:0-5227 GCA_964650625.1 uncultured bacterium
AGCATTCATTATGTCTAAAGTGCGAGAAAATAGCAAGTATTTCCATTGCTAATTCAATGAAAATCTGAATATGTGTATGCCTATTTTTTTACGACACGAACTGCGACTGCCCTGTCAAAATGGCCTTTAACTACAATCTCTGTCCAATGATAGTAGCCTCTGCTGAAATCATACATGTATGCTGAATTGTCAGACCGAAGAGTGCTCCAAAGGCTATAGCCACTATCTCTTGAGAAATTATAATCTAGACACAAAGGGTCGCCATACTTCCCTTTGCGCTTCGAATCTTTGATGTATATTTCACTAAGCTCTTTTGTAGTGGGAAGTCTCCAATTATTCCCCAAGGACTTAACCCATTGTTCAGCCATAAGCCAGCTAGTGGGAACATCTGGGCCCTCGAGCCATTCAAGACCAGTGTCTCTATCTTTTATTATACCTTGATCGGTTTTTGTGAATCGATCCTCATTAACTTCATATAACTGGATAAATTGTGTTGTTCTAAAGTTTTCCTGAGAAAAATTATTACAAATGAATATTAAAGCAATCAGGTATTTAAGTATTTTCATTGATGCTCCATTTGGTTTTTGATCTTGTTCAGAGTTGGCTTTTGAACATAAGATAAATCTATCTTGTGTCAAGAGCATTTCTAAGATAAGTTCAGAGTTTGTACACATCGGCACATGGATAGATTAGTTATGAGAAATTATTTAGTTGTTCTGATCTTTGCATTTGGTTATTCCGTTTTGGCTGGTTTTGAAGTAAGTCATGACGCATTTGTAAAATCAATTGGTAAGGTGAATAGAGATCAGGCTATTCCAATGCATGGAACGAATGAGTCTAGTGGCAAAGGATCGTTGAAATTCGCCTCCAATGGTTTACTCAAGTTACCTGCACCAGGTTCGTTAAAATTCCCAGATGCGAAGAAATCAAAAATAAGGCTTTCTTCTTGGAGTACGCATAGTTCAATAAACCCTGGCAGTGACTTTGTTGTGGTCGTGAGGATTGATCTTGACGAGGGATGGCACATCTATGGGGAAGGTGAAACTACTGGTATCGTAACGAATTTGGAATTACTTTCTGGAGAGTTCTTGGAGCAGGAGCAGGGGCTTTCTGAATCTGTTAAAAAGCATACTAATTTGGGCTCAAAAGTATTAGTTTCAAACTATCTTGTAGATGGTAGTTTCGCTTGGATTCGCTTAAAGCTCAGAGATGATTTAACAATAGCTAAAAGTACTAATGTGAAATTGAGGCTCAATTATCAGCTATGTAGTGAATCAATATGTTTATTGCCAAGTGCAGCTAATATTGTTCTTCCTATGGAATTTGGGAGAACGAAAAATAATCAGCCGTCAGTAGAATTTCAGAAATCCCAAGCTTTATTCCAGTTGAATGATCAGCCGGAGGTGGAAAAGGCGGCGAGTCCAAATGGTTCTTCTGGGCAGCTCGACCAGCTTATTGGTCAGAATGTTTTATTAGCTCTTCTTATGGCTTTTTTATGGGGACTACTGGCGTCATTAACGCCATGTGTGTATCCAATGATACCGATTACAGTTTCTTTGTTTTCGTCTGGGACTGGCAGTTCTTCAAAGGCTCATCGATTTATTAGTGCTTGTTTTTATGTTGCTGGCATTGCATTGGTTTACGCAATTCTCGGTGTTATTACATCATATTCAGGGCGAGACCTTGGTTCTTGGCTGGCAGAGCCTGTAGTAGTTGTGCCCTTAAGCTTGCTAATGATTTTGCTAGCGCTTTCCATGTTTGGTTTATTTGAAATGGACTTGCCGAATTCTATGAAAACTAGGCTTAATAGTATTGAGGGTAGGTCGCCCTTTACATTATTTTGCATGGGAGCAGCAATGGGTTTTGTGGCAGCACCCTGCGTTGGTCCATTTGCGGGCTCAATAATTTTATGGCTGGCTAAAAATCCCGGTAGTCCAGTGTTCGGCTTTTTATTGATGACAGCTTTCGGGCTAGGAATGGGTTGTCTTTTTCTAATCATTGCAGTTTTTTCTCAGTCGTTTCTACCACGGAGTGGCTTGTGGATGGTGAGGCTCAAGCAGTCCATGGGGTATATACTAATCGGAATGGCTTATTATTTTCTGTCTGTCCTGATCCCTGAAGATAAAGTAATTGTGGGGTGGTCAGTATATCTAATGATTGCCGGAGGGTTGATGGGAGCGTTTACACAGCTTGAGTGGGAAGCTATTTGGTGGAAGCATTTACTTAAGACCTTAGGTCTGATTCTTTTTCTGGCGGGAGGTTTTCACGGTATCTTGTTTATGGCTCCTAAGTCAGCGTCAGGAATGATTCGCGAGGGAGTTGTACAATCATCGCGAATTTATACCGATTTCGATATAGCTCTTGAACAGGCTAGAAACTCTGAAAAGCCTTTATTTTTATATTTTGGCGCTAGATGGTGTATTCCCTGTAAAAAAATAAAGGCAGTGGTTTTGGAAGATAAAGTAATTAAGAAAATGCTGACCAGATTTGTCGTTGCTCATCTGGATTGTACTCATGCATCATCTAAGTCTGCCAAATTAAAGGAAAAGCGCTTCAATAGCCACTCTATGCCATTTTTTGCTTTTTTTGACTCCGAAGGAAATCATCTTAAGCGCTTAGATATACATGGTTCGGTAGGCATAGAAGACCTGATCGATCAGCTTTCTGAGGTTGAATAGAGTCGTCTTATTTCTGTTTTGCGTGTTTGTGCGGTTGTATTAAGCTGCTTGCGCAAACTTTAATTTTCAGTAAGAAGCTCTAGATATCTCGCGGTGATCTCCGAAAGTTGATCTTCAGTAAGCTTATGAGTTTTAAGAAATTTTTGTTCTTTCAATTTGCGAATCTCAGGATCATCTTCATTGGAGATGCTTGAATCGTATAATCGTCCGTAATTGAGTATGGCCTTGTCATCTATCATAAGTTTTTCAGTTGGCGCTGAAAATTTTATTAAATCGCTCAAGCAGTCTGGAAAAAATTGCTTAGCAATGTCTTGTAGATCTTTTGTGTTAGAAGTCGAATTTACACCTTGCAGTTCAAGACAACTGTCGACCATGTTTTGCCTAACATTTTCTGGGATCGAGGTAAAGGTGGTATTAGCGGCTTCTTTATCACCATAGTTGAAATAGGCTAAACCTAGGAAAAACCTTGCTTCCCAGTGTTCAGGATTTGTCTTCAATAATGCTTGGGCAGATTTTATAACCATTGGGTACTTCTCGTTACGATAGTAGGAGACCAAATCCAGAGTGTGAGTTTCAGTAGTGGATTGATTTACGGATATGGGGCGCTGAATAGGTTTTGTATCAGTGAAACATCCAGCCAGCATAATAGCCAACGGCCCTAGAGTTAAAAGAGTACCTTTGCAGTACAAATTTTTAATATTAATTTTCATTCAAAAATTACTCGACTTCAGACATCGACATTCTATCATAAGTAAATGGAACAAGCCTCCAAAGAGGAAGCTTGTTGGTTATTAATCTGGAGCCTTGGCTGCTTTTGTATTGCTCATAGTTGTGCGTCAATTACTACGAGGCTCCAGAAAATTATCTATTCTTTAATTAGTTGTCGATTACTGTGGCTATTGTCAATTGATTATAGAATCGACAGATGCATTGCTTAATTTACCTTTTTTTCCCCATATGAACGGCTTTGTTGAATCCTTTATTGAAGGTCTTATTGTATTTTGATAACATCGCAAAATTATTTTCCATACATAACATGAGTCATACGCGATTTTTTGAATGAATCACTCTGTGAGAAGGAGTAAAAATATATGATTGAAGTTGAAAACCTGTCCAAGCGGTTTGGATCGATCCTTGCTGTCGACAATCTCAGCTTCCGAGTGGAGAAGGGTGAAATCCTTGGATTTTTAGGCCCTAACGGAGCTGGAAAGTCGACTACAATGAAAATGATAACTTGTTTTTTAGCTCCAAGTACAGGAGGGATTAAAGTTGGTGGATATTCCACGGAGGAATCTCCTGAGGCCGTTAAAAAATTAATAGGTTATTTGCCTGAAACATCAGCATCATATGCTGATATGAATGTTACAGAATTCTTGGAGTTTATTGCTGAAGTAAGGGGTTATCGCGGCAACGAGATAACTAGTAGAGTTGAGAACGTTATAAAAAAATGTTTTCTAAGTTCAGTGAGATATCAAACGATAGAGACTCTATCAAAGGGTTACAGGCAAAGAGTCGGGTTTGCTCAGGCAATCCTGCATGATCCGCCGGTTTTAATTCTGGATGAGCCAACTGATGGGCTTGATCCCAACCAAAAACATGAGGTGCGGAATCTTATAAAGGAGATGGGTAAAGATAAATGTATTATCCTATCCACTCACATCCTAGAAGAAGTTGATGCCGTGTGCTCTAGGGCTATTATTATTTCTAATGGCAGTCTGGTTGCTGATGACTCTCCAGCAAACATCAGGTCTCGATCGGGTTCATGTAATGTGGTTGATCTCTCTATACATAAGGTTCAGGCTGAAGAAGTTAAAGAAAAGCTTAAATCAATAGCTGCTGTTGAGGTAGTAGAGGTTTTGGGCGAAGAGCGGGCCGACCCGGTTCACGTTAGGGTTACTCCTAGAGAAAAGGTTAATATCCTTCCCAATATCAGTGAATTGGTTAAGAAGGAAAATTGGACTCTTGATGCTTTACATCAAGAAAGAGGTCGATTGGATGAGGTCTTCCGCGATCTAACGGAAGGAGACGTGTAATGTGTAATTTCTTTCCAATTTTCAAACGGGAATTGAGAGGGTACTTTAACTCTCCCGTGGCTTACGTATTCATAATTATTTTTCTTGTTGCTACTGCTGGTTGTACGTTTTATTTAGGTAAATTTTATGAGTCAATGCAGGCCGATCTATCAGTATTTTTCGTGTGGCATCCATGGTTGTATCTCTTTCTTATCCCGGCTATTGGGATGCGATTGTGGGCTGAGGAGCGTAAAAGCGGTACAATTGAACTTCTCTTCACTCTTCCAGTAAATTTATGGGAGGCGGTTGTAGCTAAGTTTACAGCAGCATGGGCTTTCATTGGTGTGGCGTTGTTATTAACATTCCCAATGATCCTTACAGTAAATCACCTAGGCTCTCCGGATAACCGTGTTATTTTGACAAGTTATTTGGGTTCATTTCTTATGGCGGGTGCATATCTGGCAGTGGCTTGTGTGACCTCTTCACTTACCAAGAATCAAGTGATAAGTTTTGTGTTAAGTGTGATTATTTGCTTTG
>CAZYUV010000237.1:0-5209 GCA_964650625.1 uncultured bacterium
GGATAAGCCCACACTTTCAGATGATCAGAAGATAATTCCTCTTGAAAGCCACGGCATTAAAATAATGAGTTCTGGATTTCTGGTAGATGAAGATTCGGCTTTAATATGGCGTGGGCCGATGATTCATAAAATTGTTAATCAATTTTGCACTGATGTAGACTGGGGACCACTAGATTATCTAGTCCTAGACCTGCCTCCGGGCACTGGAGATGTTCAACTTTCTTTATCGCAAGTAATACCTGTAGTTGGGGCCGTAATGGTGACCACCCCTCAGCAAGTCGCCCTTGCGGATGTCCGCAGAGCTGAGAGTATGCTTAGAACACTTAATATTCCCTTGCTTGGGATCATCGAAAATATGTCGGGTTATACGCATCCCGAATCTGGTGAAATAATTCATTTTTTTGCTGAAGGCGGGGGTAAAAAGCTAGCAGAAAAAACAGAAAGCCGGCTTTTAGGCAGCATCCCATTGGACCCAGAAGTTTGTAAAGCTGGAGATAATGGAGTTCCTGTGGTCATTTCAAATTCACAATCTGCAGCAGCAGAAGCGTTCGAAAAAGCTTCTCAAAATTTAGCTGCGCAGATAAGCATTTTCAATCATAAAGGCATTAGTAGCAAAGTCATTGTACCTAAACGACCTGCTAATTAAGGAGAGATTGTGAAACGCGTTTTCATTTCCGGAGGAACCTCCGGTATAGGGCTTGCAACCGTCCAACTATTCTTGAAGAAAGGGTACTTGGTCGGAACAACTGCTAGGAGTCTGCAAAAAAAGAAAGATTTAGTCAATTACACAAATGAATTGAAAGATAACTTAAATGTACAGATTGCAGATCTCAGTAAAGTGGAGTCGCTTGAAACAATTGAAACATTTTTAATGGAATTTAAACCTGAAGTTCTGGTAAACAATGCCGCCGTCTATGCCAGTAACAACTTACTGGAAACTACTCATTTAGAAATCAATTCAATGTTTAACACCAATTTTAATTCTGTAGTTACACTGAGTAAGGCCTGCCTCAATAATTGGAAGAGTGAAGACAAATCAGGACTCATACTAAATGTTGGCTCAACTTTAGGTAATAAACCTGCACCTGGAACATCTTTATATTCAGCCTCTAAAGCGGCCTTAGCAAGTCTAACTCAAAGTATCGCAATGGAATATGCACCCAAGGTGCGTGCAAACATTATCATGCCAGGCGTTGTAGCTACGCCTATCCACTCCAAGGTCATGGGTAATAATGCTGCTGGAGCATTTCAAAAGGATATGGCAGCAATGCACCCGCTTGGTAGAATCGGAACACCACAAGAATTTGCAGAAATACTTTTTCAATTGAGCCAACCAGCCTTTGAATGGATGACCGGCAGTGCCTTAAATATTGATGGCGGCATTTCTTTAATTACTTAAGGATACATTAATGCAAAAGGTTTACCTTTCAAGAAAAATTTATTTTTCAGCAGCTCACCGATACCATAATCCAGAATGGAGTGATCAAAAAAACAAAGATGTTTTTGGGCCATGTAACAATCCTCATGGACATGGACACAACTACGAACTTGAAGTGACTATACACGGAGCAATTGATGAGGATAGTGGCATGGTTATGAATCTTACCGACCTTGATCGAATTCTCCGCGATAAGATTATGTCGCAACTTGATCATCGTTTTCTTGACCGAGAGGTTGACTTTTTTAAGTCTCGTATCCCAACTACAGAAAATATTATTCACTATTGTTGGCTACAACTAGAACCTGAATTCAGAAAACCCAACAAACTATTTAAATTAAAATTATTTGAAAACCCTGAATTATTTGTGGAATATTATGGTCAAACCATTGATTTATAAGACTGTAACATTCGAGATTCCATGCCATCATCGTTTGATAAGTAATACATTAAGTCACAGTGAAAATTTAGAAGTATTTAGTAAATGCATGGGTCAATACGGACATGGGCACAATTACAAATTAAAAGTAACCTTTCGATATGCCTACGATCAGGAAGACCCGTTTTTAATCAATAAGTTAAAAGATCAAGTTTTTCAAATCGTGATCAAACCATGCATGTACCAGAGCCTCAACGAAGTCTTCGCACATCGTGGAATAAGTAACCCCATTACCACAGGAGAACAAATTGTTCATGTTTTTGCGAACTGGCTGAAAGAAAAACCTATAATCAGCTTTCTTCATCAAATGGAGCTAGTCGAGACTAGAAAAAATTCTTTCTTTTACAACTTTGACAGCCATCATCACCTTTTAAATACAAGAAACTGAATCAGCAACCATAACGACTTAAAGTCCTATCTAAATCGCTAATGTAAGAACCTCCGAAGAGCGCAATATGAACTAAAATCGGATAAATCAGATACAGTTCTCTTCGCTCTTTAAAGAAACCTTCACATAGAGGCCTAGATTGTTCATATTTCTGGAAAAAAACTCTACCAAAAGTATTAAACATTGTAGTAAAGGCTAGTTCAATTTCAGGATGTCCATAATAACAAGCTGGGTCAATTACAGCACTTAATCTATCCTTATGAAAAAGTATATTCCCACCCCAAGCATCACCATGCAATAAAGATGGACTTTCTGGCTCCAAAAGCCATTTATCTAATTTATGGCATAATTTCTCAATCCGCACACAATCCTGAAATTCCAATTTCCCGGCCTCCCGAGCTATTTGCGCCATATGCTGAAGCCGTTGCTCAGCAAAAAAATCAAGCCAACTGGAAGACCAAGAGTTAGCTTGAACAATACCACCAATCACAGTATCAAATTCAAAGCCATATCTATCCGCACTACATTGATGTAGTTCCGAAAAATGACGCGCACAATCACGCTGCACCTCAGAATTCATAATATAATCAGATGGAATAAACTCCAGTAATAGCAATCCCTCTCCATTGTGCAATACTCTGGGTACAGGAATTGAACTATTTTCTTTGAGATAGATTAATGTACGACCCTCAATTTCTAACTGTTCAAAATGAGAGGTAACTATTTTTGCTACGATTGGAGGACTGACTTCAAAGCTTAAACTATAAACTTGACCAACACATCCTCCACTGAGTGAACTCCACTTTAATACCGATTCTCCAACAATTTGCTGGGTCAAATCTAACCAAGAATCATACATGAGTCATGAGCGATTTCGAGCAGAACCTGAAGATCTACCTCGCCGAGAATCGCCAGTATTAGAAACTGACTTACGAGCTGACGGGTTGCTATTGCCGGACCTTCCCCCCGAACCACTACGTCCACGACTAGAATTGTTTTTCTTATTAAAAGGACTTAAGTAAACGGTATAACGATAAAGCAAGTAAGCCCCAAATAATACCATTGGTCCGCGTAGACCAAACATAAAATGATACTGCCATTCTTGAAGCGAAAAAAGCGTTAGACCCACCATATCAGTACTGGCTTGAGGGTCCCAATTGGGCATTCGTTGAAGTACTTTAGTCATGGGTACTTTAATAGAAAAAATCCAAGTCAGATAGAGACCTTTAAAAATGTGATATATGGTTTCACTACCAATAATAAAATACCAAATGATCCCTAACCATTTTTTCACATTATCACGCCCTTCTTTGGGGTCACTTTTACGGGAATAATCTTTGGCATATGCCATATTTTCTCCTTGAATTCTGATTTTGTTGTCTTTTTACAAGACCTTTTCGAAGAACCTGTCCGATTACAGCCTCTTTTTGCCGAAAATCTTATGGACAAACTATCATGACTTAAAAGTAAAGTCTCAATGTTTCAACGTAATTATATACTTACCATAATTTTGATTTTCTTAAACCTATCGGTATTGCCTTCGGTCTATGCATTTTATTATACACATGAGTTAAGCACCATTCCTTCTAAGCTTCTGGAACCTTATAAGAAAAAACATCATCTGAGTGACTCTTTTCAAAAGATATTCGATCGTGGCTTAAAAGCATATTCGGAGATGGATTTTTTGCGGGCCGAACAAGCCTACAATACGCTACTTCTAATAAATTCAAGAGATATTATCGCTTTAGAACGACTAGCTCAAGTATACCTAAAACAGGGCAAGATTAACCTTGCCACAAATGCTCTTCTCAAAATATTACGCATTGAGCCTGAATATCATCCTGCTCACAACCATCTTGCTCAAATATATCTATACAAAAAAGATTTTAAACAATCCATTCTTCATGCAAAATATTTAGTCGAAAATAGCTTAGCCTATGTCGAAACCTATTTACATTTAATTAGTGCATTGTTTTTTATGAAGCAATACGACAATATGGTAAGCATATGTCGAATAGCTCAAGATGCTGGAGCCCAGCACCCTCAATTTTTATTTTTACCTCTATTAGCTGATTTGGCACTAAAACGCGAAAATGAGTTTAAAAGTAAATATTTAGTATTTCAAAAACAATTCGAGGGTCATCCTGATTATCTACTTTACGATTATCTTATTGCTCTCCACAGGAAAGATAATAAGAAGCTAAGTAGAATTGATAGAGAAATTAGAAAGGCCACATTCAGCCACCCTGTATATCCATTGATGTTTTTAACATTAGGAATTGAAGCTATAGCCCACACTCAAAACAAAAATTATCTTTGGAAACGCGCCATTGAAATGGCAAATAGAGTCATTAAAAACTCATCCACATTCCTTCTTCCATACCGAATATCTTTGAATATTTTACGACAACGCAGAGATTTTGAGCGAATTCTACCCCTAGCTGCTGATGGAGTCGAAAAGTTTCCAAAATATATAGCATTTCTGGAATTTCTTGGAGAAGCAGCATTTTTTCTAAATAAACCAGACCTGGCTCTCAGCTCATTACAAAAGGCATTAAAAATAAGAAATTCTAATGCCGACTACTTGGCATATACCGCGATTCTTATGCTTCAAAAAAAGGATATTGATCCGCAAGAAGCTCTCAGCCTAATTGATCTGGCTCTAAGTCAAGATGAAACAAATCCTTTTGCTCAAACTGCGTTGGGACTCTTCTACTATAATGCGGGCGAACCTCAGAGGGCCTCAATTAGCCTGAAGCAGGCTATTGGAAAACAGGTTAAACATCCTCTCGCCTGGGATCTAATGATTAAAATATTTCGAAATGATCAGAGTAACAATAGCGCTTATAGAACTGCATTAGAGGCTCGACTTGTTGTTCAAAATGAAGCTATTTATAAACATGCAATCGAACTAGCATTTCAAAGAGCCGAATATCGTAAATGC
>CAZYUV010000238.1:0-5207 GCA_964650625.1 uncultured bacterium
TACGGTACAAGCAGGAACAGGTGATTTAGTATTGTTTGCTTCGGGTAGTTCTGCTCGGCAGACTGAGAAGACAACGGGTAAAGCCATAGATTGTGCAATTATTGCCGTGGTCGATCAAGTGAACTTGAATACTTGAATTCCGTAAAAGGGGGTTAAGTGAGTTATTCTGCTGATGAAATTGCACGAATTGTGAGTTCAGTGGTTGAGCAAATCGAAAAAGGTCGAGAGTCATCCACATCATCTGAAGAACTTAAAAATACTGCAGACAATACAAGTCAGGTTGAGTCGTGGCTTGGCGTTTATCCTGAAATTGGGATGTGTGTTTCAAAGTCTAACGCTGCTTACGAGGCATTTAAAAAAATTGGGGTATCGCATCGAGAGTTAATGATTCGCGAGATTCGTAATGTATGTTTGCAGCATTTAGAGGAAATCGCTCGGTTGTCTTGGGAAGAAACGGGTTTAGGTCGTTACGAAGATAAAATACAGAAAAACCGCTTAGTAATTGAAAAAACACCTGGTACGGAGGATTTGAATCCAACAGCATTCAGCGGTGATTTTGGCCTTACGATAAGAGAGGGCGGTGCCTACGGGGTAATAGGAGCTATAACTCCTACTACAAACCCCACTGAAACCATCATAAATAATTCAATTGGTATGATAGCTGCCGGCAACGCAGTGGTTTTTAACCCTCACCCTAGAGCCAAGAATTGTTGTGCTTTTGTGGTTCATTTGATCAATAGCGTGGTCCAAAAACATGGAGGACCCTCTGATTTGGTTACGATTACTTCGAACCCGAGTCAAGAATCTGGTCAGGCAATGATGAAGCATCCCGGTGTAAAAATTTTAGTTGTGACAGGAGGTCCCGGAATAGTGCAAGCAGCTTTTTCTGCTGGAAAGAAAGTAATTGCTGCAGGGCCAGGTAATCCTCCATCTATTGTGGATGAGACTGCAGATATAGATTCAGCAGCCAAACATATTATTTCTGGAGCAACCTTAGATAATAATGTGTTATGTATCGCTGAAAAAGAAGTCTTTGTAGTAGATTCCGTGGCGGATGAATTCATTCAGGCGCTTAAGCGCAATGGTGGTTATCAATTAATTGGAAGTAATGTTCAGAAGCTTGAAAAATTAATTTTAATTGACGGTAAAATAAACTCAGATTTGATAGGAAAAAATGCAGACTACATTCTTGCAAAAATCGGGATTAATGTTGCTCCAGAAGTTCGAATGGCATTTTTTGAGTGTGATTTTGAGCATTTTATGGTCAAAAAAGAGCAAATGATGCCGGTGATGCCTATTGTTAGAGTTCCTAATGTTGGTACAGCTATTGATATGGCTGTGGAGGCAGAAAAAAGTAACTACCACACAGCCACAATGCATTCGAAAAATTTGGATGCATTGCACGAGATGGCGGTTAGAAGTAACGTTTCTATTTTCGTCAAAAATGGGCCTTCATATGCAGGCTTGGGTATGGGCGGTGAAGGTTTTACAACAATGACTATTGCAGGTCCCACGGGAGAGGGTTTGACATCCGCGCGTACGTTTACGAGGCAGCGTAGATGTGTACTTAAGGGCCACTTTCATATTACGTGAGGTGTTAGATGAAAGTAGCGATTGCGTCCGATCACGGTGGTTACCGTATGAAGAATATTCTAAAGCAATATCTAGCGACAGAATTGGGGGTTGAGGTGATTGATGATTTCGGACCTTACGACTCCAACAGTGTGGATTATCCAGATTTTGCTGTGATGATTGCTCGCTCCGTGGCGAACGGAAGTTATGATATAGGAATTATGCTAGATGGGGTTGGTATAGGTTCAACAATGGCAGCTAATAAAATACCTGGGGTACGCTGCGCCAATTGCTGGGATCACTTTACAGCTAATAATGCCCGAGAGCATAATCATGCCAATATGCTTTGTATTGGTGCTCAGATTATAGGAGATAGTTTGGCTAAGTCTATTGTAAAAAAGTTCATAGAAACAGAGCCAGCTTCAGGTAGGCATGCTGCTAGAGTAAGTAAAATAAAAGCATTGGAGTCAGCCTCTTAGGCTACTTTAGTCATATGATTCTTGCTAAAGTTTGCGGTAACGTTGTGGCAACGCATCAAGAGCCTGGATTTCATGCAGTTCCCCTTAGATTCGTAGTGAAAGTATTCGATATGAATCCCGCTGAGCCAATTGGTGAACCTTTTGTAGCTATAGATAGAATCGGTGTATGTGATGGCGAATTTGTTTTGTTAGAAACAGCTATGGAGTCAGGTTTGGGAATGTCTCGTCGTTGCGGAGCTGACGCAGCTATTATTGCCATTGTAGATAAAATATGAGCCAGAGGTAAGTTGTGTTGAGAGTAAGAGTGTCGGGGGCCCTAGTAAGGGAAGGTCGCTTGTTGCTAATTGAGCATACAAAGAGTTCTGACGTTTATTATCTATTGCCAGGAGGCGGTGCTGAAATGACGGAAGATTTAAAAACCTCTCTAAGGCGTGAGTTTTTGGAAGAATTGGGAATGGATGTGAATGTTGGTGAAGTTCGGCAATTGGTTCAAAATATTTCAGCGGATGGAAGCAGAAATATTTTTCATGTAATTTTTGATGTAACCAGTAATGGAGATCCGGAATTGAGTGAAATTGGAGGGCGTGTCACTGGTTTTCGTTGGCTTAATATGAGCGAATATAGTGCACAAAATGAGCTTGTTTTCTATCCTCCGGTACTCGAAGATCTGCTTGAATTGCTTCAGGATAGCTCATATAATGGATTAAAGTTGCAGTTGCCTGGCTGGCAAGTTTAATAGAGGACAGAGGTGGGCTATTGAGAGTAAAATTCTGGGGATGTAATGGCTCGATAGCATCACCGTGTGATTCTGAGCAGATCGAGGCTAAGATTAGGCGTATCCTCGAGATGATTAAGCCAGAAGATATAGTAGACGAAAAATCCGTCAACAAGTTTCTTGAATCCTTGCCGCATGGTTTTAAGGGCACCTATAAAGGAAATACATCATGTGTTCAAGTGACCACAAGCTCGGGAGTTAATGTTATTTTTGATAGCGGTACAGGGGTCCGCAAAATGGCATTGGAATTAATGTCCTCCCCCTTGGGTAAAGGACAAGGAGAGCTCCATATTTTCTACTCACATCTGCATTGGGATCATATTCAAGGTTTTCCCTTTTTTGTTCCTGCTTATATACCAGGCAATAAAATTCATATATACGCTGTAATAGAGGGTCTCGAGGAGAAATTTAGAAGGCAAATGATGCATCCTTATTTCCCAGTTCCTTTTGACGGATTGGGTGCTGCAATTGAGTTCCACGAATTACAAGAAGGTGAAGAGATAACCATAAATGAGACAGTTAAGGTTAATTCCGCAAAATTGTATCATCCGCAGGTTTCTCATGCTTATTCTGTAGAAGAGTCTGGTAAGAAAGCTGTCTACATGACAGATAGTGAATTTCATATGACGAATATGCAGCTGATTCAGAATGCAGTGAACCTTTGCGAGAATGCCGATCTATTTATTTTCGATTGTCAATTTACATTTCAAGATGCTATTAGCAAGATTGACTGGGGTCATTCTAGTGTGTTTACTGGAATAGATATTGCGACCTCGGCCAATGCAAAATCGTTATATCTATTTCATCACGAGCCTGCTTATGATGACTACAAAATCGAAAAGATTATTGATGAGGCGACCAAATATCAAGATGTGGCTGGCAATCCAGATTTGATTATTCAAGGGGCCTATGACGGTCTAACCGTGAAGCTTTAGTCTAAGCGTTATGGTACTTAATTCATAAGCAGATGACTGTTGAATCCTTGACAATTTTTTAATCTTTGTAGGATTCCATGGCTAACTCCATAGAACCGTATATTCCGATTAGATCTGTAATGCCCATGAGTTCGAAAATGCTTCCTACCTCAGTACTCAAACCCGCTAAACAGAGATTGCCATTATTTTTCTTAACGCTCTTCTGAAAAGAAAGAATTAGCCCAACATAGGTGGAGATAATGAAGCTGACTTCACTGAGATCAAGGATTATATTGTAATTACTACACTCAAACTCTGTATTGAAAACTTCACGAAAGGCTTCAAGAGAATGAATATCCAATCTGCCTTCAAATGATAGTCCAATGACTCTTTCAGATAATTGTGTACGATGTATTTGAATTCTGGAGCTCATAGTTTATGAATGTTTCATTCTTTCGATAGATCTTAGTATTGTCCAAGTTTGCTTAAACAAGAACCCAGCTTACACTCCAAGTCCGATGAAGTACAAGCGATGATTTGAAGGTTTATCTATCTTAAATCAGTGTTTTTAAGTTTAAAACTCGGCAAGTGCTTCGGCATCACTATTGTAAATATTCAGTATAGTAGTGAGCTGCAGGAGGTCAAAAATTCCATAAACTTCTTCAGTCAGAGAGCTAAACTTAATGTCGCCACCGGCTGATTGTGCTTTCTTATAATTGGACATGATTACGCCGAGATGGGTAGAAACTATAAAATTAACTTGCGACATATTCAGAACAATTTTGAAATTACCCGTATCAAACTCATCGGCAAAAACATTCTTAAAATCTTCTAATGCATTCATATCAAGACGACCTTTTATGTGTAGCAGAACAGTGTCATCATTCGCCTGCTTTTCTCGCCTTGTAATCAAAGGATTTGTCATAGTTGCAGAACCTTTTCTAAGCCATTTTTATAACGAATTCATACTAACACAGCACTAAGTTTGATGCCAATTATGGGTGCTTAATTTCAGATTCATAGATCACTTGATAGCATGAAATCGATTTGCCATACTAAGAAAGGTATGCCCAAAAAAAGTTTTGTCTTATTTATTATACTTAATATTGCAGCTCTTACTTTTTTAGTAATGTTACTGAAAAGTGATTTTGCAGGTGCTTTAGGGGACGCTCGTTTAGAACTTCACGATCAACTCATGACTGAGCAGCGAAGAGTTGAGGCGGAGTATCTCAATTTCATTGAGAATCACAAAAAAGAGGTGGTATCAACTTTCATGAGCAAGGATGTTCAAAAGTTACGTAGGGCAAGTTTGAGAAAAAAATATTTTCGTGCGCGTAAAGCTGATCGGATACAGACTACTTTGCGTTTTGCAGCGTACACTATCAAAAAGAAAGGATCAGACCTTACTGTTCGCCCCGTTTACGAAACATTTCAGTCTAAAATTTTTTGGGATAAACTGCTCAAGAT
>CAZYUV010000239.1:0-5172 GCA_964650625.1 uncultured bacterium
CTTTTGAGCACATGACTTGATTTCCTCAACAGATTGTAGATCAATAATTTCAAGTTGGTCCGGACTAAGCTCACGCCAATTTAGCGAAGAATTCCTCTCAAAATCAATATCATCATCGTAAATCATAGGCTTATGATAATCACAAAAAAGAAAATCTTTAAATACAGTACTCTTAAAATTTAGTGCTAAATAATCTCTTTAGAAGCGTTCTATAATGTGTTTTTACAAAATTTAATCGATTCAAAACATCACATCATGAAAATTTTGAAGACAGCTCAAACGTGATCATTAGCGGGATACAGATGACAAAATCTCGAAAATATGTCAGAATGAAATAGGTAGATTATAAAATAATTTGATTGAGAAGTTCCCCGTGAAATCCTTTTTTTCGCCTCGAGACATAGAAAAAGTCCTTAATGTATCTTATCGTCAATTGCAGTATTGGGACCAGACAGACTTCATAAAACCCTCCTATCGAAAGCAAAAGAAGTTCCGTTTGTACACGTTTACGGATGTATTGCTTCTCAAAATTGCCTGGGAGTTAAGACAAAAACGGAATTTCTCTATCCAAAAATTGCGTAAAACTATAGATCTGATGAAACAATTACTTCATAAGGTAACTCATCCTCTCATTGAATTGACCTTCCTGATTGACGAGGAACGCATCTTGGTTTTCAACGGTGATGTTGTAATGGATGAAGTCTCAGCGGATAACCATTTTAAGTTTTGCGTGGGGGAACTCCGCAAGGAAATAGACGATTTCTTTAGCACAAAATCTGACGACGACGATCAAAATGATTACGTCAGTGGACTTGAAGAAGCTTCCTAGTCTGTAGTTGATCTTTCATTAATTTTTCCGTCAAACTCCTAGAATCTTAAGCGTTTTTTTAAATTTTCTCATTAAATCTGACTTTAACGGCATCTTTTTCTAGCTTGGTTTCGTAAGAATCCATATGCATACAAAACTTTTGATTAACGCGCTACTTCTATTCAGCCTCATATCTCTTCTAACGGCTGAAACTATTGAACATACGGGGCTTGAAACATCAAAGCCTGCAAATACGAAGGCTTCCTCGTCATCTGATAAGCATTGGTCTACTTTAAATTATGACACTTCAGCAGGAACTCGACTCAGACTAACTCAAGCAGATATAGATGCTAATAAAGAGCCTTACTGGACAAAAGTTTTCGCTAACACAAGCTATTCTCAAAAGTATCTTGGTAATGCGAATCCTGATTTTTCAAAAATCAGGCGTCACTTTCGCTTCAAGTGGCTTTGGCGTGTAGACGAAGAAGAGTTACGCACCCAATACACAGAATTATTACATATGGTGCTTGAGAGCATGCGCGCTCTTCATAAAAATGAAAATATTAGAGATCTAAATCTAACCTTGTATCGTCAACTACTTGGTGAAGTAAATCGTCAAGTTGCGGAAGCTCCTGCACAAGAGGATTGGAATCCACAATTTCGTCAGTCAATAGTTCATGAGGTCGAAAATGGTCCTGGCTACAAGCATAAATGGGAAATGGTCAGAGCAGACAATCAGAATGAAAAAACTAAAGCTAAGAAAGCTTACGAAGAGACCTTCGCAAAACATTATAGAGATTACTACAGTCATTCTCAACCCGCAGTAAAATGGTCTGAGACAGCTCATATGCTCGTTCCAGCTGGAACGATTCAATGGCCACTTGAAAGTGTGGATAGGCAATTTGTTTCAAAAGCTGACCATAATCCAGTTCAAATATCAGCCCGATCACAATTGGTTCCTGCCGTTGGCAACTTAATCGAATCTAAGGGTGTATTTTTTAGTGATAGTCATAGCATTGAGCACTTGCAAAATCTCCCTCTTCATTGCGTCAGAAACGGCTTCTTAGCAATTAAAAAGATGATTGCAGGGAAAAAAATTGAAGTGGAACGACTAACTCAATCCGTAAAGCCCTTATGGCAGGAATGGCCGGTTCAGACCAAACGTGAAAACATATCAGAAGCACAGGGAAAGCAAAGCAACACTGAAGAAAAGCTTCAAGACCCCACACAAAGGTCAAGTTTCTACACGAAATTTGTTGATTCAAATTTTAAGTCTCAGCAAAGAGAAAATAACAAGGATAAAAGTGATTCCTCTCAAAAAGAGGAGAATCAAGAAGACTCTGATTCAGTATCGGAAATCGAAAACGAACCCAAAAAAGATACTCTGTTTGCAGGTTTCCGACGCCATATAATCAAAACTAAATGGGGTCAAAGGATAGTTGATGAAATCGCCGACATCGACATAAAGTTCAACATAAAACTGTTCGACCTCGACCTTTACGAAGGGATAGGTATAGGTAGTAAGTATCGCTATGAAGTGGAGCCTAGCTACGTAGATAATTATTACACTCGGGTAGACACATGGCGTATGAACGCTAACATCAGTCCTGGTGATATGCTATCTGATGATTCCCTACCATTCGGATTAAACATCGAAAAAGGTCAGGAAGTTCATTTCGTTCGTCAATTTAAATCAAAAAGCAGAGCACTAAAAGCCATTCCATATAATTTCAAGCATTTTCCTTACAATGCAAAGCGTATAATCGACAACCTGCACCCGGGTGATTTTGTTGCTATTCCCGCCCACCTTAACTTGGTAATAGGTAAAGGTATTGGAACTCTTTCGAATGTCTTAAAGGGAGCCGTTAGCGAATATTTCGGACTTAATGCTGGACTTAATGCAAGTTATCTACTCAGTGGAAAATTTCAATTACATATTTTCAAGATGATGGACAACCGAGTGCGCCTAAGAGTCTTAGCTCAACGTCAGCAGAAAATCTCTATGCGAGCCAACGCTCAAATTGGATTCCTAGGTACGGGTCTCGATTTTTTTCTCATCAATATTGTGGATAAACAAATACGCAAGTGGACTCGAGTCAAATTGACAGAAACCGGAGCTGACAAAGAGTTTGGACGAATATTTTTGGCTGACTATGTCTTTAATCTTAACAACTCCACTGCACGGGACGCTCTAGATGGAATTCTTGCTAGTCAATTTAAATTTCGAGAGACAGAAGTTATAAACCCTTTTACTGATAATGATAAACCTATCTCGAACAAAATGATCCACGATCTCTCACTCATCGAAGATCTCGTTCAGCAGGATAAATCTGATCCGATAGAATCTAGGAGAATCAATCGACTATATCGTGGTGAATCTGTCTATAATCGACACACTCGAGATCTTCGAGTAGGTATCAAAATTATTCAATACGGAAGACAATTTCATCGTACAGAAAATTTAATCAGTCATGTAGATGAGAACAATAAGACTAATTATTACCTTTATCCGACTTTTACAAGAAATAAAGAATTTGAGGCACTTTTCGGAATATTCAAACACAGCAATATGCATACCGTATACAGCTTATTCCCCTCTAATAGAGAAGGTGTCCCAATTGACTTCGGTGAATGGGGTACCACATGGGAATTTCGTGATAAACGCTTCGGAATCGAAGATCAAGAAAAAATAATTAAATTTATTGGCAGAAACCTACCAACGTCAGTTTTAAAGAAAATTCCTTGGGGAGAATGGAAAGATATTAAATCAAGGACAAATGCGAGAATGCGTTTTCATACGATTTTTGAAAAATATGCTTTTGATCAAATTTCTGAATATAACCTTTTTGAGTTGTTTCAAAAATTTAAAGAATTCAAAACCAGCATACCCTCCATGCCTAAACCTCGTACTAATCGTACGAAAAATCATCGAAATAAGACAATCCATAACTTTAGTGATTGGTACGAACGACATAAAAAGCAAATTGGCGAAATGCTAGAAGGAATTTATCTCATTTCTCGTTCAGAGGTTCCCGCCAAGGAACGAATGAAAGGCCTAGAAGATCTATTGAAAAATAATGAAGTTTTTCGATTACTTGGTACAGGTTATCTGATGTCCCTTCTAAATGAAGAATCTCAGAAGAAAGGCACTTTTGTACAGTTTGAACTTTATGCTAAGGACACAGAGGCTATTCGCTTTCAACACGGGGGGCAGAACAATGCCCATCTTCGTGAACTTTTACTCTACATCAACAATGTCCTAAATAATCGTAATTTTGACATTCGTTTACATCCAACCGATTTGGATGAAGTGGACGCCTTACGTACCTCATCAGAGTAATCTCTAGTAAATTAAGACGAAGCTTAGTCAAAAGATCTGTTAAAAATTCCATAGCAAATCTTTTCCTTAACCATTTAAATTGGGTATCATTAAGGTGGACGAAATCATTCTATTAGGATTAGGAAAGCGGTGATTTATCATGGCCGGCTTACTTGTCGCCTATAATTTGGCTTACGCTGATTATCGCAGTAATAACGTGCGTAACATTGCTCGGCGTCGCAATGACGACTTTAATCGCTTGAGCCCCAAAGTATTGAAAAACAATCGATTGAAAAATGTCTCTAGAGAGCGTGAACTTACATCAGAAAATCATAAAAGGACACGAAATAGCAGCAAAGTAGAGCAAAATAAGATTTACCGTAGGATTACTCAGCGCGCAGAGCAATCTGTAAAGCAAGTGATATCCAAAACTTCCGATGTCACTTCGACGCGCGTGACACCAAATCTTGACCCTGTTAGAGGCACTAACATAGATATTGTAGGTTGATTAACTTTGAAGTAAAGCCACCCTGTTTTAGCGTGCTGATATAACCATCAACTCTGACTGATAGGTTAAGAGTAAAACTCTACTCAGTCGCATTGAACTGTCGTCTATTATTGAAAATTTTGAGTTTGCTGTAAAGTTTTCCTAACCGTTTTACGTAAGTCTTCTTTCATATTTAACAAATCAAAAGCCTCATGCAACTTTTGGTTAGTCACCTCACGAATAGATTGAGAAGCTTGAAGAATATTACGATCATCTTGGCCAACTATTATGGACCTAACTAAATTTTGAATTTCGCCGGCCAGTTGATAAACTTCAGATTCCTGCTGATCAGGAGATAAACCATTACGGATATTCTTAAACACGTAACGGAGCATTTTCACCCCTCTACTTGTAATTTCAGGAACCTCACTCTGCGCTGGGATGAACTGTCGGCCCAGTTCGATAGTATATGCCGCTACATTGTGCTCACCGTAGAGGTAATCATCAAAAATTCCTGATGCCGCATACAAACCACTAGCCTGAATAGGCTCATAATCA
>CAZYUV010000240.1:0-5154 GCA_964650625.1 uncultured bacterium
TTCCTTCTTGATCAATAAGCACTGTTTTCATCTGCTGATAGGGAAATCTCAATCCGATTGAACCTATCTTTGGCTCTCCTGATAAAGGATTACAACTACTTGCGCAAGTCCCCTCGGTTTGACCATAACCTTCAATAATTCTTAGACCGGTCATTGACTCAAATTTACGAAAAACCTCGGTTGGCATAGGCGCAGCACCAGTAATAGCGAAACGCATGCAATTTACATCTCTGCCATTCAAAGGATATTTGAGTAGCGTGGAAAAAACCGTTGGAACAGCACTGAAAAAATTGACTCTATAAAGCTCGATTATACCCCAAAAGTTGGGGAAAACCTCGGGACCTCGAAAACCTCCGGGTGTTAATAGTAAAACCGTGCCGCCAGTCAGAAAAGGAGCTAATCCTGTAACAATGACTGCGTTAACATGGAAAAGCGGTAAAGCGCAGATTCCTATTGAGTCTTCATTCAAACAAGCAACTTCCTTGAGCACCCAGGCATTGAATACTTCGTTACCATGTGTATGGCGGGCCAATTTAGGAACTCCTGTTGTACCACCAGTGTGAAACAAAGAGGCAATTGTATCTGAATCGATCTCTCTCTCAAACGTGAAGCGATCTGAAGGCATTGTGGAAATTGCCTTATCGAAGTCTATTAGATCAATATGGGTGGGGACTTTACAACTAGAGCGCGTCCATTTAACCAGTGCTTTTTGCCACCAAGGAAGGTACTGAACCATATCAATCTGTAGAATGGTTGTAAGGCTAGGGACACGGTCAATCAAACTCTCCACCTTCTCCCAGATATCTGTTTTGGGGAATGGGGTCAATGTTACCAATACTCTAGTTTTAGCTGCATTCAGAATAGATACTATATGATCAGCTTCGAGCAACACATTGATAGGATTTACCACACCAGCTATCTCAGCACCCCACAGACTAAAATGAGTCTGAGGCAGATTAGGTAATAAAAAACTAACCGGATTATTTTCGTCTACACCTAAGTGATGGAATAAATTGGCCGTCTGGCGAATTTTGCAAAACATTTCCTGATAAGTAAAAGTAATTGGTTCTTCATCAGAGCGTCCAAAAAACAAATATTTTAAAGCGACTCTTGAACCGTACTTCTGAGCAGATCTCTCAAAAATCTCCTTGGTACTCTTTATATCTAATCGATCATTTAAAGGAACTCTTTCGATGGCTTCTATATCTTCAATGCCTGCAATGGGGGGGAAAGAAACATTCATTGCTCAACCTTTCAGCACAGTAAAATAACATAATTTGAAATCGCAAAATCATTCGTCCGAGTTTATTCGAAATATCATTCTATTATAATTTGAAAATTTACAATTTATTTTAGTTCCAACTCTTGACTCATTTTGTAAGCCTCTTAACATACGGACCTGCTTTAAACGCAGGACTAATATTAAAATCCTAATATGTTTAAATCAAAGGAACATTGATGAATTTTCGCAAGCTGTTGGCATCAGCCATAATTATTTGTAGCATGAACACATTGTCAGCCACAGAATTTCGATCAAAACGTGGCGCCCATGACATGCGTAAAGCAATTCAAAATCTTTCCGTTTATCCTCCCGTATCACTTTTCAACCGAATCGTCGGTGGTACGGATGCTGATGAAGGTGAGTATCCATTTATGGTTGCACTTCTTGGCAAAGGTAAGCCCGCTAAAAGTGGTCAATTTTGTGGTGGTAGTCTTTTAAGACCTAAATGGGTATTAACTGCCGCTCATTGTGTGACTAAATGGCCTGGAGTCGTTGTTAGCCCCAAAAGAATCGAGGTTTTCATTGGTGGCTACCGTCTGAGCGATGAAAGTAAAGGCCGTCGTGTAGGTGTTGTAGAAGTTATTACTCACGAAAATTACGATGATGATAGTCTCGATAACGATATTGCTTTACTCAAATTGGCCGATGAAGTTACTGAATATCCGTTCATCACTCTAGCTGGAACCCAATACAATGCTGAAGGTACTGACAGCACAGTGATCGGATGGGGCAACCTACGCAGCACCGAAGAAGGTGGCTTCGAGACTCCAGAGGTTTTGCAGGAAGTTAATGTTCCATTAGTTTCGCAAGAAGAATGCGAAGCTGGACTGGATGAAGTCGTTCCACCTTTCTACGATGTCAGCCTTACAGACAATATGATATGCGCAGGTTTTCCTCAAGGTGGTAAGGATGCATGTCAGGGTGATTCTGGAGGTCCTATGGGCTTAAAAGATAGTTCAGGCAATTTTATCCAGAATGGGATTGTTAGCTGGGGTATTGGCTGCGCTCGACCTCAAGCTTTTGGCGTTTACACCAGAGTTTCTAACTATCGTGATTGGGTCAACAGCAAAATTAATCAACAATAAAAATAATCCTTTTTTTAATCATTAAAATCAATTAATTGTAATTAAAATTATCTCTTAAGTCATAAAGGTTAAGAACTTGACACTTACTTTCCGAGTCTTATAATCTACTCAAATTTACCTTAAAAAAAATGAACTATTGTCTACAGATAATCTTGGTTTTTTCACTGATCGGATCGGTGTGCAGTAATTCTGCCAAATGGTCTGATGCTATCCACAAACATGCTTCCATATACAATCATCCCTATGATGACCCCTTCGTCTCAAGCTTGCGCGGTGCCTGCAGAACTTTAGGGACTGACTACTCCAATATGAGTGTACCAGTTCATAACTGGGATGCTGAAACGACTAAACTTAAATCAGGCAGCTTTCCTACCAAAGTCGCCTTACAAACTAATCAACATGGCTTTGCCAAAAGAGCGCCTATCCTCGTTTATATTCCGGGGTCTTTTACTAATCTTTCGGCCAGTCAACCGAAGCGTTGGATGTGGGAGCACACACATCGCGGTTATCACGTAGTAATCGTACCTAATCCATGGGGAACAGAGTTTATTAATCGAATACCAAAACAGCCTATTGGTAACGTTGAAGAGGAGGCTGCAACTCTTTATGACGGAATTCGAAATATCATCGCAAAAATTCGAGATTTAGGTGCAGATAATGGCCAGATAAGATTGTCAGGTGTGAGCAGCGGTGGTTATCTAGCCGCTGTTATGATGGCACTCGATGCAGAACATGAAAATCCTTTATTTAATATGAGTGCTAACACTTATTCAGTTCCTTTCAATATTTACAACAGTATTTTGGCTCTTGATGGAATGATTGATGAAGTGGCTCCCGAATACGCCAATATGAGTTATGCAAGTTTACTTAGACGATACAATGGACTCTGTGGCCTGGAGCATCCTAGTGAGCTTGAAGAGCATCATTTAAGAGATTCAAAAATTCTTGTGACCATGGTTGCTTTTCATCGTGAGATTATCCGGTCAGTAAATGTATACGATAAGATTGCAAAAACGAATAAAATTCCGGATCGTGCCTGGGGGTCCATCTCTTCAAAATACCGCGAATGGAAACGAAATTTTCGCTTTAGAACTTATTTTACAGACTTTGCTCCCGATGTCGAAGAGCTTCTTAAATCTGAAAAAGGTCAAATTTTTTACTGGATCAACCGAGCTGATAAGGCTGGGAGTCCAGGGGTTAATATCCTTACCACTGACGATGATTTTCTTAATACGCCGGGTATATGGCCTGAAACTAAAAATATTGTGATATTAAAAGATGGAGGGCATTATGGATTTCGACATCTGGACTGGTTCTCATCTTTCATTGATAAAGCCTACATTCTAAATCGTGAGTTAATTTTTCAGTTATTCTATGGCGATAAAACAATTCCCTTGATACCTACTAATACGTTAAAGAAAGACACTTCAGAAAAATTAAAATCGGGCGAATTCAGAGATATCTTTAAGTACGGAATCTTTTAAATCTGCCCACCAAATGCACAGATACCACATTTCATTAATTTTATCGATTCTGGCTAGCTTCTTGATGATGCCACTAGTTTTTGCAAGTCCGTATGAAAATTTGAAGTGGGGTAGCCCCTTAGAACATTTCCAACGTTTTAGTCATAAGGAAAATCTGCACTGTGTCGTAAATAAAAAATCTATGCGACATAGTTGTGAAACCACATTCTCAAAGCAGCCAGCTAGAGCAGACTTTTATATTGACTCCGAATTAGGGCTCTATAAAATAGATTTTAGAATGCGAATAGGTACCTTTCGCTCGGGCATGGCAAAATCTCTAGATCAAAATTTTCGAAAAAAGAGCCGCTCATTAGCCAGATCTTTAATTAAACGCTACGGTGAAGCCAGTGGCTATATCAAAAAAAAGCAGCTGGCTTACTGGACTAATTTAGATAATGGAGCAACTAAACTTAAGTATTGGATTCAAACTCAGCCTTATCATCTATTGCGTGCGAGCTATGAATCTACAAATATTCAATCACAAATTGAAGAGAATAAATTACTGCAGGCTATACAAAATTTACCTTAGCCCAAATCATTCTTTATTAATGCCTAAATCTTCCTGTCCTTCTAGGTAGTCGAGTGTAAGTTGAACTTGCTGCTGAAAGTCATAGATTTTATCTTCTGTAATACTATCTATGTCATCCACATTTATGAATTTATCAGTACGTTTACCACCGATTAACTTAGCTTTATCCAAAATCTTTTGAGCTCTGTAATTCACCCATTGGATACGTTTAATATCTTCCGCGCGCTGACTTGCTTGGGATTCAATAAGATCGGAATGCCTTGCCAGTTCCCGATAGATTCCCAATACAAATCCTAGACGAGAATAATTGATAATATCAAGCCACTGTTCATAACCATTTTTACGAATCGCTTTATTTAATAAAAACTTCATAGACTCTTTGACATTACGAGATCTCTCCCGCATTCGTTCTCCAAAATAAATATTCATAAAACGATAGCACTGTTCATGGGTTAAATTATCCGCTTTTATCCAATGTAAATTATAAGAACGTAACATTTCAGTCATGAAATTATCCTTACTGCTAAACCCAGATCTTATCCAAGCAATCCTAAGCAAGTAACCGGTAGCACATAAATAACCAATCCACGCGATAGTTGCCATTACTGCATAAACAAATAGGTTAAAGGTTTGTAATATTTGTAGAAGATGATTGATCACTCCAAAGCTAAAAAAAGCAAGCGACAAAAGAAATAACATTTTGACTACGTTGAAATACTTGAGCTGACCTTGTTT
>CAZYUV010000241.1:0-5132 GCA_964650625.1 uncultured bacterium
CATTCCAAGTATCGACTTTACTATGGTAAATATATTTGTCGCAGTTTTGCTGAAAAGTATCCGACTCTGCCTTCACTAGCAAGCTTCAAACTATTTTTTGTAAAAGAATATACTGGTGAAAATTATCACTTCGGACCCACCGAAAAAGTATTACTATGGGATCACAAATGCTTTCCCTAGATGAAACACCTTTGTCGAAAACCTTTTTAAATCGACTCAATCATGAGGAGATTCCATTTAAAGTTTACTATCACAAACAGAAGACCATCAGTTGTCAGCATAGTGCCATAGAAAGATCCGTAAATCTTAGTGAAACCTTGAAATGCATGCTCGCAAAAGCACAAGGTCTGCCATTGATTGCACTTATGCGTCGAGGGGACCATAAACTTAAAATTAAAAGAGTACGTGCCCATCTAAATACAAGGGTAGAACTACTTGATGAAAATGAAATAAAAGACTTGGGACTCACCAAAGGCGCCATCTCGCCCTTTGTACTCCGCCAAGAATTTATATCAATAGTTGACGAGGGCGTATTGGAAATACCATGGATGACGTTTTCTGCCGGTCTATTAAATGTAGGCATAGGCATGCCCAGTGATGAACTAATAAATCTTCTTGAAAAGCCTAGAATTACATTAATTCGATCAAGCTCTAGCAATTAAAAAATTGCTCTATCTCTGGAGAGATTCAAGTCAATCTGAGACAATAAGCTTATGCTCAAAATTCAGATAATTACAAAGATCATAATTTTTACGCTGGCATTCTTTCAATGCGCTGCAGATATATTAGATACCGACTTCGATACTTTTAAAAAATATCGCCAGTTTCTTCTAGAGAGACACAGTGCCTATTGCCAATTAGAGCTCAATGAAGCAATCAAGGAACTTAAGGTTCAACATCGCTACAACTACATTAAAAAGGGACAGCGTAGTCAGTGGAATCCCAATGATTCCGGAGTTGATAGTCAAATTTCAGACATGCCAACCTTGCATTTAATCACAGAGCTGTTAGCGCTTAATTATCTTCCAGAGTACTTCTATTATTCCTTTGACCTGGACCCTATGGTATGGCAGGCAAGCATACTTGAATCAAAAAAGTATGGAACTCTGAATTACGCATCGTATCATTTTCGCCGAACAGTACCTCGACGTTTTCTACGCTCAGCAGTCAAGGACCCTCATCCAGTTGTTCGATACCAGAATTTAAGATATCTATCCAGCCTGCCTGGAAGGCGTATTCCCATGCGAGTTGTTATGTTGGGTTTACTCAACGAGCGCGACCCCCAAATGATTCCCGTTTATGTAGACTTCTTAAAGACTAGGAACTACTTTCAAAGTCCGCCACCTCCAGCACCTACAAATTTCATAAAACGTCTTAAGACCTTGTGGAATTCTGCAAAAACGCCCATTGGACGAACAAGCTCTCTTTATCTATTGACAGCATTCTCAGATTTCAAACTGAAATTCCCCGGATCTGTTTTTTTGGAAACTATAGATCGTGATTTCCCTCCAAAGTACTTGATCGAACTTGTGAAACGGCATCCAAAATTATTAAAAATCTCACCAGGAAGACTGGAATCTATGGATAGATTAGCTGCTTATCTTGAAATCGCCGCTCATTTTAAGGAAAATTCAGTAGCTTCAGCCAGAATAGAACATGCCCTCAGAAATCATAAACGACAGCCCTATATTTCAATTCAAAATGCCTTACTAAGAGCAATGGCTACTTGGACTGGTAAGAAAGGGCTTTCATTACAAAAGTACTTAGACAACTGGAAAGCTCAACCTTAGATTCTTGCCCTAGATTAGGTTATGCTAACGGCAACTTCCGCAGCTAATTTGCAATTATTAAAGACCAAATGTCGATTTGCAATCAGTGATTTACCCTCGCTACGCTGTTCAATTGTGGATAGCAAAAACGGTGTAACAGCCTTGCCTCGAATATCTCGTTGCTCCGCCTCCTCAATAGCTTGATCAATGCATTCATTAATGGCATCTTGAGACATTTCAAATTCCTCTGGTATAGGATTAGCGATCACAATACCACCCTGCATACCCAACTCATACTTTGCGTTAATTGTTTCGGCAACTTCGGCTGGCGAATCAAAACTATATTCAAGCCTAAATCCACTTTTTCGAGTATAAAAAGCCGGAAATTCTGTCGTTTGATAGCCAAGAACAGGAACACCTTGAGTTTCTAAACTTTCCAACGTCAAACCAATATCTAGTATTGATTTACAGCCACTGCAAACTACCACAACGTCTGTTTTAGCCAATTCCATAATATCAGCCGATACATCCATGGTTTTCTGAGCACCGCGATGTACTCCTCCAATACCGCCGGTGGCAAAAATCTTGATTCCTGCCAAAGATGCTAAAATCATGGTGGCAGCAACCGTCGTAGCCCCATTTAGTTTTTTAGCCATGGCAAAAGGAATATCACGTCGACTCACTTTGGCTACTGAGTCAGATTGCGCTAATAAACGTACCTGATCTTCATTTAGACCCACAGTAGGGGTACCTTCAACAATTCCGATGATCGCTGGAACGGCACCAGCATTCCGAACTATTTGCATGCATTCAAGTGCTGTTTCAAGATTCTGGGGGTATGGCATTCCATGGGCAATAATGGTAGATTCCAGCGCTACTACCGGCCGTCCGTTGACGATTGCAGCTGCAACCTCATCAGACACTTGAAACCAGCGCTTACTATTCGAGGACATATAGGACTCCAAATTAAACAACAAAGAAGACCGCATTATATCCAGTTTTGAAAAGGTTTCAATATAATGCGAATAAATACCATGGAAACTTTAAAAACCTACAAAGGAATAATAGATGAAATTAAATAATAAAGTTGCCGTAATAACGGGTGGCGCTGGCGGTATTGGTCTCGCAACAGCTCGAAAATTTGCCGCCGAAGGGGCCAAAATAATTTTGTGGGACATCGACCGGGAAAACCTTGAACGCGCAGCTACCGAGATTTCACAAATAACATACACCAAATACAACGTTGTAAATGTAACCAACCTAGAAGAAGTCCAGTCACAATTCGAAGAAATAGTTCATGAGATAGGTTCGGTAGATATCATGATCGCAAACGCTGGAATAACCCGAGATGCAATGCTACACAAAATGAATGAAGACCAATGGGATCAAGTAATTAACGTTAACCTGAAAGGTGTTTTTAACTGCGGTCAAACCGCCGCCAGGTTAATGCGGGAACAAGGAAGTGGTGTCATTCTAAGCACAAGTTCTGTAGTAGGACTAGATGGAAACATAGGACAGACGAATTATGCTGCTGCAAAAGCTGGAGTGATCGCTATGACCAAAACTTGGGCTAAAGAATTAGGCTCAAAGGGTATTCGAGTAAATGCCGTAGCGCCGGGTTTTACGGCTACTGAAATGATTGATACTATCCCACAAAAAGTCATCGATCTGGTAGTACAAAAAACACCTCTTGCCCGAATAGGTCAACCAGAGGAAATTGCCGCGGCATTCTGCTTTTTAGCTTCTGAAGAAGCCTCATTCATTACAGGTCAAGTACTGTGCGTGGACGGTGGAATGACTCTCACTTGAAGTTTAATCTTCGTCATCAAGCACTTGGTCAGCAGCCTGAAGGTGGCGATACGCTAGTTCCTCCACCTCTCTCTCTTTTTCCAATTCCAACATCTTCTGTCTATGGCGATGATCCATTAGATATTTTGTACCAAAAATACCCGCCCCGATATACAGTAAGGGGGCTAAGGCTCCAAGTGCTGGGCCCAAAATAAACGCTAATGGAACAGAAAAAATAGCGACTATTAATACGATTGCTACTAATGGGGGCATACCGACATTATAGGCTTTTAGGGTATATTTAGAAAGCCAATAATATATTGGGTATAACGAATATGTATTTTTTCTGCATTAGAGTCCTCTTGCTTCCTATTTTTTTGCTCATAATGAGCCTATTTTGTACTTGGAATTCAAGCGCTCAGGATCGTTCTAAAGTACTTGCAGAATATGTAGTAACAAATGACATACCTCTAATAAGTGGTATGAATATAAAGCCACAAAGCGTTTTACCCCTTGAACTCAAAAATGATCAACTTTGTGTTGAATTAAAAGAGTTTCAAAATCATAAAATAAAACTCAAGCAAAAGCCATCCCATGGTTTGATTGGTATTGAGCTTGAACTCTACTTTGAAAAGGCTCCTTCAAAAGAACTTATTGAACTCTTTTATTCAAGTAACGGATTTAAAGCAAGCGATAGTAGAATCAGTACTAATCTCAAAGGTTTGAAGAGTAAGCAGTGGATCCAAGTCAAGTTTTGGCTACCAAATTTTCGTTGGAATAATCCTTCCTCACCCAAAGCAGATATTAAATTCGATAGATCACTATCACTCTCAAAACTCTATAAAGAAAAGAGACTTACCCTAACAGAATTAGAAGGTTGCTATCTATCCAAATTTAAGATTATTCAACACCAGACTACACCCCTAGAACAAATACTTGATGAAGCTTATAACCTGAACCCTTCTCTGCTTGAAAACTCAACAGTACAGCAACTTAGTTTACCGATTCTTTTAATTATCTCAGTGCTTTTATTCGTGGGATTCAGGTCACGATTATTAATTAAATTCTTGATCGGTTTAATCTTTCCTTTTGTTTTGCTAGTTGGATTTTTCAACCAGCAGAATATCCCAATTATTCAAAATCTAGAAAATTCTGAAATTCAAAGAGTTCATGAACAACTACGCAGAGCTTATCGATCTTTACAAACTTCACGCCAAACAGCTGACAATTTATTTTATAACAAATTACAAAAGAATCGAAAAACAGTAGATAAAGCTCTGCTAGATGATCTGACACAAAGTAAAAAGAAATTTCCTCGATTCGAGAAATCTTTACATAAGCTATCTGCAGCAATAGGTGGTGAACTCGCAGTTCATGGACCAGATAACTATAAATTTACCACTAACCCTCAAATGCATAACTTTGAAAGACGGAAACAGTTCATAGATGACATGTTTAAGCCGTATGCCATGCTACTTCTTAATTCTAGAAGTAGCAAAAGAGATTCCCACAAACTTAGCCTTAATAAAGAAACCCGAAAAATGCGGGCCTTCAATATCGTGCAAGAAGCACTGG
>CAZYUV010000242.1:0-5128 GCA_964650625.1 uncultured bacterium
TCAATGGAATCAACTTTTCAATACACCAGGGAGAAAAATGCTTCCAGGCATGCAACAGTGCATTTAAAAGACTATTTGTGCCGGGGGTTGTTGCCCTTTTTTCAGACACTATAGGATTCATTACAATTCACCTAATTGAGATCAGAATCATCCAAGAGTTGGCAATTATTGCATCTGTTGGAGTACTTGGTCTGATCTTGACTAATTTGATCCTGTTGCCTGTTCTACTCAGTTATTGTTCAATCAGTGACACTCATGTTGAGAAACTCAATCGTACCTATGCCGCTCGTAAAAAATTATGGAATTTTCTCAGCATATTTACAAAACAACCCACTGTAACCATTACTCTGCTAGTTACAGCTCTATTATTTGGGACCGGATGGAAGGTTTCTCAAGGACTTAAAATAGGTGATTTACACGCCGGGGTACCAGAATTGAGACCAGATTCTCGATACAATCAGGATACTCGCTTCATAGTAGATAAATACTCTATTGGGGTAGATATTCTGAATGTGATTGTTCAGGTCAAAAAGGACGGTTGTATTGACCATCGCATAATGAAAACCATTGACGATTTCCAATGGTACGTAAGTAATAACCCCAATGTTCAATCGGCGGTCAGCTTACCCTATGTAGCTAAAATAATAGGCGCGGGATGGAATGAGGGTCATCCCAAATGGAGAAATCTATCACGGAATCAACAGAATCTTGTCCAAGCAATAAGTAGTGTAGAAACTTCGACTGGTTTGCTTAATGCAGAATGTAGTTTGATGCCAGTGATGATTTTCTCAAGAGATCATAAAGCCGAAAGCATCAATTCAATTATTGGAACTATTGATGAATTTGTTCAGCAGAACCCTCATGACGATATAAAATTTAGATTGGCAACCGGAAATGTGGGCGTCATGGCTGCTACAAACGATACGGTAGCAGACGCTCAATTTAAAATACTGCTCTACATATATGCCTGTGTTATTTTACTTTGCTTGGCGCTTTTCCGATCGATGCGCTCCACTCTCAGTGTGATTTTACCGCTCACATTAGTTTCGATTCTGGCCTACGCCATGATGGCAGTACTGGAAATTGGTCTAAAAACTTCCACACTTCCTGTGGCTGCTTTTGGAGTAGGCATCGGGGTAGATTATGGTATCTATATCTTTTCGCAACTCAATAACTATTTAAGAAATGGCGAAGGTCTGACCTCAGCTTACATCAAAACTCTAGAATCCAATGGGACCGCTGTTCTGGTAACGGGTCTTACTCTTTCCCTCAGTGTGATTACCTGGATTTTCTCCGATCTTCAGTTCCAAATCGATATGGGTATTTTATTTGCCTTCATGCTGCTCCTTAATATGGTGGGTGCAATTTGTGTGGTGCCAGCGCTGGCATGGCTCATGTATCCAGAGAATCGTCACTAAAAATAATTACTAGTGGGAGGCATAGTGGAAACCGAACTGGTATTTCAAATTCACTTACTATGTACGCATGCTATGATTGGATTGATTTGGTTTGTACAGATAGTGCATTATCCCATGTTTGATGGAGTCGGCTCTGAACAATTCACTGACTATCAAATACGTCACATGCGCCTGACAACCTACGCTGTAAGCCCTTTCATGATCGGCGAATTCATTACCCTATTCTGGTTGTTTTCGATTCCCGAGTTTTTCAGTAATCAACTATTTTTAATTTCTGCAGCCTTATTTGTATTAATCTGGGCTAGCACGGCTCTGTTACAAGTACCCTGTCACAATCGGCTATTAAAATCTTTTGACCCGTCAGTACATCGTAAATTGGTCACAAGTAATTGGATTCGTACCATCGCTTGGAGTTTGCGCGGGATGCTACTTATCTTAATGAGTCAATCGTCAGTCTAGTTGGACTGGAATGGATTCTATGGGGCCGCCAAGTAATTTCTCAGCAATTATTAGCTCATCTGAACTTAATTTGGACTTAGCCCCAGCAGCCACTTCTATAGCGTTGTATAAGCCATTATCAACAGCTAATTGAGCCCATACATATGAAAGAATAGTACATTTCGTTAGACCTCTTCCAAAACCATAATCAGACCATAAACGTAATTGAGCTTGGGCATAACCTTTATTAGCTGATTGCCTAATAAGTTCATAAGCTCGTTCTAGATCTTTTGGGTAACCTTGACCGTTGGCATACATTACAGCTAACTGATAGAGAGCGTGAGGGTCCTCTCGTTTGAGCTCTTGAAGAAACCAATCGTCGCGCTTAATCGGCTTCTTTTTTATAGATAGCAATTTCAATAATTGTTTAAATACCACGTCTACATTATGCATAAAATGAACGTGCTGTCACAATTCAAAACCATTTTAGAACTAGTTAGGCTGTTTTCGAGGCTTGGGGCGATAAATTAAGCGAATACCAGTCACTTCACTCAAATCAAAAAGTTCTTTACGACCGGTAATCTGAAGCTCAATAAGAGTATCATAATAGAGACCCGAACTTTCCCAATTCGCTTGTTTCAAAATTCCGTCCTGCGGGTCTTCCTCAATTTTTGGCTGAGCTTTATATTCGCGAGTAAGAATCATGTTTAACTTTTCAAATTCTGATTCCCATTTTGTGTACCCCCCTTCGAACATAATTTTGCTAAGACGATCTTTTATAAATTCGAGTGTGATTAGATAAAGTTCTCCAGCCAAAAGTTCACGATATCTTAATTTAGTAACCCCTTGTCGCGTTTCCTCATTGTAGTATTTTGATTTAAAGCGCATTCTGACCTTACCCACCACATCATTCCAGAAAACATTTCTGAAATTTCCTCGAGTCAATCGCTGTACTTCTTGCTGCACTTTCGCATCTATTTTAGATCCTTCACTATTGAGCCATTTCTTAGCTCTACGAGAATTCATATTGGCTGCCAATCTATACCAAGCAACAGCCCTAGCCATATCTTTGACTCCCAACTGACCCTTTTCAAAGGCTCGAGCAAGACGCAAGCGAGAAAGCAAATCTCCAGCCTCAGCAGCCAACAAGTAATTATATGAGGCTAGCTTCAAATTCTTTGCACCATTCAAGCCCAATTCATGGCACCGAGCCTGCCGAAATCTAGCTTTAATATTGTTTTGTTCGGAGCTTTTAGAATAGTAAATACAAGCTTCAGTCGTTTGTTTGGTAACTCCCAGACCTTTTTCTAAAAGAAATCCGTAATTAAACTGAGCCAATGCATTGCCCTTATCTGCCGAGCGTTTCAACCACTTGGCAGCCTCCTCATATTCCTGATTCTGATATTTTATTATTCCATATTCCAGTTCGGCTTGGGTTTCACCGGCCATTGCAGAAAGCGAAACCTCTCTTACACCCCTCGAATCAGATAAATTAAAACTGTAAAGGAGCAAGAAAACAGCAAAGGATATGCTCTGAAATCTAGTTGGTATTAGGAGTAGTAAAAGAGACAATTTCCGACTTTACCTCCGGAGCGCATGTTTTAGTATGTTATACATCGTCTCTAGTGGCTTCATTCTGATCAGTTTTTTACTGTTCCGAATTCTCGACACTTTGCTCTTCTTCAACTTCTTGATCTTCCGATGATTTTTCAGAAGCACCTTGTGCTGCTGGTGCAAAATTCACTGGAGGTGAATAACCACTTTCACCAATATTGTCTACGGCTGAAACGGCCACGAAATAGGTAGTCCCGTTATTGAGACCACTCAAATTATACGGAGAACTCACACCTTCAATTTTGGTGGAAGGCGCCATGAACGGACTAGTTGACCAAAATAAATTATAGGAAACAGCGGTTTCAACTGGCTCCCAAGTCACGGTGCCTGCTGAATCACCAGCTTCTATGTTGATACTTGTTGGCGGACTCAGAAATTGCATTTCCATGGTTAGTTTGGCCTGTTCAGGGGTAAACTGTATGCCTGTCACTGTTAAACGACCATATTCCTCAGGTGGAATCTGACTTTTAATAAGTTCCTTAAGGTTCAGTGTCAAACGAGAAAATCTTGCTGTAATCGATGACTTTTCAGATACCACATCTAGCAATTTCAGCTGTTGTGTCTGACCGTCCAGTTTAGGTAATAAGGGATCAACCTTCTTTTTAAGTACTTTGTTTGCAACTCCACCCCAATACTTGAATGTTTTTTCAACAATCTCAGCTATTAGCTCCCGACTTTTGCGCTGCACCCAAGCTCTTGAGAAGCCTTTACTCATGAATATAATATTCTGGTCTTCTGGTTGCCAACCTTTTCCCAGACCAAGCTTTATGACAGGTTCGAAATAGACCAGATTAGGTTCACCAGTCATTTGAAAAGTACCAATCATCATGGAAGTTGCCCCCGTATACTGAATGTTTTTGATCCAGGGCCACTTGATTGCAAAGCGCCATTCTACTCCTACATCCATCGTAGAATCTGATGAGTAATACTGATTAAAACCCTTGAACTCGTGATACTTTATTCCCGCTGCCGCTTTGGCGATCTTGAAGTCTTTCGCAAATAACTGCTTCCATTCGCCAAAAAGCTCCTTCAGCTTACCGTCAATCAATGGTTGAAATTTAGAGAAAGGGACATCTTTCTCAATAACGCTAACTCGAAGTGAGCTTTGAGGAACCAGAGTACTTGATGGATCCAAAGCAACGTCTTGGTCTGCGTAAAGTTGCTGAAAAATAGCCTGTTGCTTACTTTGATTAGGAGCAAAGCCTGTAGAGTTTGACCATGAATTACCTTGGCCCAAAACAAACAGGCCTAAAAGAAACACCGCCAATTGAACATATCGATCCACCATAATTTTCCCCAGTTCAAGTGTTTCTACTACGTGTAAGTCGATAAAAAGTTGCTAAAAATTCAATACTGAAAAAAGCTAACTCAACTCAAATGGAACCGTAAAACTTACCAGTAACTCCTGCGCACTGATTTTTTGAGACCGATCAGCAAGTTTAATCTCTGCTAAAGTCCCTTTGATCTCATCCGCATGCACACTCACTTTTGCTGTAATACCGGCTGTTTTTAATGTTTCCAAATAAACCCTCTCGATAGCACGATGCCTAAGTGCCGGCTTGAAAATCTTACCTACTGGAGTAACCGGCATGGGATCTACAACCTCAATATGAACGAGAATAGCAGCTCTTTCAGATATATTCTGTTTTGCAAATTCA
>CAZYUV010000243.1:0-5117 GCA_964650625.1 uncultured bacterium
AGATACTGGTAATTTAAGAGTTCAAGAATGGACTTTAAATGGTACCGTTCGTAAAAGTTTCCTATACGTAAATCCTAATACAGCGACTCTAGGAGCGCCCGCAGCTCTAGCTATTTCCAATCGAAAATTAGGCGTTATCTACCCAGAATTGCCAGCCCTAATATTCTTTCAAAGAGATTCGGGCCGCGAACAATCTTCTATCGACTTATCTAAATACGCCGCAAGCAATGACCACTTGCAACTACATGCTGGACCTAAAGATCATTGGTTTTTACTCAATATTAGTCGAAATGAAATTTATATCTTAAATCCATCAGGTAATAGCCTTAACAAATTAGTCGCCAAAAAAAACCTATTATCTCCCATTGCACAGATAGGCTATATGGATCTTGATATTTATGGGGGTCTTAGATTATTGGATAAACAAAATCAAAGAATATGGCACTTCCCTGCGAGAGCCGAGTTCCAAGCTTTGCAAGAAGCTAAAAATCACCTAAAAAAACAAGAATATTCTGAAGCACTTAACCGCTATAAAACTGTTGTGAGTCTTGACCCATCTAACTCGGAAGCTCTTAGAGAAATGGTAGATCTTTATCTATTATTAAGTGCAGTAGCCATGCAAAAAAAACGACATGATCGCGCTCAAAAATTATTAAGAGAACTCTTGGAGATTCAACCATCAAATAAAATCGCCGTCACCCGAATGAGACTGCTACTCATTGATGAACATCGCGATTGGTTTACTTTAATATTTAGCGGCCTATCTTTGATATTCGGCGGTCTATTCTTAATTCCCAACCTCATACGTCGGATTAGAAAAGAGCAACTCGATTTCGAACTTGAGGAACTTGCATCAGCACCTCAAGAAGGTTTGATTGAAACAGAAGATGAATCTCCAATAGAAAGCAATCAAATTCACAACGAAATTGAAGAACAAAATTCTTTGGAAAATGCACATAACAAGGAAGAGGATAAAATCAATTCCTCCGACACACCAGATCACTCTGTAAACACAAGTCACAAGATAGAATCAAGCCCTGACCAATCAAGCTCGGCTTCAGAAACTCAAGAGACAAATCTTGAAAATAAGTAAAGAACTTATTCAATCCATAGGACTTACCTTTACAAGCCGTTTGGTAGGCTTTTTAAGACTCATTGTAGAAACTGCCCTTCTTGGACTAACCGGAATCACAGATGCATATCAAGCTGCATTTCGGCTAACCAATTTTTTTAGAGAGTTTTTTGGAGAGGGTGCGATAGGTAGCGTATTTACCCCAATGCATGCCAATTGTATTGAAAACGAAGGCTTAAAAAGATCACAAAACTTTTTCTGGAGCGTTACAACTTTAAGCTTTCTTTGTTCAGTCTTACTGTTTATTTTCCTAATATTAAACCTTGAATGGATTTTAGGTTTATGGATGCCAGACTTGCCGCACAAATCTAAAGAATGGGTCCTAATACTCGCCCCCATTATGCTGCCCTACCTTATATGCCTTGCGACTGCAAGCATGTTTATGATTATGCATCAAATTAAAGGCAGATTCATTTACTCGAGCCTACATCCTATCTTATTTTCTATTTCTGTAATTACAATTAGCTTATGGAATCCCACCAATAATCACGCAGAATCATTAGCATGGGGCGTGATGTGTGGAGGTCTTTTACAACTTGGCCTATTAAGTCTCACATTAAACTATCCATTACCCAACTGGGACTTTATCCGAAATCAATTACCTAATATTAGAAACCTTATTATTCTACTTCTTCCTATACTAGCCTCTTTGGTGGTTCATAGAACTAATCGACTAATTGATCTGTACTTTGCTGCAGGACTAGCTGCTGGAAGTCTCAGCTCCCTATCTTATTCCTTTGTTCTAATCAACGTCCCAATGGGACTTATTTCGGTGGCAAGTAATGCAGTGTTTTACCCGATTATATCGCGTCTAAGAGCCGCTCGGAAAACCTTCGAATATCACCAGGCTGTGATATCAAATCTCAATTTCATTACTCTTCTTGGTTTTTGGGCTATGGGACTACTTATTTTCCACTCTCATAACTTAGTAAATTTTCTTTTTATGGATGCACCATCTTGGATTGGTTTTACCACCCAATTTGATCAGCGAGCTGCGACACTAATGGGAGATTCGCTACAATATTACTCCATAGGTCTGGGCTTCTTAATAATGAACCCATACATAGTGAAGCTTTTCCATAGCCATCTTGATACCAGTTATCCAGCCAAACTTGCAATTGTAATGGTTTTATTAAACATTATTCTCAACTACTACCTCACACCGCTGCTTTTGCACCGCGGTATCGCTCTAGCAACCAGTTCAGTAGCTATTTGTTACTGTTTACTATTATTGTGGACCCTTCATTATAAAAATTACATCCAAATCTCCACAAAGAATATACTTCAATGGATAGCAAGACTTGTAACGAGTATGACTATATTTGGTTTCTGCATACAATTTAATCTACCCTTAGGCCTATTTGGGCAAATTATCATACCCACATTGATTTACTTCAGCTTTTGGCATCTTGTAGAATTACTAACGTCTCATGTTGTCGACCCACTCTCCTGAATGTTATAACCCCGATGAATTTCTGAAAGCCTTGACTTCAGAAAAACGACAAAATCGTGATCTCAAAATAATCGAACGTGCTGCCAGGTTTGCATTTAAAGCCCATGGTGAACAAAAACGAAAATCAGGTGAGCCCTACATAACTCACCCATTTGCGGTGGCGATTCTTGTGGATGAGTTAAAACTGGATACAAACTCAATATGCAGTGCTTTATTGCATGACGTCATAGAAGACTGCAGCGTCAAGTCAGAGACCTTGAAGAAAGAATTTAACACCACAGTCGCTGAGATGGTAGACGGGGTCACGAAACTTTCTAAACTAAAATTTAATACAAAAGCGGAATTACAAGCTGAATCGCTTAGAAAAATGCTATTAGCAATGACTAAAGATGTTCGTGTAATCCTAATTAAACTTTGTGACCGACTGCATAATATGCGTACGCTTGATCATATGGCTCCTGAAAAACAAGCACGTATAAGCCAAGAAACGTTAGATATTTTTTGTCCGCTAGCTCACCGTTTGGGGATGTCAAATTTGAAATGGCAGCTAGAGGATTTGTGCTTGAAATATACTGAACCAGAAGCCTATTACGATATTCTCAAGCGAATCGCGCAAAAACGCAAAGAACGAGAAGTATTTATCAACGCTGTTATCAAAGAATTACGCTTGGTAATTAAAGAAAATGGATTTAAAGCTGATATCTCGGGACGACCTAAAAGCTTTTATTCCATTTTTCAAAAATCTCAACGGAATGAAAAATACATGGATGAAATGTATGATCTGATCGGTATACGTATAATCACTGAATCAAAAGCTAACTGCTACGCAATTTTAGGTTTGGCTCATAGTATCTGGACACCTTTACAGCATCGATTTAAAGATTATATAGCCGTACCCAAGCCCAATTTATATCAAAGTTTACATACTACTGTTATTCATCCCGAAGGACAGATGGTGGAGGTTCAAATAAGAACCCAAACTATGCATGAAACCAGCGAAAATGGAGTCGCTGCCCACTTCCTTTACAAAGAAACAGATAAAACTAAATCCAGCGATAGCAAACAACCAGTTGAAGAGCTTAAATGGCTGAAACAGATTGTTCAGTGGCATACCGATGTAAGAGATAGTCAGGAGTTTATCGAAAATCTCAAACTCGATCTTTTTCAAAATATGGTTTACGCCTTTACTCCCAATGGCAAAGTAATCGAACTTCGTGAAGGTTCTACACCAATTGATTTTGCTTACTACATCCATACCGAGGTTGGCAACAAATGTGTTGGAGCTAAAGTAGACGATCGTGTCGTTCCGCTGAGTTATCGATTAAAAAACGGAGATATCGTTCGAATTGTAACAAGCAAAAACTCTAAAGGGCCCAGTCGGGATTGGCTCGAAACGATTCAGACAAGGCGAGCTCGTGAAGGTATATTAGCTTTCTTAAGAAAATCCGCCAAAGAAGACTATATAGCTAAGGGCAGCGGGATGATTATTCAAGCTCTTGAAGAACGTATTAAAAAGCTACCCGCAGAAAAAAAAGTTTCTCCTAGAGAAGTTACCAACTCTGAAGAGTTTCAAAAAGTTCTTGATGCCTATGGATTTCGTGATATCACCTTCATGCAAGAAGCTATTGGTAAAGGAGAATTTAAGTTAGACAACTTAGTACGACATTTAGAAATATTCAAAGAAGAACCGAAAGTTGAAACTGGCTTAGAAGAATTAAGTTCAAAGGTAAAAAAACAATCGAAAAGCAGCAAGAAAGACACCGTTTTTGTAGCAGGTTCCCAGGATATGTTGGTAAAAATGTCAAAATGCTGTAATCCTCTTTATGGTGATGAAATCATTGGTTTTATAACTCGAGGTCGAGGTGTAACTATTCACCGCGGAGATTGCCCTAATGCGATAAACTTGTTGGAAACAGAATCTGAACGGGCGGTAGATGTTCAATGGGATCCAAATTCACTTTTCAACAAAGAGACCTCATTTTTAACTCAAATACAAATCACTGCAAAGCATAAACCCACCGTCATCCATCAAATTACGACCGTGCTAACCAGCTTCAAAGTCAACATATGTAATATGAGCGCTAAAACCAAGAACGGAATGGGTATTTTAGATCTAACAATTGAGATTGGTAATGTGGGTCAACTCAATAATCTCATCAAAACAATAGGGGATTTAGAGGATGTCACATCTATCTATCGATTAGAACCTGGACGTAAAAAATCAAAGTCAAAGAAAAAATAGTCCATATGTCCTGTCTAAATTACACAAGGCTCGCCAGACTACTTTCTAAACCTTTCTAGCACAAATTTCCATAGAACCGTTATACTTAGCACTAACCTGATAATCCAATATTTCAAATCCCACCAGGCCTAGCAACTTTTTCAAACTTTCATAAGAGAAAAATTGCAAGTGTTCACACACGCTCCACATAGGATCTGCATGGTCTAAGAGGCGAGTATGTGCACTCTTAAAATTTGGCGTAGAAAGCCAAAGTACACCTTCTTCACCAAGAAGATCATATGCCTTCTTTA
>CAZYUV010000244.1:0-5095 GCA_964650625.1 uncultured bacterium
GATTGAAGCTTTGCAGGAGAAAATTAGTAATGAATAATCGCGGTATGAGTTTGGTAGAAGTTTTGACAGCTACGGCTATTCTTTCTGTTTTACTTGTACCAATGCTATTTATGATGATGTATTCGAATCGAGCTGTATATCGATCCAGTAATGATATTACGGCGACCACTTTGGCTATTTCAAAAATGGAAGAATTAAAAAGTTTGCCTTATTTTCAATTGGAAAATTTGCTTTTAGGTCTTCCTGCAAATAATCAAGATAGAATCAATCGTCCCGATGCTACTCGATTTGTTCGAGGACCTTTTGAAGATTATCCAGAAAGGCCTGATATAAGTGAGCCATCGATGTATAAGGATGGAGGTACTGTATTTCATCGTTTCACCTACATATCCTACTTTCCTGACAAGAATCCGTCTGCTTATGATCCAAATTTTGAAAACTTGCGTAAGCGAATCAAGGTGCAGGTATTTATTTATTGGAAGGATAGATTGAGTTCCAATACTTATATTGATCAAAAGTTAGATTTTCAGGCTATTGTTCATGATGAAAACTTTAATCCAAAGCCTCAATTTAATCGATTTAATTTGGAGAGTAATTGATGCGAAGTAGAGGTTTCACTTTTGTAGAAATTACAGTTGTTATAAGTATAGTAATAATTGTGATGGGTGTAACCATTTACAAGTTTAAGGCCGAACGACGTGAACAGGCGCAACAACTATCACGTGTAGATAAACAATCTAATATTAGACGGTTTTTGATGTGGTTTCGACAAGATATGCAGTCCATGGATGAGATTATCCAGTTTCGTGTATTGAATAGTTTTGAGCCAGACAAGGACTCGAGAGTTGTTGAGGTGAAATTTGATCGATTCATCAATGAATTTGAAAAGCAAGTTGTCACATACCTGTATGACTTCAATAGAAGAAAGATCTTACGAGTCGCAGAAGAAACTTCCTCGGTTTCCACTGGCGTTACTTCACGTAAAGGTGTTGGACTAGATAATGTACTCAATTTTCAGATGGTCCCGTATGACTACGATGGACAGAGAATATCTGAGTTGTCTCGTATGCGTGATAGCCTATATTACTTCGAAGCACGTTTATTATTTAGCGATCATTATGGCCAAGAGAAGGCCAATTCAATTAGACCATTCGTGGTTAAAATTTATCCGAAACTCAAATCTTCTGCGAATAAAGCAGGCTTTAATTCGTTTTATATCAACCGACGCTTTGATTAATCCTGGGATTGATGGGGTCTCAGCTTCAGGGTATACTCCCACCCACCGCGATCGATGGAGGAAATTATGCTGAGTAAGCAGGTTCGTGAGACTTTTTTAAATTATTTCGAGGATAGGGGTCACCAAAGAGTTGAGTCGGCCTCTTTGATTCCTCTGGATGATCCGACTCTTCTTTTTACCAATGCAGGCATGGTTCCCTTCAAAGACCTCTTTACAGGCAATGTAAAAAGGGGGTATACGCGTGCAACCAGTAGTCAGCGATGTGTGAGAGCTAGTGGGAAACATAATGATCTTGAGGAAGTGGGTTACACTCGCCGGCATCAGACAATGTTTGAAATGTTGGGTAATTTCAGTTTTGGTGATTATTTCAAGTCAGATGCAATTGCTTGGGCGTGGGAGTTGAGTACGAAAGTTTATGGCTTGGATATTAATCGCTTATGGGTATCTGTTTATTCTGAAGATGATGAGGCTTTTGAATTATGGAAGAAAGTTGGTGTAAAACCAGATCGCATTTTACGCTTTGGAGATAAGGATAATTTTTGGGCAATGGGCGATATAGGTCCTTGCGGACCTTGTAGTGAGATTCATTATGATCTAGGAGAAGAATTAGGTACTGGTCCCGAGGATGTTGTTAATGGTTCTGGAGATCGTTTTCTCGAATTCTACAATCTTGTCTTTATGCAGTATGAAACAAAAGTGGATGGTTCGCGAATTGAGTTACCTAAACCAAGCATTGATACTGGTATGGGTCTGGAGCGCATGACTTCGATATTGCAAGGTAAGACTAGCAACTACGAGACTGATTTGTTAGTTGGCTTGGTTGACTCCATGCGAAATCTTGTGGGAAAAACAGAATTGAATAATGAGCAACAACTTGTAGCTTGTCAGGTGATTGCTGATCATATTCGTTGTGCCAGTCTTTTAATTGCGGATGGAATATTACCTTCCAATTTGGGTCGCGGCTATGTGCTACGAAGAATTTTGAGGCGAGCGATTCGTTACAGCTATCAACTGGGTCTGAAAGATCCTGTTCTGTATGAGTTAGTTCCACAGGTTGTTAATATACTTGGAGAAGCTCATCCAATATTTGGTAACAAAACCCTTTCGATCCAGGAAAGTATAAAGCGTGAGGAATCTGGTTTTTTGCGTACCGTTCATAAAGGTCTGGAAATGTTGGAGACGGAAGTGAATCGATCGAGAGGTGAGAAATCGACTAAATTATCAGCTGAAGTAATATTCAAGCTTTATGATACTTTTGGATTTCCCCGAGATCTTAGCGAGGTTATTTTACGTGACAAGGGTATGGCTTTCGATGCAAAGGGCTTCGACCTTTTAATGGAAGAGCAGCGTGAAAGGGCTAGAGCGAATCAGAAATTTGGTAAGGACCTTGATTGGGAAACTCAGATCATTTCTGAAGGTAATGGAGATAATTTTATTGGCTATGAAAGTCTTAAATGTACAGCTAAAGCTCTAAAACTCTTTATTTCTAGTTCTTCTGAATGGGTTAAGATTGTCCTAAATAAAACTCCTTTTTATGCAGAAAGTGGTGGTCAGGTAGGGGACCAAGGTTGGATTTCAAATAGGTCTATTAAATTACGAGTTTTGGATACGCAAAAGGAAGAGGGTGAAATAGTACATATTTGTGAACTTGAAAGTGGTCACTTAGACCTTAGCGAAGACTTACTTCTCAGTGTGGATAGTGATAAAAGGCGTTTAACTACTCGTAATCATACAGCTGTACATATGTTGCAAGGTGTCCTAAGGGAAAAATTTGGTGAAAGTATTCAGCAGGCTGGTTCCTATGTTGACCACGTACGATTTCGATTTGATTTTACGTTTGATCGGGGTTTAAATCCTAATGAAATTAGGGATGTTGAAACTGAACTTTTCGAACGTATCAATGGTGGGCGAAGAGTTTTGGTTCATTTAAAATCTCTCGATGAGGCTCGTCAAATGGGGGCTATTTGTCCTTTTGGTGAGAAGTATGGCGAGCTAGTTCGTGTAGTAGATGTACCTGACTTTAGTATGGAATTCTGCGGAGGCTGCCATGTCAATGATATTTTTGAGATTGGGATGGTAAAAGTTACTTCAGAATCAAGTATTTCTGCTGGTGTAAGACGTATTGAGGGGGTAACAGGTCGCGGTGCATTTGAGTTATTTCAGGAGGAAAATTCCACCGTTGATAAAATTACACGTCAATTAAAACAAAAAGGAGATTTGGTAACTCTAGTTCAGGGACTGCAAGATAATTTAAAGACTAAAAGCAAAGAATTGGACAAGTTAAAACAGGAATTGAATTTGGGGAAAATGGATAGCATGTATGCTGAAATGCCTAAAATTGGTGAACTTAGTTATCTGCAGGCTAATTTTGAAGGCTTAGATAGTAAAACATTTAGGGCCCTATCTGATCAGGCTATTCAAAAAATAGGATCTGGAGTATTGGTTTTGTTTAATGATGCGGGTCAAAAAGTCAGTTTGATTTGCAAAGTTAGTGAAGACTGGGTGGCAAAAGGTCTTGATGCTGGAAAAGTGGTATCGGAACTTGCTCAGATATTAGGTGGTCGAGGCGGAGGCCGAAAAAATATGGCTCAGGCGGGAGGTAATGAACCACATAAAATTCCTCAAGCTATGCAGAAAACACCAGAATTACTCAAATCAATGTTGGGCGAATAAATTGAGTTCGGTTTGCTTAGGTATTGATTTCGGTTTGAGTAGATGTGGGTTAGCAGTCGGGGATGAAAAAGACCATTATGCTTTACCATTAGAAACCGTACCTACTGAAGATATTATTAAGTTCTTGAAGTCATTTAATGAGCAGCAGAAGGTGCGTTTAATTATTCTGGGTTCACCGCGCGACGTTTCTGGGGCCGAAACAATGATGTCTAAACAAATTGATAAATTCAAGAATTTGTTAGAGTTTAATCAATTTAAGGTAATATTGTTTGACGAAGGCACCTCAACCCGCAGAGCAATGGGGGAAATGCGCTCTCTGGGTATCGGCTCAAAAAAATCAAAAAGCAAAAAGGATGAGGTCGCAGCAGCCATAATCCTTCAGGATTATTTCAATTTTATACGAAGTACCCGAAGTTAGAGGTAGAGGTGGTCAAAAAGCTCTGCAAATTCTGGGTGAACTTGTTAGAATGACTGCTTTAAGGAGTTCAAATTGAGGGCTCCGACGGGAAATTAATAACATTTAATCGATAATTATTTTAAGACTTTGAAACTTTTCAAATTCACCTTGCGTAGTCCAGTATGAGCTCGAAGCCACAGAGCAAAATTGAAAATGATGATTACAAGATTGTTCAGCAAGTTTTGAGAGGAAAAAAGGAAGCGTTTGCCGAACTGGTTGAAAAGTACAAAAAGCAGGTTTTCAATGTCGCTTACAGAATGACTAGCGATGCTGAAGTAGCAATGGATATTTCACAGGAAGCATTTGTGAAAATCTATAAGAACCTGGAACAGTACAATCCCCAGTATAAGTTTTCCTCTTGGTTGTTGAAGTCTGTAAACAACTTGTGTGTTGATTATTTCCGTACACGGAATGACAGCACAGCGTCTCTTGACGTGATTATGGATTCTGGGGCCGAAGGCTTGTTATCGAGCAAAACTACTGTTGCATCGTCAGCAGAGGAGTTCGAGAAGAGCGAGACTAGGGCTGAACTACGGTCTATTTTGAAAGAGGCGATTTCGCAGTTGCCTCTTGATTATAAATCGGTAGTCATACTGAGGCATTTGCAAAATCTCTCTTATAAAGAGATTTCACAAATTCTCAATTTGCCCATGGGGACGATTAAAGCTCGGATTTTTCGAGCCAGGAAGATGCTTAAAACCTACCTGGAGCGAAGAATATCCGACTTT
>CAZYUV010000245.1:0-5081 GCA_964650625.1 uncultured bacterium
CAATGGACGGAGCTAATGTGGAAATGGCCGAGGAAATTGGTGAAGAGCATATGTTTATATTTGGCCTTAGAGTTAACGAGATAGAGCAAATACGTAAGGCAGATTCATACAATGCTTGGGACGTATATAATGAGAATCGGGAAATTCGCGATACTCTCGATCTCGTACGATCGGGATTCTTCAGTCCGAAAGAACCAGACCTATTTGAGCCTATTATTCACAGTCTTCTCAATCAAGGCGATCGATTTTTCGTTCTTAAAGATCTTGAGGATTATGATCGTGCTCGACTGCAAGCCAACAAATTGTACAAAGATCGCAAAGCGTGGACTGATAAAGCCATACTGAATATGACAAGAATAGGTAAGTTTTCGTCTGATAGAACGATTAACGAATATGCAAAGCAAATATGGAGAATTGAACCCGTACCTGCCCCTTTAAAATAAGTATTTTGTTGGTTTAAAAATCTTTTATATTGTTTTCGGGCCAGCATTAGGTAGTTCTGATTGCGGTGCTAGAATGTAATTGACACTTAGGTATTCTTGACGGGTAGCGGACCCCAAAGTTCTTCACGGTAAGTAAGGACTTCAAAACCGCTGTCGGTAACTAAAATGGTGTGTTCGAATTGAGCAGATCTTTTCCCGTCGCGAGTAAAAACGGTCCAGCCATCAGACTTGTCCAGATACACTGGATAATCACCTGCGTTTACCATAGGTTCGATTGTAAACACCATACCAGGTAGTAGCTTCACTCCGCGGTTAGGTCTTCCATAGTGTAAAACCGTAGGAGGTTCATGAAACTCTAGTCCTACTCCATGTCCTGTATAGTCTCGAACTACCGAAAAACCTTTTCGCTCAACAAATTTCTGGATTTTAAATCCTATATTACTTAGTCGAGCACCGGGGGCAACCTGTTCGATCCCTTTATAAATAGCCCCATGGGTTACTTCTACGAGTTTTTTATCAGATTCACTAACCTCTCCACAATAAAAAGTATAGTTGGTGTCGCCATAGTAACCATCTAAAATTGGTGTTACGTCGATGTTGACGAGGTCTCCATCCTGTAAAACATAGTCTCCCGGTATTCCGTGACAAACAACATCATTCACAGAAATGCAGCAGGATTTGGGAAAACCTCTATAATTTAGAGGTGCTGGTATAGCGCCATGTTCCAGTGTCATCTCATAGCATGCTTCATCAATACTATCTGTACTAATACCAGGTTTAACTAGCTTACCCATTTCATGAAGAATTTTTGATGCTAATCTCGCACATCTGGAAATCCCTTCAATTTGTTCTTTGGTTTTAATGTAAACACCTTCTACAATGCGTTCTGGTCGATGTTGGTTCATGCTATTCCTCCTGGCTACATGTTTGCTTCAAAAGGTGATTTTTGCAAGATTTTTCGAGAGTTCAATAATGGATTCAGTTTACTCAATCAATTAACTTCAAACCCATCAAGGATGTAGAAAAAATAAAAAAAAACGTTTTTTTTTGAATGCTAGACAACTTTTTACAAAGAATTTCGTCATTTATAATGTGCTGCATTATGTGATTTTTTTGAATCACTGTGGAGATGAGGTTTCGGGAGGAAGTTCTAATATGTTTAAGTCAATTATAATGAGGCTGCTTTTTGGTTTTACACTTGTAATTACTAGTTTTGCTATATCTGTTGAAGAAAGAGTTGAGGATTTTGAGCAATTCTGGCAGACCTATGAGGATGCATACGTCTTCTTCGACTTGAAAAAAGAAGATCACGGTGTTGATTGGAATTCAATAAAAGCTGAATTCCTTGAGCGAGTCCGTAATTCTAAAAGTGATTTAGATCTTTATTCGGCGGTCACTGAAGCGCAGACCTTACTCAGAGATGGTCATTGCTACAATAGTAGCTTCGCCAAAATTCGTGAAACGGAGCGAGTTTATTATCAACGAATTGGCTTGAAACTTGTAGATGGGCGCAAGATCGCGGTGAGTAAAGTGCCTGAGGAAACCCCTTTCGCGGAGGCAGGAGTCAAGGTGGGCGATGAACTGTTAAAATTTGATGGTAAAACCATCCGACAGCTTGCCAAAGAAGCTAGGAAATACAATTCAGCGTCTTCAGAAGGGCAATTCTGGAAGATTTTTTCTTCGCAACTGTATATCTACAGTCCTCTTAAAGGTAAACCTAAGTCAAAATCTGCGGAACTCGTTTTTCGTAATAGTGAAGGTGAGTTGGTCACTGTGGATGCTGATTGGAAAAGTGTAGACCCCACAGGTCCTCAGAAGAAAGCGACTGACGGTTGGATTGATGATGAAAAAGGGGTCCAACTCAGTGAGTTTGATCAAAAGAAAGTGGAAGGTCCCCTTCCAATCGAGGTAGCAGTATATGAGGGTGAAAATTACAAAATAGCTTACGTTAAGATTGAAACTTGGATGAAAACCGAGGATCCAATTAAGCAGTTTGAGGAAGTTTTTCAAGCCATTGAAGAGACCGACGGCTTAGTTCTTGACCTAAGAGGAAATGGTGGTGGAGTAGGTCCGTGGGGTGTTTTATTCACCAATTATTTGATAGAGAAAGATACTGATCTTAAACCGAAAAAACGTGGTTTGGCTAAACTTATAAGTCGAATTACTGATCGTTTCACCCGTAAAGAGGAATCAGGAGAGAAACAGCCAAATGATTCATGGTTTGAAAGAAAACTATCTAAGACATTCTTCAGAGCAGCTTATCCTCAGCTTGATGAAGCGAGCTTAGAGCAAATGTTTTCGGAGCCAAAATTTATGAAGGCCGTTCTCAAAAAGGCTTTTGGTTTGAAAGTATCAGTGGAGGAATTGGAGAAATATTTTAAAGATGGTCAGTTCGAAGATTTTTACGTAAATCTAAGTTTGAATGACCGGCTGAACAAGATAAAGCCCTACACAAACCCTGTGTACGTTTTAACGGATGGTGGATGTTATTCAACCACAGATATTTGTATGACTATCCTAGCTGAATTCAAGAGAATTAAGTTAATCGGGACTCCAAATGGCGCTGGTTCAGGGTCTCCTATTCCGTTTGTATTGAAAAACTCTGGTTTACAGGTCTATGTTCCTCACGCGAGAGCGTTTCCACCGCACGGTACAATGATAGAAGGAAGACCTCTTCAGCCTGACTTCCTTATGACACAAAGCAGAGAAGACCTGGTTAAAGGCAAAGACACAGTGTTGACTGAGGCAGTTCGTCAGTTGTACGAAGAAATTGTCCCCCTAACTAATACTTTCGCTGATGGCGAGTTTGAATTACCTGAGGCAATTAAAGCCTACTCGACGATTAAAGAACAGGAGATTGAGTGGGGTGTGCTTCAGACGCCCGACTGGGCAATCAACGCAACAATCGAGCATCAGAGGCGTAGTAAGCTTCAAATCAAGTAAACTTTGGTAGTATTTTACAGATTGAGGACTGGTAGTGTTTACCAGTCCTTTTCTTTTTAGGGATATCTTAAACAAGTCAACTGTGATTAAATGCATGGCTTTTATGACCTGCCGACTGATTTGTTTTTCTGCCTTATTTTTTTTAAGTCTTCAATTTACTTGGAGTTTGAACATTCCTGAGGGATGGTCTTCCGTAAGCTTTGCAATAACTACTCCCAGTTCACCATCCCAAGTGTTCGGATCTAATATTACAAATGTACAACAAATTGTGGGATTAGAAAGTCAGCGTTTCACCTTTTGGGATACCAGCTCCATGCAGAGTTCAGATGTTCTGACTGAATTATTTCCTGATAGAGGTTATTTTATAAAGGCAAGTAGTGCCTTCCAATTGTTAGAAACAGCAACTTTTAGCCTTTCTGATTATCCATTAACCACAGGATTTCAACTGATTCCCTTAAAATCTGTAGAGACTTTAGCCTCTCTAACGAACCCAATGAACCCTTTTGCTTCTCGGGTTTATGCCGTTGTGGGACTTTACGCCAGTCGTTGGTATATGTATTACCCTGGTGAAGATTTAAGTTACACTTCGGCGGTTTCTAAAGTTTTGCAGACAACTTCGGTAAGCCCTTTGACTGAAATCACTCCTGGCTTTGCATATTACATTGGCTTGCGACCACTTTTGAAAAGAGTGAGAGTTCAGTCTGTTCGATTAAATTCTAAGCTGGTTCAAGGAGCTAAGCTGAATTTTGGTACTTTAGGAGAATTGGATTCAAGAAACAGTTTTCTTCTGGATAACTTAAGCTTCAGTCTTGGTTCTTCGCTTTCAAATACTCAAGGAGACTGGTCGGGTGATGTATTTGTCCCCTATGAATCTCAAACACTAATTTCACAATGGCAGGCAGTTAAAGGTGCCTCAGCTGTTGGTGGCTCTGATCTTGTTTCGGGAGAGTTTATGTACTCTACCTACCGTTTGGATACTGCAACTTCTTTTGAAACAATACCGCGAATTAACTTTTCCCCTCTTACTAATTTAATTTCTTTTCAACGATTGAAAGATAATGAGAATAGCCAAGGCAGTCTGGCTGCAAATTTTATTAGTCAGTTGGTAGAGCAGGAATCTGGTGGATTTAGTGATTTTAATACATCTCCTCTTCAATTATTTGAAGCTTCAATTCCTAGCCGAAACCCCCTGCATAACCTGAGTTTTATAGGTAGAAATTCAAGTTCTCTTGAATCCACTGTAGTTAATTTAGCTCACCAACTAAGCAATGGTTTGATACAGCGTAAATTTGATAATTCGAATCAACTAATAGATGACTTGTCAGATTTTTCGACACTTAATTCTAAACCTATTCAAGTTGAATCTCAGCAGTTTTTGAATTCGTTAAGACAGGGACTAGATTCTTATAATGACTTAAGTTCTGTGATGGTAGAATTAAATAACTCCAATGGTCCTAATCTGCGCTTGATTTCACGTAACGTGAGTAGCGATACATTTCTTACATTGAATGCTTTGCAGGTCGGAAATCAGTCTGCTGTGATTGAAAACATTTATAGTGAGATCGCTGATTTAGTGCCCAATAATGGCGAAGCTCAATTTATTTTTGACGAATACCCTGAATTCTTAAGAATTCCGTTGGGATCTTACAATGCCGTAAATGAAGTTTCAGGAAAGATGGGTTTGAGACTTGTTAG
>CAZYUV010000246.1:0-5050 GCA_964650625.1 uncultured bacterium
TCCTCGACCCTCCACTGAACCTTATGGAGCAGGCATAAGACTCGTATACAATGTAATCGAAAATCCAGCCGTTGAAAGCTTAAAAATCAAAGGTAATACCCTTATACCTACCGAGGTTATTCAGGAGAACATGACAACCCAAGTTGGCTCTGTTCTGAATATCCGCCAACTATATGAAGATCTTTCCACTATCAGTAATCTGTATCGTAAAAAAGGATTCATTTACTCTGGTATTTACAATCCTGGAAAACAAGTTTCAATCGAGGGAACTCATATTACAGTGAATATCAAAGAATCACGCATTAATCGAATTAAAGTTGAAGGGAATAAAAAAACCAGAGACTATGTAATAATGCGTGAACTTTTGATGGAAGAAGGCCAGGTTGTAAATCGCGAGAGAATTTCTGATTCATTACGCAATTTACGTAACTTAGACTTCTTTGAACTGGAGCAACCTGAAATTATTCTGAATCCCGATACAGGAGATACAGAAGTAACACTGAATCTTAAAGACGTTAAAACTGGTACGGCAAGCTTCGGTGGTGGGTATAGCTCAATTAACGGATTTATTGGTTTCGTGGACGCAACCGAAAGAAACTTCCGAGGCAAGGGGCAAGCTTTAAGAGTAAAAACCCAATTTGGGGGCGAACAAGCATATGAGCTAGCTTTCACAGAACCTTATTTCAAAGGCCGTAATCAAGCTATTGGAGGAAGTATATTTCGCAGCATTTTGGATCGTGATGATATTCGAAATCAATCTTTATTTGCTCGATTTGAAGAACGAAGAGAAGGTTTTTCTCTTTTCACAACACAGCGTAAAAGAAAAGATGAGAGCTTAACCTACAGATTTATCGATGAACGAATCAAAACAGACATCATAGCAGGCAACCCATCTAGCTTATACAACGATCATCAACAAACTATTGGGATTACTTGGGTCATGGATAAAAGAGATAATTTTCAATATCCCACCAAAGGCTATCGACACAGCGTAACTTTTTCCACTACTGGTGGGTTGTTAGCCGGTATTAACAACTTCAATAAGTACAGCTATGAATATCGCAGATATTGGCAAAACAATTTTATCAAAAAAAATACTCTTGCACTCAGGGTAAAAGGTGGATTGGCCCAAGAACTTGATGGATTCATTCCATATATTGATCTATGGTCAGTAGGAGGCTCTAATTCTATTCGAGGTTATGAAGACAGGGAATTTGTAGGTGAAAAAATGTTCTACTCAAACCTTGAAATGCGCTATAAACTCTCCAAACAGTTTACCGCTGCACTTTTTACAGATCTGGGTTCCGCTTGGGATGGTGTGGCCAGCTTCGATCTTCGCTCGGCTTTCGGAATTGGAATTCGCTTCAAAACACCTTTGGGTCCCTTTCGTCTCGATTTTGCTAGAGCTTCCGATCGAGACAGCAATCAGGTACACTTTGGCATCGGTAGCATGTTTTAGAAGCGAATCTGTTAGTAGTTTATCAGTAGGAAGGCACAATGGTTGTGGATCAGGCAACCCGGGAATGGGCGCAGCTTAAAAGTAAGTCCTGTGGACGTAATTTCGAACAGCTAAAATTACTAGTAAAAAGCGCATTTCAGACCTATAAGACCACGGGTAAGGAAGGCTATCTTTTGGTCAACCGAGCAGGATATGTGCAGGAGTCATCACCTGATCCCCTAGAGTTTTGTTATCGAACTATTTATCTACCCGATGTCCAAGCATTCACCAAATTAAGCCTATACGCTTTCCTCGGAGGCTCAATTAAAAGCCACGCTCCTAGGAGGATTTATCGCCTTGTACGAAAATTTAGATTGGATAGTGCTCACGTGTTTTATTCTGATAACCCTCTTTCAGTTCAAATCATCTCGTCTGAAATTGAGGACTCAAGAATCACCAATGAGCATATCACTCAGATTTACGATCTAGACTTATGGATTCCCGAACTTCAAGATCGCTATTTTCAAAAACGCGAACAAAATGTCCAGTTTGAAAAGCTTGCATTTACAAGTGACTCAGAAAAGAAAAGAGCTCTTAGCGTTGAATTGGAATTCAGCTCTCAACAGATTCGTAACCACTCTTCTCCAGCTATCGAAATGAAAGGCTTGGCCGATACCCTCGAGATAGAGGTTCCACGAACTATGGGACAAAAATTAAATAAGCCGAATCCTGGTAGTTTCATCGGCTCCGGAAAACTTGAAGAAATTTTAGAAGCTATTGAAGAGGACGATTATACCCACTTACTCTTTAACTGTGATATACCCTCAAAATTCAAACGTGAATTGGATACACAGAGCATGTTAAAAGTGTGGGATCGTACTGACTTAATATTAGAAATATTCAGGGTGCGATCAAGAACAGAAAGAGCCAAATTACAAGTAGAGCTTGCTAGCTTACATTATCATGGTGAAGATACAATTCGCCGACAACTTGATGATCCTCAATTCGCGAGTGCAATGGCTTATGAGACCTACCGCGACAAACTCCGTCAAAGACTTACCGAAAAGAAAAAAGCAATCAAACAGGATCTTGAAAGATTAAAAAGGCAAGATGCCGAAAGACGTAGTACGCGAGAAATTAGTTCACCCACATCTATCGCACTAGTAGGTTATACCAACGCGGGCAAATCCAGCCTATTTAATAAATTTTTAGGCAGAGAAGAGGTGGCAACTGAAAATCTTTTATTCAAAACTTTAGATACCACAACCCGTAATCTTGAAATATCAAAGCAAAGCGCATTTTTAATAAGCGATACGGTAGGCTTTATTCAACAAATACCGGAACATTTAAGGGAAGCTTTTCATACGACTCTCGCTGAGAGTAAGCTTTGTAGTCATCTACTCATACTATTAGATCCAACAAGCATTTCGATAAAACAGCAAATAGAATGCATTATCGAAACCTTGGGCGCTATAGATCGAGTGGATCAAGAGAACTGGTTTTGGGTTGTAAATAAAACAGATCTTCTCGATGAAAATCAAATACGCAATATTGAACAAGACTTTAAGATAGACCTATTTATTTCTGCACATGATCAAAATTCCGTAGAATCACTCAAGGATTATGTTGTAGATCGCATCTCCAGCACTAGACGTATTGTCACTTTAGAGCTGGATTATTCGATGAATGATGAGGTTCATGCCCTAAAAAACATAGCTACAATTCTGGAAGAACCTATTTATGATCCTGATTGGATTCGCATTAAAATAAGTTTCCCCTTTGGAGACGAGTATAAAATAGAACAGCTATTTGGGGCTAGCTTGGAAGAACTTGGCGCAGAAGAGACGCAACAATCTTAATCCAAAACCTGTTCTAGTTGCCATCAGATCTGAAAAAGGCTATCCAACTTCAATTCCAAAGTACCCTGAGCATGACGGCGCCTATCTACGGTTTCCCAACATTCGATTAAACCATCTCTAAGATGCAAAATCTTCTCTGTATGTTCTGCAACGTCTCTTTCATGAGTAACCATAATAATAGTCTTACCTATTGAATGCAGGTATTGGAGTATTGCAAGAATATCTCGTCCAGTTGCAGAATCTAAATTACCCGTAGGCTCATCAGCCATTATGATTGATGGGTTGTTTAGTAAGGCTCGAGCTATTGCCGCTCGCTGGCACTGACCACCGCTAATTTGATTCGGTCGAAAATGCAATCTATCGCCCAGTCCTATTGCCTGAAGTAGCTGCACAGCCAAATCATGGTTTTCGTCTGCGGCGCCACTATAACGACTTGGCAATAATACGTTCTCTAATACTGTATTGTGAGGCACAAGATAGAAGGCCTGAAAAACAAATCCTATTTCTTTATTACGGACTTTTGAAAGATCATCATCATCTAGACCGGCTATCTCTCGTTCACCAAGTAGATAACTACCTTTAGTGGGTTTATCTAGGCCACCTAATATATGCATTAGAGTACTTTTACCAGAACCAGATGGCCCCATAATGGATATAAAATCTCCTCGATTGATCTCAAAATCCAAACCTTTCAATATCTTAAATTCCTCGGTCTCACTAAAATAAGACTTTTCTAAATTTTCGATCTTTAATATGGATGATCTAGCTTGCATAATTTATCCGACTGACAGTTGAGAAGTTGGGAAGTATAATGACATAAATAATGCCTTGCAAGTAAGGAGACGTAATGCCACTTGATAAAGAAAAAATTCGTGCAATGATTCGTGAAAAAGCCGGGATCAAAAAAGGTGGACCCAGTCCTGTGTTTCCGGAAGTTGACCTTGAAAGTATGACGATCGAAGGTGTAGAGGTCGATTTTTGCCCTAAAAGCCACGGCGTTTGGCTTGACCATGGCGAAGCCGCAGATATTGGAGAAGGCATACAAGACTTCCCTGACTTTGAATGGTCATGGAGTCAGCGAAAAGAAAGCCTCAAGAAATCACCCAGGTATCCTGATGAGAAAATGTGGGAATTACCCTATGATAAAGAACATAATCTGAAAGTTGATTATTGTGAAAAAAGTAAAGGAATCTGGTTGGATGCTAGCGAAATAGCCACTTTAGAAATTATCATGGCTGATAAAACCTGTCCAAACCAGAGACTTTACAAACTTTATGAAGATATGAAAAAGAACGGATACGTCTGTATATCCTGACACCAAATCGACAATTTGGTGAGTCTAATAAATCTTTATCAAATTAACGCCTCTCAAGATAACGCTTGATAGCAACTTTACCCAGTGCTCTGATAGCCTCTACTTTGCTGGGTGTGTTCACCCTATTGGTCTTAAGGTATGTAGCTAGAATTTCACTAAGTTCTGTAGACTTTAATCGAACAAGTTCTTGAATGGTTGCTTTTTTGATATTCTCATCTTTACTTTTGTAAAGAATAGATTTTAGTAGATCCACACGATTTATAGACTTCTTGTTCTGTAGCTCATCAATCACAATATCCACAACTTCTTGATGGAGGACTTGGCTTGTTCCCGTTTTATTATGTAAAAGAGCTAAGTTACGATTACTGATTCGTGTAGTATTATCATCAAATAATGGAAAGATATCTTTCAAAATTGATTCAGCCATTTGATTATTCT
>CAZYUV010000247.1:0-4997 GCA_964650625.1 uncultured bacterium
TTATCGCGTTACATTTAATCTTAAACCCAATATTGTTCCGTTACCATTTAAGTCAAATAATCGCAAACGTGCTGTAAAGTTTTCATTTAGTTCAAAATTTGAAGAGAAGCTAACTAGCAATAGGGCAAAAAGTCCAAAACTGAAAACTAGTACACCAATGGGACATTTGTCTAAAACTTACCTCTCAGAGCAATCGAAGGCTAAATTAATAGCTCAATATAGAAAACAGACGAAACTAACTACTTATAATTTCCAGCGAGAAAAGATCGAACCTGGCCTAGAGAAATTTGAACTTCGTACGAAATATCCTCGAAATCGAGTGTATGGACTAAAATTGCATCGTAGCGTACTGAAAGATCGCATACAAATTGGCTTTGGAGAAGACAAACTCCTTGGAACTCAAACAACAAGCGAAATTTCAAAAACTAATGAAGCTATTGCCGCAGTTAATGGTTCTTTCTTCAAATCTAACGGCAACCCTATCGGATTAGTCATCAAAGACTACAAACTTCTTAGTGTTCCGGTATTTGCTCGATCATGTTTTGGAATATCTAGAGAAGGAAGAGCTTTAATCGATCGGCCACATTTCCAAGGCGAAGTAGTCACTGAAAAAGGCATTCTGAAAATGGAAGGCCTGAACCAATCCACTCCATCTAGTGCAAATATATTATTTACTCACGAATTTGGCTTAAAACCAGCCTCAATAAGTAACAGCTACTACCTAGTATTTCAAGATAATAGCCTTCTAAAAGTTAGTGAAACTGCTCCACTAATTCCTCGCAATGGTACAGTCCTAAGAGTTGATCGTAATCGTTTCCCATGGGTTGCAAAACTATCGGCACTATCAAGAGTTATTTTATCCTATGGACTGTCGGCTCCCTGGAATTCAGTAAAAATTGCAATTGGTGGTGGCCCAAAGCTTCTTAATGACGGTCTACTAGCACTCGATTATAAAGAGCAGTTCAGCAAAGCTATTCTTGAGCAGCGCGCTCCTCGAACAGCTATAGGTATAGACGATGTCGGGAATCTAATTTTAGTAGTAGTGGATGGAAGACAAACTCTATCAAAAGGTCTAACAATGTTGGAACTTGCTGATTTAATGCAATCTATCGGAGCAAAACAAGCTATGAATCTTGATGGAGGTGGTAGTAGTACTCTATTTTTGGATGGTAAAGTTGTCAACAAACCTTCCGATGGACACGAGCGTAAAGTTAGCAATGCAATATTATTCATGCCTGTGTTCAACGAAAGTAATCAACGCTTTGCTCTGAACTAGCTTTGATTACAGAAATCTCCCCTTTCTCTCAGTTTTGTGAACCTTAAAGAAAATTCAAGAAAACTATTGTATCAATAGATTAAATCCTTCTTATATCTGACGAAATCCTTCTCGGGAGAAACTGTACCCTAGAAGGTATGAACCAAATACTTATACAAATATTGAGACTACCAGGATCATGGATTCTGGATTTTATAATGCATCTCGGCAGAGTTACTCTATTGAGCATGCAAAGTATCTATTGGATGTTCCGTGGGAAAATATTCCGCAACCATTTTTGGCAAACCTTAAATCTAGTCGGAGTTCAATCATTACCACTAATTAGCTTCACAGCATTATTTTCCGGCATGGTGCTTGTTGTCCAAGTTGGTAATCAATTTATGGACCTTGGAGCAGAGTCCTACATTGGTGGAGTGGTCGGACTAAGTTTGACTCGCGAACTAAGTCCACTTATGGTTAGTATTATCCTAGCTGCTAGAATAGGCTCCTCAATGGCAGCCGAACTTGGTACAATGAAGGTTACAGAACAAGTCGATGCTTTAGAGGTAATGGCCACAAACCCTGTTCAATATCTTGTGGTCCCCAGAGTTTTAGCCTGCTGTTTTTTCACTCCCGTTTTAGTAATTTATTCTAACGTAGTGGGAATCTGCGGTGGCTGGGCAGTTGCTATTGGGCAAATCGGAGTCAATCATAGCCTATTTGTAGAAAGCTTGATTCAAATGGTTAGTAATTATGACTTTTTTTCAGGTTTACTTAAAAGTATAGCTTTTGGCTTCATTGTTGCCATTATCGGATGCTACAAAGGGCTTTCTACTGCAGGCGGTGCAAAAGGTGTCGGAACATCTACCACTCAATCAGTAGTTATAATAATCACAAGCATCCTCGTATTTAATTACTTTTTCTCATTGGCTTTCTTCACATATTTAAGACTGATCGGACGTATGTAATGATTAAGCCGATAATACGCATGAATAACGTTTACAAAAGCTTTGACGATAAACACGTTCTGCAAGGTCTCGACTTAACCATATATGATGGTGAAACCTTCGTGATACTAGGACCATCTGGATGTGGTAAGAGTGTAAGCCTAAAAATTATCACTGGCCTACTTAAACCAGATGCCGGAAACATTTATGTCAGAGATAAATGTATTACTTCAATGAATGAACGCGAACTGAACAACATTCGAATGGAGTTTGGCATGCTATTTCAAAATGCTGCTTTATTCGACAGTTTAACCGTTGGAGAAAATGTATCGTTTGGTCTAAAAGAACATGCGAACTACAGCCAGAATCAAATTAAAGAAATCGTCGAGGAAAAGCTTAATATGGTCGGTCTTCCCGGGATCTCATCCAAGATGCCTTCTGAGTTATCTGGGGGTATGCGAAAAAGAGTCGGGCTTGCCAGAGCTATTGCACTGAAACCCAAAATTATTTTTTATGATGAACCGACCACTGGACTCGATCCAATAATGTCCACAGAAATTGATATGCTGGTTCTAAAGTTACAGCAGGAACTCAAAGTTACTTCTGTTGTTATAACTCATGATATGAAATCAGCATTTCGCATTGCCGACCGTGTAGGCTTACATTACGAGGGGAAACTCTGGGAGGTCTCAACCCCTGAAGAGTTTCAGTTATCGAAAAATCCTTTCGTACAAAAGTTCATCAGGGGAGAGCCACAAGAATTGGGTAACCTATATCAGGAAACCAATAAAGGAGCTGGGAAATGAAGCGCGAGCTAATTGAACTTAAAGTGGGCATAGTGAGCTTTTTAGCCCTAATCTGTGGCGTCGCATTATTACTAGTCGTAGAGGATACGAATCTACTACAAAAAAGCTATTCGGTTAACGTTGGTTTTGCCGACGCCGCGATGCTGTTAGAGGGTTCAAACGTTAATATGTCTGGTGTAAAAATTGGAAGAGTCAATGGTTTATATATAAATCTTAAGCCAAGCCAAGAATATAAGGTAATAGCAAATCTTGAAATCAATACAGAATATGATATACCCATAAATTCAACCTTTACAATCGGATCCAGCGGTTTATTTGGAACCAATTATGTAAAAATCGACCCACCGACAGAAATTCTCCAAGATGAACTTCAGTACATTTCTCGTAATTCTGAGAAAGTATTTCTAGGAACTCAGCCAGAGAGTTTTCAAGATCTCGTAGTTCAAGGCAAATCAGCGCTAGAAAAAGTAGAAAGTATTTTAGGGCATGTTGAATCGGTTGTGGGAGATGCTCCCACAAAGGCGAGCCTCAAAAAAATCGTCAAAAATTTAGAGGCAAGTACGGGGCAAGTTGATTTATTTTTGACAGATTTACGGGAAGAATTTCAAAGCATTTCCGTCGATGTACTCTCCATTACTTCTAACCTTAATGAAATATTAGTCGCTAACCGTAGTTCTGTGAAACGATCTATTGAAAACCTAGAGCATCTTAGTCAGGACATGAGAGAGATCAGTAATCATAATAAACATAAAATTGACAATATTATTGGGCGTATAGATGAGATCACTCTTTCCGTTGAAGATAATGGGGGCCTCAAAAACTCATTGAGAAAAATTCGAGGTAACTTTGAAAGATTAGGTGAAAATATGGAGGCCGTCTCTCAAAAAGCACGTGAGATTATTGAAAATCCGCAGTTAGAAGAAAAAATTCACGAAGCGATCGGATCCGCTACAACTGCAGCAGATGCACTTACTGATATAAAACGAGATTTATACTCAACAAATACAACATTTACATCACAAGTGCTTTACAGTGCTAAGAATGATCATTACGAAAGTAATTTTTACCTCGATACAGAGTTCAAAAACAAATATTTACTAAAAATGGGTATCGAAAACTCTGAAACAGATAGCGGCCTATCACTCTTCCAAGGCGGCATGAAGACATCAGATTTGACTCTTAGAGCTGGGATATTGGAAGATAAATTCGGCCTAGGAATTGAAAAAGAAATAATGGATGATAAAGTGACGGTGGGCCTTGAAACCTATGACCTTAATGATCCTGCCTACAGAGCATTCACACAATATCATTGGCGAGAAGGCTCTGCATTGATGATGCGCATTGATAAAATTAATAAGAGTGAAGAACGCGATGTAATGGTCGGCGTATCACACCGTTTCTAGTGAAATAGACAAAAAGTATCAAATTTGGCAAACTTTTGTTGTATGACCTATGGCGGTTCTATATAATGCTGGTTGAACTTATCACCAATTGTCGCAGGGACTATAATGCATTATATAGCAGTCACTTTAGTGGTCTTTTCTCTCAATTTCCATAGTCTATTTGCGGATAATAGCAATGACTCCACTTATTCACCCACCACTCCTATGGAGAACCGGGAAAAAAAAGCTAAATCCTTAAAGCTACCAACGAATCCTGATGCTAACTCCAAAGTCGAAGCACATAACGGTTCAGGCAGTAAAACAAAAAAAAGAGCTGGGACAGGCCCTGTCATTACAGACATAAACATAAGAGGTCATGCAAACACAGCTCCGCAAGTGATAAAACTAGCGGTCGGCTCAAAAATAGGAGAACGATTAAGTAAAGATCAAGTGGCGGATGATATCAGCGCTATTTACAAACTAGGATATTTCCAAAGTCCTCCTCGACCCTCCACTGAACCTTATGGAGCAGGCATAAGACTCGTATACAATGTCATCGAAAATCCAGCCGTTGAAAGCTTAAAAATCAAAGGTAATACCCTTATAC
>CAZYUV010000248.1:0-1384 GCA_964650625.1 uncultured bacterium
GTTACGGACGTATTTTAAGAGACAAAAATAATCGATTTACATGCATTCGTGAGCATAAAGACTGTGACACAAATGAATTACAAGTTAATGAAATTAACACCGGAATATATGCCGGTCGGCTCGGCCTCTTTTTGGACCTTCTCCAAGAAGTGAAAGATGACAATCAACAAAGTGAATTTTACTTAACCGATGTCGCGGAAATAGCCAAAGAAAAAGGTCTTGTGATTGAAGCCCGTTGTCTTGGCACTGAAAATGAATTTCTGGGAGTCAACTCTCCAGCTCAACTAGAGTTAGCTAGAACCATACTAACTCAACGTAAAGACTCGACTGGTTATTTCTAAACAATATTTATTGATTTGCACAAGAAAACTCTGCTCACAAAAGGAAATACTGGCCGTATTTATACAAAAAAGCTAGAATTGCGAGTGTTTTTGTTAATATACGTCAGTCCTAGGTCGAACACATCAGGAAGAACCCGGGAATGCGAGGGAATCCATGAAGTGTCCAGCCTGCGGATTTGAAAACGAAGCAGACAACAAATTCTGCAATCAATGTGGTGCCAGTCTTGATGAATCATTAGATAGCAACGATGATTTTTTTGATCTGGATGTTGATACATCCTCAAGCGATGATCAGAGTAATTTATTAGATGGTGATTTTGGAACCACAAAAGATACGAGTGATGATAGCTTAGATGATCTATTTAACATTGACGAAGAGCCAGAACTCAGTAATGAAGGAGTCAGTTCATCAGTAATCGATGCTGATGATGAATTAGATGATCTATTCACCATTGATGAAGAACCCGGTGATCAAGTTTCTAACTCTGAATCCAATTTTAGTCCTGAAACGGAAATCGGATTATTTGATACCGACGAGGATATGGATAACTCGGAAGAGAAAGCGGGGGACCAGTCAGCGGTCGTAACAGAGTCTCCAGAAGATGACTTATTTGAATCTAATAACTCCCCGAATAAAGATTTATTGGCTGAAGATTCGGATTTGTTTGGTGACCTTCATGGAGTGGAAGATCAATCCACAGAAAATATTCTTGAAATTGGAATAGATGACGACGGTTTGGATGAAGTCGTCTCTGACCTAGATGATCTATTTATGGAAGATTCACCTTCATCGGTGAATGAATTAGAAACGATTTCCAAGCCATCAGAAGATCTGGTAGAAAGCATTGACTCTGAGGAGGCTTTCGATTCGAGCTCTAAAACCACGCAACCCGAAGAAGATATATTCCTGGATAATTCTAACGATTCAGAGGATGAGTTTTTGGCAGAAGATAGTTTTGAATCGGATGATGATTTCGGATCGGATGATGATTTCGGATCGGATGACGATTTCGGATCGGATGACGATTTCGGATCGGATGACG
>CAZYUV010000248.1:1484-4995 GCA_964650625.1 uncultured bacterium
GGATCGGATGACGATTTCGGATCGGATGACGATTTCGGATCGGATGACGATTTCGAATCGGATAATATCTTTGATTCAGCAAAAAAAGAATCCGATGACATGAACTTAGACTCAATATTTGAAGATGATAATCATTCTAAGGAACTTGCTGACTCCTCAAGTGAGGAAGAAGAGGAAGAAATCGGAGACTTAATAAGCAAGCTTGGGGAAAAAGACGCCTCTAAAGAATCACTTGCTAATCTAGTAGATGTTGAAACAAAAAATATTCCTAAAGATTTACTAGATATTCTGGAAACATCGGACGACGAAGATGGCCGCTACCAAGCTGTTGTCGCCTTATCTCAGACTTACGATTTACAATACGTCCCTCGCTTCATCGAGTTATTAAGTGATAGCAATCTTGAAATCCGCGAATGTGCAGCAAAGTTTTTGGGTGAAGTGGGTGACGCTAAAGCTGTCGAACCACTCGTGCGTACACTCGCTTCAGACAGTCAAAACATGAAATATATTGCTGTCAGCTCCCTTGGTCAAATAGGCTCTGAGCTTGCATTATCGCCGCTCATCGAGCTCTTGGAAGAGCCAGATGAAAATATAAGATATATGACGGTGGAAGCTTTGGGTCATATCGGCTCCAGTAATGCACTTGACCCTTTACTGCAAATGGTACCCATGGCTGACCGCGATATGCGCTATGTAATTGCTCGCTCTTTTGGATTAATCGGTGATTCGCGTGCCAAACACGTACTTACCAGGTTTTTAGGAGATGAGGACTCTGATGTGGTTCGTGAAGCAGCCCAAAGTTTGGGACGTATTGGAGATGAGTCAGCAGTTGGTCCACTACTTCAGAAAATTCAAGAAGTTGATTTAGATACTCAAAAAGTAATCGTGAGAGCTTTAGGAGAAATTAAGCACATCCAAGCGGTGCTAACTCTTCTTGAAATGCTTCCAAGCAAAGACGAACACCTAAATAAAGAAATTGTTATTGCTTTAGGGAAAATACGCGACGAAAGGGCTATCAAACATATTAAAGATTTAGTACTTGAAGGAGCTTTAGATCTTCAAATCGAATGCTTCAAAGCTCTTGGAGATATAGGTTCAGAAGAGTCACTAGATATCTTATTCCTGATGCTAGATGAAGGTGATAGAGCTCTTCGTTATCCAATTGCTGAAGCTTTAGGTAAAATTGGTAGCGAAAAAGGTCTGGAAGCGCTCTACAAATTGATGCTTGACGGCGATTTAGCTGTTCGCCAGGAAACTGTAAGCGCTATTGGAGATATAGTATCGCCCGATAGCGTTAGCCAGTTAGTCAAACTAAATAATGATCCTGATAAGGTCGTAAGAGCTAACGTAGCAGAATCTTTGGGGAAAATCGGAACGGAGGACTGCATTGTTCCACTCATAGAATTTATGAAAGACCCCGAAGAATCTGTATCTGATAAAGCAGTTTGGGGGCTACTCGAAATTGGTAAATCAGTGGTACCACATGTAGTAGATGTTCTTTTTTCTGTACCAGAATCATACAAAATAAAGCTGGTATATGTTTTAGGTCGGACTGGCGACGTTCGCGGCGTAAATCACCTACTTCGCCTGCTGGATCAATGTAATGATGATCTCAAGGACAAAATATGTGACGCCCTTGTAGAGGTCGATCATCGATTAATGAAAGAGCAACCCATCGCAAGCATACTAAAGACTGGGTACGCCTGGTTAAGATTTTCTGTCTCAAAAGCTTTGGGAAGAGCAGGGGATGCTCGTAGTATCAATATTGTGATTGATATGATTGAAAATACATTTGACTTAAAAGATCGAGAGTATCTCAATTCATTCCCCGATCCCAATATCGATCAAGTTTCCAACGAAGTGTTATCAGCTATTCAAAGAAGTGCATCCGAAATCATGGGCCAGTTGGACTTCCCTGGAAGAGTAACAGCTGTTCTCGAAGCGATGCTACGCTGTTCTCCCGAAAACACAAACTGGTACATCCACGCATTAGGCTCTATCAACAACAAAAATTCTGTTAATGCTTTGATTGAGTTACTTAAAAAGTCCGATGTTAAAATAAATCCTGTGGTTATCGCCGAGGCTTTGAGCCGATACAAAGGTCAGGATCTTTTAGAAATGCTTCTACAGGCTGTTAACACGGCTAATCCAGTGGTTCGAATTAGAGTTGTAGTCGTGTTGGGATTCCTCGAAGATGTCCGTGCAATAGGCAAACTCACAGCTTTGGTAAGCGATATGGATGAAGAAGTTCGGTACGAAAGTATCTGTGCATTGGATCGAATTGGCTCTGTCGATGCTATTTCCGCTTTAAGCCAATCTTTGAAAGATGTCTCTGATCGAAATAGACAGCGAGCAGTCCAAGTCTTATCAAAATTTGTAAATGATGACTCACTTAATACACTGGGACAAGCTCTCCAAGATCGTTCTGATACAGTTCGAATTGAAGCCGCTAGAGTTCTCTCCAGAATAAAAGACTCTCGAGTCGTTCAGGTACTGATTTCAGCCATTCATGACTCTAGTGTTGAAGTCCGTCAAATGGTAATTGAATCTATTGGACAAGTTGGTGACAAAAAAGCAGCCGAAGCTGTAGTTGAAATGCTTGAAGACAACGATAGTAGAGTTCGTCAGGTAGTAATCAGAGCCTTGGGTAGACTAAAATCGATGAATTCCGTGGTACCTTTACTCCAAGTTATGAGTGATGAAAATCTGTGGGTGAAAAATGACGCTATCGATGTATTAAAAGGATTTGGATCAAAAGCATACCCACAGTTATTAGATGCACTAAATCATGATCAGGAAGAAGTCCAGGAAAACTGCATTGAAGTACTAAGTCAGATTGATGATCGCAAACTGATGAATCGTTTGGTACAAACATTATCCAGTCGTTTCAAACTTATGCGCGCCAATGCTGCTGCAGTCTTAGGATTAATTGGAGATAAAAACTCTGTTATACCACTGGTTCAATTACTGGAAGACCGTGATTACGAAGTTCGACAAAAGGCTGCTATTGCTTTGGGTAAAATAGCCGATTTAGGGGCTACAATGTCCTTGAAAGAAGCTCTTAAGGACTCTAATAAGGAAGTTAGACAATCCGCTCGTTGGTCACTTGATAAAATTCGCGAAAAATCAGGTGTCTTCTAGCAGCTTGTGATACAAGGTTTACTTAATAATCGATTTCCATTCTGCCGCTTCGGAAAAAATGAGGGTAAACCCATCATTCTAATACCAGGCCTGACTGATGCATTCAGGGATGCTCAACAGGGTTCCAAAATGCTTTCTAGGCAATTCTATTTGTTGGCTGAGCATTGTGCGGTAACGGTTATTTCACGTCCATTAGATTGTAGTAATTCACTCCCTGAGATGGCGAATGAGCTATGGGAAATACTACGTAGATATGACACAGAAAAGATGCATCTCATAGGCATAAGTATGGGAGGCATGTTATGTCAGCATTTAATCAAACAATTTCCAAACAAATTTGCTAGTTTGAGTCTAGTAGTGACCGGTGTTA
>CAZYUV010000249.1:0-4981 GCA_964650625.1 uncultured bacterium
TGTAAGCCGCTTATATTTTTAGGTAGGGCATACTTATCCAATGAATTGCTATCACTAAGAACTACACAGCGATGAATAATGTTTTCCAGCTCTCTTACGTTGCCTGGCCAGTGATAGGCTCTCAAAACATTCATAAAATCATTATCTACAACCATTTCTTCACTGGCATGTTTTTGCAGGAAGTGTTCCACTAGAAGTGGTAAGTCCTCCATTCTAGAACGTAAATTGGGGACTTCAATTTCGATTATATTAAGCCTGTAATATAAATCTTCTCTAAAGGTATTTTCAGAGATCATGTTCTCTATATTGCGATTTGTGGCAGCTATAACTCTACAATTTACAGAGACTGGTTTGGAATCGCCGATTGGCATGATTTGAAAATCTTGAAGAACTCGAAGTAGTTTGGCCTGAAAGTTCAAGGGCATCTCACTGATTTCGTCCATGAAGAGTGTTCCCTCATTTGAGGCCATAAATTTGCCTGGAGTATCGCTATCAGCACCTGTAAAACTCCCCTTTCTATATCCAAAGAACTCGGTTTCCATTAGATTTTCAGGTATGGCAGCCATGTTTATTGGAACAAACGGTTGATGAGCTCTCTCAGAATGTAGATGCAATTGTCTGGCGACCAGTTCTTTTCCTGAACCGCTTTCTCCTCGGATCAGAACTGTTACGCTTGATGGGCCTATCCTCTGAATCTGATTTTTAAGTTCTTTCATGGGTATAGATTGACCAATTAAATCAAATCCTGCTATCGATGGCCGTGTTTGCTTCGATTGTTTTTTGCCACCGATCATACGAATTTTTTCTTCTAATTCTTCCCATTCGAAAGGCTTGGTAATGTATTCAGAGGCCCCCCTTTTAATTGCCTCCACAGCGTTTGGGATTGATGAGTAGGCCGTCATTAGTATAATTTTTGCTTCTGGTCTGAGTTCGCGAATACGATCAATCATCTCTAAGCCATCAATATTTGGCATTTTGAAATCAGTTAGTACAATGTCAAATTTCTCGCGTTGCATAACGTTTAATGCTGTGATGGGATTACTGAAAATCTCCACTTTGTATCCGCGTTTGGATAAAAGCTTGCGAATTGTTTCCGTCATTAATTCTTCGTCGTCTATGACCAATATTTTGGACATGGTCCTCCCCTAAACTTATTGTACAAGATTTTTGACTTCTTTTCTTCTGCTGGATAAGCTTGTTTTTAAACACTTAGTCAGGAGAAATTTGATGAATGCATTCATCGATCGTCTGAAATCTACAGCGATGAAAAATCCAAGAAATATAATCCTTCCGGAGGCTCAAGATAATAGAGTTCTAAAAGCAGCGGAGTATTTAATTCAAGAGAAATTGTGTAATGTTACTCTTGTGTCTGACCCTCAGGCTATAAACTCTTCGGGTTTTAATCTGGCTGGGGCTAAAATTGTCTCCCCCTCTGATCAGGAATTGGTGAAGGAGCTTGCTGAAACCTATTATGAACTGCGCAAGGATAAGGGCTTATCTTGGGTTGAGGCCCTTAGGGCACTCTCTAAACCGATTACTTTGGCTTCATTACTATTGAGACAGGGTAAAGTGGATGGGCTAGTATCTGGCTCTATATCTCCTACAGCAGATGTGCTCAGAGCAGGGATACAAATTGTAAAACCGTCTGAGGGTAATAAAACGGTATCCAGTTTTTTTATAATGATAGAGCCGTCGGGCGCTTTTGGTGATGATGGAATTCTTTTTTTTGCAGATTGTGGCGTAATCCCCAGTCCGGATTCTGAACAGCTTGCTGATATAGCCTTGGCTACGGCAGGAAACTTTAAAAAGCTGATCGAAGAAGATCCAAGGGTGGCTTTTTTGAGTTTTTCAACTAAGGGGTCTGCAATGCATGCTGATGTGGAGAAAGTTAAGAAGGCTTTTGAAATTGCTTCTCAGAAAAATTCTGAGGCTTATTTAATGGATGCGGAATTGCAATTAGATGCAGCAATTGTTGAGTCGGTGGCATCTAAAAAAGCACCAGAAAGTGCTGTGGCTGGAAAGGCAAATGTTCTAATTTTTCCTGATCTAAACGCCGGTAATATCGGATATAAACTTGTCCAGCGACTGGCTAATGCTGAGGCTTATGGGCCAATAATCCAAGGGTTGAATAAGCCGATGAATGATCTTAGTCGTGGTTGTACCTGGCAAGATATTGTAAATGTTAGTGTTATTACTGCTATTCAGGCTCTATAAGTGATTAATGTCGATATAAAGATCACTAAAAACTCGATTGAATTAAATTTTCACGGTTGTCAGAGGAATTTTACAGATTTCGATAGCCTTTGGGACTTCTGTCTTTTGACTGCTGCTAATAAAGGTATTTTTAAAGTAAAAATGATTCACGGGCGTGGGCGAGATCCGGATGGTTTAGCTTTCATTGATGAATCTATGCGCAATCGCTTGGAAAATCTGCGTGGAGTGCGTTGGTATAGGCCTGTGGAGGGGAAGTTGGGGGTAACCTTGGTGTACTTGTCTAATAATCTCATTGATCGAAGTAAGAAAAAATCTAGCCATCAGCAACTTATGCATTTGGCTAAAGAGTTGAAAAAGGAAGAGATTGTTCACACCAAGAAAAGTGCTAAACGGGTTCCAGTAAGCATGAAACTGGAGACTACCTTACGATCGTTAGATATGAATTGGGATGAGGCTCTTGTTTTGGAAACGGCTCATGAATTGTTGCGTTCAGGTTCTATTGAGTCGTTGCTTCATCTGCTGTCGGAGATAAAAATATTTGAAATTTTTTACACCGATAATTTCCGAGTCAATTTGAATAAAATTATAGATGAGTTGGATGGGATTTAGTAATGAAGTTAGATAGTGAACGCTTGCGCAGTTTTATTAGGATTGAAGGTCATCTGTCGCCTCAGGGGAGCGAACAGAATTATTTTTTTTTGAAACGGGTTGATGGATTGACCCAGGTTTTCAACTGCAACCCTTCTGGGTCTTGGCCTAAGCAGTTAACATTTTTTGAAGAGGGTGTGGAGTCCTACTGGCTTTCCCCGTGTGGCACCTACATAGCAGCTACGGTAAATAATAAGGGGTCGGAGCATGGTCCCATAGCTTTGACAGATTTAAGAAGTGGCGTTACGCGGATCATTTTTCAAATGATGGATGCTCAATCTGGAGCAATCGTCTGGTCAAAAGATGGATCGAGCTTTTTGTTTCGGTCAAACTTTGAGAACAAGCGTGACTTCAAAATTTATGAATATGTTGTGGCCGAAGAGATGTATTTTCTGAGGATCGATTTTGAGGGATGGGGTTACCCGATTGAATACTCCTCCTGCGGTCAATTTATACTCTACGGATCGGCTACATCTGGTGCGAATCAGGAATTGTACCTGTTTGATGTCGAAAACGGCTGCTCAGAACATTTGACGCCACATGAGGGTCAAAATCGATATGAAGCAGCTTTTGCAGGCTCTCCAGGTCACCTCTTTATTTTGTCTGATTGGGATTCAGAATTTAAGCAACTGTACACTTTCGATATCAGCTCGTCTACCATGCGTAAGGTAGGTGGTTTTTGCGAGTGGGATTCAGGCGGCTTAAAGGTGTCTCGAGATGCCAATTATGTCGCGTACAGCTTGAATGAGGGCGGTTATTCACGATTGCTTGTGATTGAGGTGAGCTCTGGTTCAGAGCTTCCAATTCCAGAATTCCGTGGCGTATTAAGTTCTTATCAATTCACGAATAACAATGAGATATTGCTGGCATACCAGAATTCAGTACGATCTTCCGACTGCTATCTTACGGCTATTGGCGGTAATGAATTCACACAGTTAACCTTTAGCTCTTACCAAGGCTTGAGCCCAAATTTATTTGTTGAGCCGAAATTGATTCAATACACCAGTTTCGATGGCCTACAGATACCTGCCTTTTTATTTCTTCCTCAAAATTACCAGTCTGGCTCCAGGATACCCATGGTATTGCATTTTCACGGTGGGCCCGAAGGTCAATTTAGGCCTATCTTTTATAAGCATTTACAATATTTACTTGAATTGGGTATTGGTGTTTGTGCGCCCAATATAAGGGGTTCCTCTGGTTATGGGGCTCGCTATATGGCAATGGATGACTATCGCAAACGTCCAGACTCAATTAGAGATGGTGTCGAGTTGGCTAAATTCGTAGCCGCTGAAGGCTTTACCAGCTTTGACAAGTTGGGTGTAGTGGGCGGTAGTTATGGTGGATACATGGTTTTAGCACTAATCACAGAAGCTCCTGATCTTTTTGCTGCTGCGGTTAACGTTGTAGGTATTTCAAATTTAGTCACTTTCTTGAAAAACACCAAACCATACCGGCGAAAGTTACGAGAGGCCGAATACGGACCCTTAAGTGACGAGGAATTCTTAGCCTCGATTTCCCCGATTCATAAAATGGAGAGGGTCAAAACCCCCCTGCTCGTTGTTCATGGGAAGACCGACCCAAGAGTCCCAATAAGCGAAGCCGAACAGTTGGTAGGTGAGCTAAAAAAGAGTGGGAAAATGGTTGAATCTCTATTTTTTGAGGATGAAGGTCACGGAATTCGAAAATTATCCAACCAAATGCTTTATTTTGAATCTATGGTTCAATTTTTCTTAAAAAATATTTTTTGAGTCGACGTACGTTTTTGTACGAATTTAGTTTAAATGTTCCGTAGCTGCATTTTCTTGCTACGACTGCTCTTAGAGTAGGATAAAAAACCGGCTTTCAAGCTGATAAATGTCCTATTTTTTGGAAACTCTCTTTACTGTTCTGTCGATCCCATAAAAAAAGGCTTTTGCGCGTTTTGTCGTACAAAAAGGCCTCGAGAATAAATAATATGTGGATTAGGATACTTATAATTTTTGTTTTGATTAAGGCCTTGCTTACGGGTTGTGGCGGGGGTGGAGACCGCTCTGCCAGCGGTCCGTCTGAGCCTAGCCCTATTCAGCGACCTGCTCCAGAAGAACCAACTTTCTTTCCACCGTCTCTAACGCAGGAAGCA
>CAZYUV010000250.1:0-4964 GCA_964650625.1 uncultured bacterium
TAGCCTTTGCAAAATCACCTTTGAGAAAAAATTGCTGACCTATTAAATAATTTGGATTTTCTGATTCGGATACATTTAAATTATTTGCGAAGTTTGTTGCGGATATTAGTTGTAATAGACAGCAAAGAAAAATAGCGTTCATATGCATGGTTTAAGATTGACTAGTTCCCGAATTATCATCTTCATTATTTTGATAAGAGTTTAACTTGGTTTGTGAAATCGCGGTTTCACCAGTGCCAAGTAAGATTTTGTTTTGTGCTTCTTGGAGAGTTATCGAATTGGGATAAAGTTGTAATAAAGATTCATAAAGAGGTTGTAACGCATTTAAGTTATTCATTTCTTCATACGCTGAGTAGAGTATAGGGTGTAATTTTTTATCATTGATATCTAAATTGATTACTTCTTCGCACAGTTTTATGCATTCATCTAGCTTCTTTCGCTTGAGGAAGTATTCAGCTAAGCGTATGCGACAGCGAGTATCAGATTTGTTGTACTGTATTTCCATCTGTAAAACCTGAAGCAGTTGAGGGGTTATGATTTTCTCTTTATCGAGATGATCTATTAAGAATTTGCGACATTCATTGTTTTCGGGGTGAATCATGTTGAATGCTTTCAAGAGTGGTAGACATTCTTTCTTAGTAATATCAAGTTCTATGATTTTATGTCCAACCCATGAGATTATTTCATCATTAATATATTCCGAATCTAGTAGTGCCAAGTAGAATTTAATTGTTGAGGGGTCTATCTTGCCTTTCTGATAGTTTGCGCGTCCCATTAACACTTTAGCTTGTCGGTGCTCGGGCATTACACCTAAGACTTTAGGTCCTAGATCAAGACACTGGTCAAAGCGACCAGTTTCAACCATAGCTAACATAAACGTCGGGATATATTTCAAGGTTTCTTGCATCGTAAAGTCAATATTGAAGAAATTTTCAAAAATTCTTGCTAATTCTGAGTAGTTTTTCGAGTTTAGAAGTTTGTCTATTGTGCTCATATAAGCGTATTTGGCTCTAATTTTACGAGTTTTATAAAGCCATACGAATAGTGTTATAAAGATGAAACAGATGAGTAAGACAAAAATTATGGGAACCCATTTATCCCTTTGTAATCGAGTGAGCCTATTCTGAGTATCCAGATAGTCTTTTTCAACAATTATCAGTTTTTTGTAAACTGACATTGCCGATTCCCGATTATCCTCGTTGTTTGTAATTAAAGCTTCGTAAGAACGGCCGAGAAAATATAAAATTTCTCGATTATCTGTGTATAGATTTAGATAAGCTTCTGCGCGCTTAATAGCCTCGTCATAATTTGCTAACCTATAGTTACATTCTATGATAAAACTTTCCAAGTCACTCAAATTTAGTGCCTTCTCTTTGGTTTTTAAAAAGCCCTTCAGTGCAATCTGCCATTTCTTGGATTCAAAATCTTCAATCGCTGCTTTGTATTCTTCAAAATGCTTCTTCTTGGTTTTTGCCTCAGTTAACAAGGAATTAACGCGTTTCGATTCAGACTTTATTTGATTGGCTTCATTAAGTAGTTCTATTGCATCATCATAAAGATTGTTATTAATTAGGTTGCTTGATTGGCTTAGTAGCGAGAAGTACCTTTTTTCTCGCTCTTGTCTAGCTTCTTCCTGCTGCGCTTTTATATTGAGTTTTTTGAGGATTTTTGTTTTAGTTTCCTTCTGTAAATTTACAGCTTCATAATTTTCAGGGTAGGCTAAAAGCGCATATCTTATTTTCTTTAACGCAGCTTCATGGCGGTTCTGTTTTAGTAGTTCGCGAGCTTCTTGTAAGTTTTTGTAGCTATTGCGAGCTAGTTTGCAAGTTTCTAAACCACTTGAAGCCACAGGATGGTTAGGTTTTATTTCTAGGACTTGATTATAAATATCTCGTGCGCTATCGAAGTTCCGATCGATAAAGTGTTTCTTTGCTTTACTAAGCAATTGAGAAACTTTCTTTTGTTGCGCATCTAATAATCTTCTGTGCAGTTTTTTGACGGCTTGATTAAGTGGGTCAAGTTGAGTGCTTTTGGTGGCAAATTTGAGTGCTAGCCCTTGATCATCCGAGTGGTTTAAGTAAGAGGTGGCTAGGTGGAAATATATAGAACTCATGCTTTGTGGGACTGTTCGCTGGCCTAATTGAAAACTTGGTGTTTGTTTCACTTTTTCGTAGATCTTTAGGATTTCCGCGTACTCGCCCTTGATATGCAGGTTATTAAGTAGGTAGTAGATTACGGGTACGGCATAAACTTCATTTTTGTAGGTGTCTTTATGAAGTTTTGTAAAATCGGGGAGTTCCATGATTCCGCGCAATTTAACCAGACATCTATTGAAATCATCCAATAGTCTTTCGCTATCAGCTTCAGATTTTACGGCTCTAAGAAATGCTTTATGTGCCTTTTCGTATTCTCTAGCCCTGAAATAAATGCGACCCAAGTAGGCATAAGAATTTCCAACTTGTTCTTTTCCTTTTATGGAAGCTTTGAAGGCCTTCATCGAATCTCTGTAGCGGGCCATATCAAAAAACTCTACACCTTTCCGAAAATTGGCGTAAGAAGTACTTTGGAGTGCGTAGAATAAGAGTAAAAGTTTAAAGATTGAATTTAAGTTATGCATTTTTGATATTTTTTCGATTTATTGTAGCAATTCTAACTTAATTTTTCGTGTAAGAATTCTCACAGTTTAAAAGTTGACATTGCTGTCTAAAGTTTTTCCACTGATGAGTATCAAGACCCATTCTCCCCGGACCTGCGGCACCTCCACCGGGGAAATGGAAATCACTCCCACCTGTACCTATTAGTCCTTCTCTTTTGAGAATTTTTTTATAATAATTTCTTAGACTTTTTTTGTGTATAGGGTGAATTAGTTCCAACCCCGTCAGGCCTAAACTTTTCCACTCACTCCAGAAGGATTCCCAAAGTTTCCCACGATATCCTGGATGAGCTATGAAACTTCGAACACTATCTATGTTTTGTAAGCGCCGAAGCAATTCGGATAATTCTGGAAATTCCTCATAGCCCATATCAATTTTAGATAAATATTTATTGTAAATTAATCTTAGTGATTTTTGCTCAGTTCTTTTTGAGATAAATTGACACAACGATCTACTGGTAAATTGAGATGTTTGAGATGTGGAAGTCCAATCCCATTGAGGGTAAAGTTTGGAAAGATCCTGACAAATTCTCAGAAAACGACTTTTTCGATATACTGCGAATTCATTTACCAATTGTTGTAGAGATTCTGGTATCGGCCACGGGCAGTAGACTAATAGATGCACCGATTGACTTTTGAAATGGGTGCTTAACTCAGTTCCAGGAATAAGTCGAGATTTAATGTCAGGTTGTATTTCCTGTCGATAAAATTCAAGACTATCGTGGTCGGTGACTGAAAAGGCGCTCAAATTTCTATTTCTTATTACTTCAGTCACGGAATCAAGTGTAAGAGAACCATCACTGAACAAGCTATGAGAATGTAAATCGGCTACTGTGCGCATAGTATCAACATGGTAGGTGTGTGGATAAGATATCTTTACTTTCTGACCATTTTCTCCATATTAAAGGTGCTATCCAGCGTTCGTTTTGATTCAACAGATTAGTTTCAAGAGCCTGTTTTTTATTTTCGGGAATCCGCTGACCAGCAAGTTTATTTTCAAGTTCCATCGCAATGCGAGTGCCTATGGCTAATTCTATAAGTCTATCTAGGGAATTACCATCACTTGGATTGATTTCTTCTAGTTCAATAGCACGTTGAAGAGTTCCCATGCAAGTTTCTGAATCCAACGATTCAGCTAGGTTGAACAGACTTAGGCCTAAAATTGTTCCAGCTTTTTCTAAACTCGTCTCAAGTATGAGAGACGTAGATTGCTTGTGCCCTAATTTTTTGAGTGCCCACGCCGCCTCCAAAGAACTGGAAGTGCGTAATTCATTCTGTAGTAGCTCGATTATTTGAGGATCTTTTCCACAGTAGGCTAACAATTTTATGAATTTTCGATTATTTTTTACGTAATCTAAAAATCTAGGATCGCCCAGTTTCCACAAACCAACTCCCGCCCAAGGTTTTCCATTATCTTTTCTTTGCCAAGTTTTATTTAACAATCCCCTTAATTCTTCTCGAGCTGTGAAGGCCATTAAGCGAGTGGACTCTAGTCTAACTTCGAAGCTACGGTGCTGCAGGATTGCTTTGAACCATCTCAATGGTAGTTGCTCAGAGGCCCCATGCATTATCTTTATAAGGCTTGCAGTTTCTAGATCGTTTTCGCTATGGCTAATCAATGTTAAAATTTTCTTCATTTGTGAGTCATTTGGCGCAGAAACTTGCGGTAATAAAAGAACTCGCATTGCTAAACTCGCTCTAACGCCGGGGTATTGTTCTATGATGGCTAGGCAATGATCGAATACTGACGAGGATTCTTCAGCCACTAGATATTGTAGAAGGGCTTGAGTTACCTCCAAAGGGGGATTTTTTAAAAGACTTTCGATAATTTCTTTACGCAATGAGATTTTAAATTCGCGAGCAATTTGTAATGCGTAGATTACTAATTTGCTGTTTCCTTTGTATAGAATTTTTTGAATTTCAAATTCAAGTTGTAGGGGATTGAGACCCATTCAAACTCCTACAAAAAATAGTAACCTGTGAAAAAGCAAGCCATTAAAACAATAATTAGAAACGCTGTAAATTCAATTTGTTTGCGTTTATTTTGTTGACTGTTGAAATTATGATGAAGGCCAAAATGGCTCCATTCTTGATTGTTAGATTGATACTTTCCTGTTCGGCTCGACATTAGTTTTCTCCCGGTGCATGATGAGAGCAGCATGTGCAAAACATGCTGACCATCCATTTTGATTGTCGGAGCCCAGAGTGGTATTTTCAAGCCATTCATTGAAAAAACTTGTGCAAAAGGACTCATATTGGTTTGTCCTCGTACCTTCTAAATATGCATCTAGATTTCTTAATTGAGTAACGC
>CAZYUV010000251.1:0-4908 GCA_964650625.1 uncultured bacterium
TGATCATGACGGTGAAATCTGTGACACCACCGAAAAATGGTGTGGTGTTTTGGGGGACTTTAGCAATCCTACGAATATTAATATTTTAGCTGGCTCATACCGTGGCGATCTGCGATTTGACGTTAGTAATTTCGAAGGAGGCTACTACCATACACCTGAAATCCAAAATCTTCGCAGAAGCGGTGAAAGTGGAGATATTCAGATTATTTTCAACAGTCTAAGTTCTCATCCTGCAACAATTTCAGCGTATTATCGCCTGAGTGGCAGTAGTAATGAATTCATTTCGATTCCTGCCAGTCATTTTAATACGAGTCTTAATACAATATTTGAACGCGATAAGACTGTAGTCTGGAAATCAAGAGACACTATTCCACTAGCATATGACGATTACGACTTTATGCTTAGCACCACAAATACTATTGGTGGTACGGGCACTAGTCAAACTATCAACTTTTTTGTCAATAATAATTACCCACCGGAACTTACCAATCTTCAGCTTCTTCCAGAAAATGGACCTTATGAGCGAGATATTTCAATTGCGGTTGATATAAGCGAAGCTGACTCTGAGCCAGTAAGTTTAGTACTGCAGTATAGCTTGGCCGGTGATGCAGGTCCCTGGATAAATGCTGGCTCCGTCAGTGGTCAAGTGGATAATTTAAGTAGTGGAACTGCAAAATTAATCTGGCATTCTAATTTTGATATCAATACCGACCAACATAATGTCAAAATTAAATTGTTGGCTAGCGATGGTAAGGTTACCTCTGAACTCAAAACCTTAAGTACCTTTGCGATCTTAAATATGCCAATAACGGAGACCGAGTGGGCTAATTTGCCTGCAAAGCCAAATAATGACCCTGGTTGTTCAGAGGTAAAAGGATCAGTTTATCAGGACAAATTATATTTTGTATGCGGCCTTAATACAGCTACCGACACAGTTGTCAGTGCAGGCATCTCAAGTTATGACATCCTTAATCATTCTTGGGATACATCAGATCGATCTCTTAACACCCCTAGAACGGGTCATTCCGTTACGGCGGTTGCTGATAAACTTTATGTTTTTGGTGGACGTTCATCATCAGATCAAAGTGAATCATTAAATTCTTTGGAGAGATACGATATTGTCACCGGGGGAACCGTATCGTTAGGCAATGGTGGAACGGCTCGTCGCTACCACGCAGCGGTTAGTCATGACAGTAAAATCTATTTTCATGGAGGTGCATTGAATGGTTCATTCGTTTTAACGAATACCATGGATATCTACGATACTCGTACCAATCAATGGAGCACAGGGGCGGCATCCCAGAGCGATAGATACGATCATGAAGCAGTAGCCTACAATGGAAAGATTTATATTTTCGGAGGAATCTCCGCATTCAATGGTGGTTCATTCTTGAACATAGAGGTATATGATATTGAAAGCGACAGCTGGACTGCTTTAGAAAATCAAGAGGTATCAAGGCGAGGCGCATCTGCAACATTGATCGATGGATTCGTATACCTTTTAGGAGGTTTTGGTGACATTGCAGAACAAGTAATGCCAAACACAGTAAACATATTTGATATGGATACTCAAACATTCTTACCGCCGGAAAATATGAGTGGTCTGCAACGAGCATCTCATGCTGCTGTAACCCATAATGGAAGAATTTACGTCTACGGCGGTAGCCTAAGTAATGGTGGTAGTGCCACAAATAAACTTGAAAGATACACTCCAATACCGAATGACAAAGCACTTGTATCCTTTAGTCGCCCATCAGCTTCTATTATTGAAGGTGAATGGAGTCTCTCGGTAAATGTCTCTTTGAGTAGCACAGCAGCTGGAGATGAAACCGTAGACTATATTATTAGTAACGGAAGCACTGCAACAAATGGTGGAGATTTCAGCATAACAACTGGAACATTAAGCTTTGGTGCTGGTGAACGTACCAAAACAATCGGTTATAGCATCCAGGAGGATGGTGATAGCGAAGGTGATGAAAGTTTCACCATTATGCTGGTGAATCCAGTCAATTTAGGCTTGGGAGACGTGTCCACCTACAGTTTCACTATTTTTGACGACGATTGATAATCAAGAGGTCTTACTGACCTTGTCTCCGGGGTGTCGACGAAGATACCCCTTAGACTCGAGTTCCACGATCTTTTTCAAGACCCAGTTCAGCGGTTTTTGGGATTTATAAAGAATATCGTCAAGACTCGTGGGTACCGATTTTACATAATCTAAAAAGCGCTGATCTTCTTCAGGTAACTGGGAATCTTGTTTTGAAGTTATAGGTAATTTAAGATCTTCCAAAACATCTTCCCAGCAACTCACAAGATTCGCTCCGGTACGAATTAAACTGTTGGGGCCGGCACTAAGTTCACTATGCATTGGACCTGGTACAGCAAAAACCTCGCGACCCTGCTCTAAAGCCAATCTTGCAGAAACCATCGAACCACTGCGAATTCTAGCCTCTACTATAATGGTGGCCACACTCATACCGGTGATTATTCTATTTCGCATGGGAAAATTACGTTTCGTGGCATTCGATGCCACTGGAAATTCGGTAACAATCAGACCGTTCTGCATCACACGTTCATAAAGATCCAACAATTTAGGCTTTAGATACTCGCCAATTCCACTGGCCACTACACCTACGGCAAAGCCCTGAGGATTCGTATTAACTACGCCTGTGTGCCCGGCACGGTCGATTCCACGAGCGAATCCCGAGACCACTGAAATGCCATGCCGCGCCAAAAATGCACCCGCTTCTTCTGCTAAACATTTACCCGCTAAAGAGCAATCGCGAGAGCCTACAATAGCTATGTGCATAGCATCACTTGGTGCTAGTTTTCCCAAAAAATAAAGGAGCCGCGGAGGATTATAAATATCTCTGAGCAGTGGCGGATAATCACTATCCTCAAAAGGTAACAAACCAATCTTATTCTGAATAATGAACTCTAGTTCTTGCTCAATTCGAAGATTTTTTCGCTGAGTAAAAACTTTATCTACAGAGACTTTAGAGTAATACTCTTCCCACTTTAATCGTGGAAACTGGACAACTTCCTCCACGTCGTAACCAGCCTCGAAAAATGGTACGAGATTTACACCCGCTTTGTGCTCAATTAGATTCAAAGTTAGGTAAGCGCGAATTCGCTCTAGTTGCATAATTACTTTTTCTGGCTTAAAGCTTTTAAGATTTTGGACTTCCAAAACTTAACATTTGCATCATCATCATGCTGCTCTTGTTTCAAATAAGGAACTGCCAATGCACCAAATTCTAGCAGCAGCTCAGCAGAAGCTTTACGTACGGGAATTTCATCCTTACCTAAAGCGTTGACTAATTGCGGAATAGCCTTGAGGCCCATGCGCAAAATTTCTTGAGAAAAGCGAGTACGATCCGTTTCCGACTCACTTTGTTCAATCATTTTTAATATTAGATAAATAACATCCTCTTCAGCAATAGTCCCTACCACACTAAGAATTTTCAAACGTAAATCACTGTTTAATTCTCCTTCAAGCATTCTATGAAAATAAGGCACGATTGAAGGGTTACCCAAATGTAAAAAGGCATCAGCGGCCAAGATTGCATGTTCTATATTATTGCTCGATAGCCTTTCTTTGAGCTTATTTTCCATATTTGGCACTTCTAAACGACCGATCAAATGAATACAGTTTTTGACAAGTAAATTATCTGTAGTACCAATTCCATGGTCTAAAAACTCTGCAGCATGCTCACGATATCGAATGACAAGCTGTTCCAGTCGTGGATTTTCACGGAGATCTAATTGACTCAACAAACCCCAAATAGACTTAATATGTTCGTCCGGGGTGATTTGACTAAGCGCATAACTTGCATCTAATACCAACAGACTATCTTGAGATTTCAAAGCTTCACGCAAAGGCATAACAAAATACTCATCTGACACAATACCCATGGCGCGAGCGGCCAAATGAGCAGGATAATCTTTACGATATAGTAAGGTAGTCAAATAAGGGTAAACACTGCGAGGATATTGTTTCAGTATGTGACTCAACCAGAACTGCAATTCTTCTTCTTCCGTGGCGAGAGACTTTATTAGATTCTCCAGACCCAAGCTTCCTAAACTAATTAAAGTTTCGGATGATTCTTTTCGCACCAACCATTCCTGATGCTGCAAGCAGTTCAATAAAGGCAATACCGCTTCCGACAAGTTACTATCACGCAGTGCTTTAGAAGCCTCAGTGACTATATCTTTGGAATCACGTCTCAAACAATCAATTAGTAACTTTTGTCCACCGTCAACTCTTCTGAGAACCTGAATCAACCAATGCATATCCTCATACTTGCTACTTGCTATTAGAGGCTTAAGTGCTGGAATAATTGATTCACCAATCTGCACCAAAGCATCAGCACAAAGTTTTTTACAAGTCCAAACCTCATCAGACAGCCCTTGAATGAGTAACTCTAAACAATTTTCATGACGAAGGTCAGCTGCCAGTTGATAAGCAAAAAAACGAATCTTACGATTCTCAGATACAATTAATTGACGAATGAGCGGCACTAGGTCCTGCTCTAGCTGCACCAAATGATCCCTACAATTCCAAAGAAAGGATTCTCCCTTACGATGAAAAAAATCGGCCATACCATCCACGCCTTCATCTCCTAAGCGTAGAAGTGTTCTAGCATACCAGTATATTTTGCTGGAATGCTCTTCGTTTAGAGCTGCCATGATCACTGGAATTGCTTTTGGCCCAACCTGGGTTAAGGCATCGCAAGCTCGCTTACTATGTATCCACGAGTTTTCCTTAAAACACTTAACCAGCATACTCAATACTTTAGTGTCGCCAGCTTCCCCCAATGCAGAAGCCACCACAAATTTCATTTCAGGGCTGGCCTCTTGTAGCATCTTAAAAAGTGGTTTTTTATATCGATAATTCATTCCGCCCAA
>CAZYUV010000252.1:0-4847 GCA_964650625.1 uncultured bacterium
TACTGAAATTGTATCGAAACTTAATTGTCCGTTATTCAGATTAAATAATTGCGTTTGATCTGATGTTCCTTCTTCACCAACTACCGAATCAGTTGGTAGCATTAGTAGGTAAGTGCTACTTAGATAGGTGGTTTCATAGGTAGAACTATTCCATGTATATGTTCTTCCAGTACCAGGCGATACATCTTCTAACACCTCAATAGTCTGAAGCTCTAGACCGTCAAAATAGAAAATTTCGATTGCACTGTTATCTCCATTGCCATCAGCAATATCATAAGTAAAATCGATATTTCCACGATCCGAATTGCCACGAGTTAGATTGCTAACCACTGGAAGCTGTTTGATATAAGCTGGGGAGTTTATGATATCGAACAAATTACTGGCTGGAGATACAGAACCGTCAGTAGCCTTGATACGAACTACCATGTCTCTATAATTTCCAGGATAGCTAACTCCCGTATCCCAAGTCAGACAGCGATTAGTACCGGTTTCTACAGCGCTAAGGTCGATACCTAGACCTTCGATGGGAGTAGCGCTACTCCAAGTATCGCCACCATTTTCTGATACTTCTAGACTAATATTGGCTGGGACTCCGGTAGGATCAGCAATATCGAAGCAAATAGTAAGTACGCCTCCAGTTCCGCTGACAATGGGAGTGGAGATTATTGCAGTAGGTTTAAGGCGTTTCAGAGTGAAAGTTAGTAAGGCAGAACCATTGGCACTGGCTAGGGCTTGCTGCGCATTATTGCCTGTAAATTTGAACACTTCCAGTGTACTCGCTGGATATTGGTAGCCAAGTCCACCTGTATTGACCATCAAATCACTAACCATTTCAGCTTGTAAGCCAGCTCTAGCGAGATTCAAATCTTCAGCTCCAAAACTGGGATGATTTCGAATCACTAAATTACTATTTAAGTTGCTGGGCACTAGTTGCAGTACTTCAATAGCATTTGAGTAGATAGGTGTAGTGTTGTTAAATCCACCTTGAGAACCACCTGCAATCACTATCTTATCACCGTACGTCACTGCCGTGTGTTCTTTACGAGTAGTTAACAAATTAGGAACTTGATTACTATTTAGTTTTGACGGACCTTCTGCTAGAAGTTGGTAGGCTTCTACGCTATTAAGGTCTGAATTTCCGCTACTACCACCCATTATGTAAAGAGTGCCCCGCATTATTGCAGAAGCATGTCCGTAGCGTGAAGTCGTTAAATTAGTGAAGCTTGTGGTACCTAAAGATTTGGCACTCGTATCTTTTAGTTCGAAACTTACAATATGGCTATTTGGAGAAGTTTGCCCCTCAGAGCCATATCCTCCAATTAGATACAGTTTGTCTTCCCAGACTTCTGCACTATGGCTTGCCACAGCTTCAAGGCCTTCAACCTTGTAATTTGCGAGTAGAGTAGCCCCATTGACCCCTAGGTCATAGACCTCTGCGAAAGCCTGAGGCCCAGCTGTATTCTCTCCGCCCGTTACGATTAATTTATCTCTCCATACAGCCGCTGCAGCGTTCTTTCGAGCGTGATAGAGACGTGTAAATTCGAAAGTAGATACCTTAATTTTGGAAGTAGATACATCATAAACCGTAACTTGATTGGTAATACCACTTTCATCCTCACCACCCAATACAAAAAGTTTGTCTTTCCATATGGCGCTGGCGTGATTACTAATTTTGCGTTGTGCAGGTTCGATTTCAAGCCCAAAACTAGCTTTATAAGTAACATTGTGTGTTAATTCAGTATAGTTTGTAGCCACCCTGTAAAGCAGCTCGGTTCGCATGCTTTCAGGTCTGAAAATTTCTAAGGATTTCTGAGCTTCTTCTCCATCACTTCCGCCCCAGAAGTAGAATGTATCGCTGACTTTGGCACCAGAATGTGCAGACCTTCCTACGGGCGCAGCAATTCCCCACTCCCAACGATCGTTAGCAATATCATAAATATCTACACTGTTACTGTGAGCAGTGAAATAGCCATTAGCGAAACCTGTATCGCCGCCGTAAAAGTAGATTTTACCACCATGCATAACCGAAGCATGTTTTGTACGAAGGGTAGGGAATCCGGAAGAAGGAGGTTCCGTAGGCTTAATTACAATTGGTTCAGTATTTCCGTCACCGGGAGGCTGACTGTCTGTAGGTGGCGTACTTTCATCACTTGGCGGCTGGGAAGGCTGGTCAGGATCAGTACCCGGACCTTCTTTATCATAATCTTCCTCTTCTGTGGGATCTTCTGTATCCACAGGAGGTTTAGTACCATCTCCATCGCGACCATAATCATCGTCGTAAGCTCCCATATAGGCAGTGGACTGATTTTCATGCTTGAATTTAGGCCATCCGCCTTTTCTTAACCCGAAACTTTTTGAGGTGATAGCATACATTTTGCCATCTGTCTGAGTACCAAAATAAACAGTGCCATCTGTTGCGATAACTGAAGAGCCCAATGAGGGTGAATCAGTAGAGAAAGTAGTTGGTGTTAAAACTCCAGAGGAGTTCACTGAGTAATAGCGACCTTTACCGAATGTACCAGCACCTACATAAACGGTGCCATCACGACCAATTGTTGGTGAGCTCAGTCTCGGAGCGCCTCTAAACGAAGTACTGTATGATTGTTTCCCAGCACTCGTATATGAAATTAGCCTGGAATTGGGAGATCGACTTTCGGAAATATAAATCACACCGTTTTTATCAATGGCAGGACTTAGCTTTTGAAAGGGGTCATGGCTAAGTTTTAAAGGTTCTGACCAGTTTAGCTCTCCATCGCGTGAAATGCTTGATACCGATCTACGAGTTGCAATTATCAGATCACCTTTGGTGTTAATAGCCGGGACCATACTTGCGGATGAATCTAAATTGAATGACCATTTCAGTTCGCCTTCGGGATAATAGGCAAGCAGCAAGAATTCCTCGGAATCAAATTCCGATTTACGTCTTTGGCTTTTATCACTCTGATCTTGGTAGGTGACTTGATAGACTGTTCCGTCTCCTCCCACAACTGGAGGGAATATACTTCCAGCAGTTTTGAAGCTCCATTTCAATTGGCCCTGTTCAGGCTCATAGGCCGATATTCTACCGCGATCTTTGGCTTCTCCTGGTGACAATTGCCATGAAGATAAATAAATCGTGCCATCGGGCCCTAGTGCAGGTGAGGTGGGAGTCTCTGTTTTTATCTTACGCTCCCAGATAATGCTACCGTTTGAAGTAGCTTTTACAAGCAGACCTGTATTGCATTCGATAAAACTATTATCTGCATCTGTACAGGTTCCGCCCACCGCATAAATGAGGTTATTATCAGGTGTAATCGCGGGAGCGCTTATGTGTGGAATAATTCCTCGATTATTGTAATCATGATTCCATTTTTCTGTACCGTCTGGATTTACTGCGAAGAATTTAGAAGTTGGCTGATTACAGGCAAAATATAGAGTGCCTTCAGAATCTAGGGCAGGGTGAACCATAAAGTTATGGTCCTGACAGCCTGCGAAAAACCATTTTTTGTTACCCGGGGTCCCTGGGTCCGGCGGAGTTATTACCACTGGGTCAGGTACGGCTGGGTCTTGATCGCGCACGTAAAAGCGACCAGAGTTTTGGTTATCCCCTTGAAAAGTGGGCCAGGCGCTGTCTACCATACCCTCGGATTCGACGTTAAGTGCATAGAGTCGTTTGCTATGATTAACGAAATATACGGTTCCATCGGCACTTAGTTTGGGGAAAGCGCCAACACGATTATCTGTTTTATATTTCCAGACTACACGACCATCGCGATCAATCGCATAAAAATGCTTATCGTTGGAACCAACATAAATAATGCCTGCTCGACCTATCACAGGGTTATCTCTAAAACCACCTTTAACCCGCCACTTTAGAGAACCATCTTCATTGAGAGAGTAGATATGATCGCCGTCGGTAACATAAACCGTATTATCTTCATCGTGATAGGCTGTGTAAGGAGATCTCTTTTTCAGTCTGTAGTACCAAAGGATTTTACCTTCCTTATCTACGGCATATAAACTTTGCATACCCTTGAAGAAAATCACCTCATTTTTATTGATGGAAGCCACACGGGGTACCGAATCTTTAAGGGCTAATTCCCATTTCTTTTTTCCGTCAGGGTTTACAGCATAAACTTTGTATTGCCGGTTTCGTCCGCGTCCACCAGATGTACCAAAATAAATAACTCCATCACCGCCAATGACTGGTCTGGAAACTGTTGCCACAGCCACAAAACGCCATAGAATTTTTCCTGCTGGATTAATTGCTAATAGTGTCTTGCCGCTGGGAGCATAGATTGTTCCATCTGCGCCGATGGCGGGGCGTCGAACATGGTTTATTGATTTAGCTAATGATTCAAAATTTTGATCTTGTAGGGCAGAGAAGTTATCTCGATCATCAGTGCGCCATTTAATGCTACAATCTGGATTTAGCACAACCAAAGCTTTATCACCATTCGCTGTAACATGAATTGATTCGTCTGGCCCGATAGCTGGCGCAGCGAATCTGCTGTAGTGAGCTTTGTAATTACAGATCTCGTCACCAGTTTGACTATCAATAGCAAAAAACTTCTCTCCAGATAAATAAACTCGGGATTCTGTACGGTTCATGGCAGGTGCGATAGAAATACTTTTACCAGCATAAAAATTCCATTTTTCCGTTGGCGAAAAATATGAGTAATTGCTGCTTTGAGCCGAAAAACTACCGAAAGTTTCCTTCCAGGGTACGGGGTCGGCTGGAGTGCTTCTAGTCCAGTTACCAGTGCTGATTTCATAGCTCCAGATACGTCGGTACATTCCCGAGGCTTGACCACCAGAATAATAGATTTTGCCATCGTGCAAGTTGGCAGTCATTGGTTCAAGCTCAG
>CAZYUV010000253.1:0-4844 GCA_964650625.1 uncultured bacterium
CGGAATTAGTTGTAACAGTTTTTTGCTGCGTGCTGAAGTACCGTCTCTTCTTAGTGCATCATCTTCGACGGCTGCGACCAAGAACTCAAGAAGGCCTCCCAGAACCTCAAATCCAGCCGCTTCAACCTCAATCACTTCATGGGCACCATACACTTTCTGAATCGATAACTCTTTAATTTTTTCTAAATATGGCGCACTCTTTACCTGACTAATTAACTCTTGATCGAATTCACCAGATAAAATTAAAGGTTCCATTTGCATGAAACGATGACTTACTTGGGCGATTAATTCACTAATAGCCTTGCCTACAAGATATTCAACTCTTTCTTTTGGTTCTTCAAATTTGGCGATTCTTTGTCTGACTTCTTCTCGCTGATCATCCAAAACATTTAGCAGTAATTCATACGCCTCTTCATAACTAATATGCCCCAAACGAAAGCCATCCCCAAAATCTACAAAGTGATAGCAAATGTCATCAGCAGCCTCAACCAGAAAAGCCAATGGATGCCTTGAATAGGAATCGTCAGCCCGCTTGAGTAATCCAACTTCCTTTGCAACTTGGCGAAATATCTGTTCTTCACTTTGAAAATACCCCGGCTTCTTCCCCGAAATTCCAACACTGGGACTTTTTTCCCATAGAGCAGGACGTGGATATTTACACATGCTCGCCAAAGTAGCACAGGTAAGTTGTAAACCACCCTTATTATTAGGATGTTGTAATTTGGTTAAAATCCTCAAAGCTTGCGCATTACCCTCAAATCTGAGAAAGTCTTCACGCTTCGATGGATCAAGAGAATCGATAATATTCTGACCACTAGCTGTATGTTTGAACCAATGCTGGATTGCCTGTTCTCCGGAGTGTCCAAATGGTGGATTACCTATGTCATGGGCCAGGCAAGCTGCCGCAACTAGAGCTCCTACATCTGAACTAATAACGTCTCTGAGCTCATATCGTTCGATTAGGTCCGCAGCCACTGCAACCCCAAGGCTCCTTCCCACGCAACTTACCTCTAAGGAGTGCGTTAATCGAGTTCTTACGTAATCTACGTGAGCCAGAGGAAAAACCTGGGTTTTGTCTTGCATTCTGCGAAACGCCGAACAAAAAACGATACGATCATGGTCTCGCTGATAAGCAGACCGACCTCTAGTATCATAAGGTTCATCTCGACCTAAACGTCGAGTACTCAAGAGTTTATTCCAATCCATCACAACCAACTTTCGGGGTCGCATTGTATCAAATTACAAATCTATTATTGATCATTCACTGGAAACTTTTGGCATCACTTGCTAGTTTTTAATAGTTCATTTTTGTGATTAGTTATTTATTCCAATGGAGTGTTCATGACATCAGGCTCTAAAATATTAATTTCGGGTTCATCTGGTCTTGTGGGTCAAGCCTTAAGTGACAGTCTATCCTCGGCTGGTCATATCGTATACAAACTTGTTCGCCGTAAACCCTCCTTGAATGAGTTTAGCTGGAATGCAAAGGATCAAATCGATCTACCAAGCAATACACAACTTGATGCTGTAATTCATTTAAGTGGTGAAAATGTAGCCGCCAAACGCTGGTCCAAGCATATCAAGCAGCGTATATATGACTCTCGAATATTGAGCACCCGTCTTCTGGTTGAGAGTATGGTTGCCTTAGATAATCCTCCTCCCACGTTTATTTGTGCTTCAGCCGTAGGAATATATGGAGATCAGAAAGATAATGTTCTTTCAGAAACTGCCACCGAGGAATTTGACGCAAGAGGATTTTTGTATTCGGTCGCAAAAGATTGGGAACTAGAAGCACAACGATATAGTGAACTTGTGGACTCAGCACGAACTGTAAACGCTCGCATTGGCATAGTACTTTCACCGCTCGGTGGAGCACTTGAGAAAATGTTGCCGGTATTTAAAACGGGTATGGGAGGTCCCTTAGGCAACGGAAAACAGTATATGTCATGGATAAGTCTTACTGATTTAATTAATGCATTTAAGTTTTGTTTGGATAATCCTGCTGCTCAAGGCCCGTTCAATTTCTGTAGTCCTGCTCCAATGACTAATGCAGCATTCACGAAAGTTCTCGGTAATTTTCTGCATCGTCCTGCAGTAATACCCGCGCCTGCCTTCGGCTTAAAATTAGCCCTTGGTCAGATGGCTGAAGAACTACTACTTTCTAGTGTTAGAGCTATCCCAAAAAATTTACAGTCGATCGGATTCGAATTTCAGCACAATAATCTTGAATCCGCTTTAGAAGCCGAAGTTACATAAGGAGAATTCATGCGAGTTATTACTACTCTAATTTTGCTCTTTTCATCATTATCTAACGATTTGAACGCCTTTACTACGAATCTACAAGATAATGGAATCGCTGAAGTGGTACAGAAAGTGGAAAATTCCGTTGTGCACGTAACGGCTCGTGTTAATGTTGCTGTATACGGAGGACGTAGAGGTACAGGTCGCTTTGGAACACTTTTCGATTTCTTTTTCGAAGTTCCTAATAACGTTATGCCTAGAGAAAAAGGTGTTGGTAGCGGCTTCATTTACGATAAATCCGGTCTTATTTTAACTAACAATCACGTCATTGAAGGTGCGGATGAAATCACCGTTACCATGAAAGACGGCCGAGTCTATCAATGCAACTATCTTGGCGGCGACCCTACTCGCGATATTGCTGTTCTCAAAATCGATGATAAGGATTTTGAAGGTCGCTTTGCACCCCGTTTCGTCGCCGAATTAGGTGACAGTGGAAAACTTCGAGTAGGTGAATGGGTAATAGCTATAGGCTCGCCCTTTAAGTTAGACCAAACAGTTACATTAGGAATCGTTTCAGCTAAAGGGAGATCATTAGCTGTTAAGGGACAAACCAGTTATAACAATCTTATACAAACAGACGCTTCTATTAATCCTGGTAATTCGGGAGGTCCATTGCTTGATATCAACGGGCGAGTAGTCGGCATAAATACCGCAATTAATCCAATGGGGCAAGGTTTAGGATTTGCTATTCCAGTGAACTTAGCGCGTCGAATTACTGGAGATCTTTCCAGATTTGGTGAGGTCAGACGATCCTGGCTGGGGGTCCAAATTCAAGATTTAACTCCTGAGTTGGCTAGACAAAAAGATTTACGCTTAGCCAAGGGGGTCAATGTAGTCAGAGTTATACCTGGTACACCTGCATCTAAAGCAGGATTGCAAGATGGGGACATTATCATTAGAGTAAACGGTACTCTAGTTGAAAATCGAGAAGTATTGATTGGTAAAATTCAAGAAATACCAGTTGGCGAAAAAGGCCAATTTCAGATACTCCGAGATAATAAACCTGTGCAATTGGACATCACATTAAGTGAACCCTCACAATCCAATAGAGGAATTGCTCTGGATGTTCTTGGCTTAACTATTAAAAATCTTAATTTTAGAGATAGGCGTAATTTAAGACTAGATCAGGACCTAGAGGGAGCTTTAGTAAAAGGCGTCAAGCGAGGAAGTTTAGCAGAGCGCAGTGGAATCCAAGAAAACGATGTGATCATCCAAGTTAATAGAAGAAAAGTGTCAGATGCCGAAACATTACAGAGAGCCCTCACCTCCGCCCGTCGAGCTAGAGCTGTTTTTCTAGTGGTAATTCGACAGGGCTATCTCAGTTACATTGAATTGGATTTATAAAGAAATCCATATTTGTATCGAAGATTATTCAAAGTGTGCGTTAAGGTGTCTCAACGCATCATCGTATGGCTCCGGTTTACCATAGTAGTAACCTTGAATGTAATCTATACCCATCTCACGAAGTTGATCTAACTGGTGTTTCTCTTCGATACCTTCTGCAATAGTAGAAAGACCTAGACCACTTGCCATTTTTGTTAGAGTTTCCACTAATACTCGGCTTTTCTGATCTTCATTCATTTTTCTAATGAAAGCTTGATCTATCTTCAAGTTATCAATATCGAATTCTGAGAGATAACTTAAAGAGGAGTACCCAGTACCAAAATCATCTAGTGCTACCAAAAATCCCATTTCTCTACAGCGATTAATCCATTCAACGGCTAAAGAGCCTTCCACTAATACACGCTCCGTTATTTCTAGCTTGACTTGCTCTGCAGACACATCCTCTTCCCTAATAATTTGCTCAATATCGTCAAAAAATGTGGATGACATCATTTGTCGTCCTGAAATATTGATACTCATAAAAATTTTATGATCACATTGTTTCTGCATGCGATGAAGGTCATGGCAGGCTTGCCTAAAAACCCACAAGCCAATAGGAACAATCAAGGAGGTTTCTTCTGCTAAACCCAAGAAATGATCGGGCCTTACTCTACCTCGGGTTGGGTGAAACCATCGCACCAGAGCCTCGTAGCCTCCTAAGCGCTTCTTTTCCAAATCTACAATTGGTTGATAATTCAAAGTAAAGTTTTGTTCTTCCACAGCCTTCATGATGTCCCGTTCAAGACGAATCTTTTCCATCGCTCTGTCCTGGAACGCGCGTACATTGCCACCTACATCAGTATTAAGAAGTTCATCTAACTCGTTGGCGTTGCCTTTGATGTTACTACGCACTCGATTTAGCAAAACTGATATCAATAACCTAACAATGGCGTCAGCTTCCTTGATTCTAGAAATAAGTTGTTCACGATAAACTATGGTAAGCTTAGAGTCACCAATAGAGCGGGCTGAGGCTGATCGTCTAGCTATATCAATCACGGCCATCTCACCAAATATTTCACCAGGGCCAAGAATTGATATAGGAGTATCAACATCTCCATCACGGGTGTAGATCTCTACACGGCCCAGTTCAATAATAAAAGCACAATTTCCATCATCGCCCTGATCAAAAATTATTTCCCAGTCATGACATGACTTTGAAT
>CAZYUV010000254.1:0-4839 GCA_964650625.1 uncultured bacterium
CAATCATGATGTTTCCCCCAATTATTTTTCAATACTTTCAGGGTAAATTTCCCCAGCAAGAATGGTTGGTAACCGCGACGATTTGGTTTGGACACACTCATTATTTTCATCTTGGTGTTTATGCTCTATTAATAATTTTCTTTACATACTTTTATACAGCGATTCAGTTAAATCCTACAGAAATGGCAGAAAATTTGAAGAAATACGGTGGTTTCATACCTGGAATTCGGGCCGGACGTAAAACGGCTGATTTTATTGACCGTATTGTAACTAGGATTACGCTTTGTGGTGCGTTATTCTTGGCCATAGTGAGTCTTATTCCGCCTTTAATGTCCAAGTATATGAACGTTACGTTCTACTTCGGGGGAACAAGTTTACTGATTGTTGTTAGTGTTATGTTGGACACAGTTAGACAAATGGAATCTTATATGGTGACTCGTCACTACGAAGGATTCATGAAGAGTTAATTATGAATTTGTTGATTATGGGGCCACCAGGAGCCGGTAAAGGTACCCAAGCAGAAATTATTTCGAATAAGCTTGGTGTTAAGCATTTGTCATCTGGTGACATGCTACGTTCTGCGGTTGCAATCCAATCTGATCTTGGCAAGCGTGCAGAAAGTTATATGAAGGCCGGAGAGTTGGTTCCTGATGAGCTTATGATTCAAATGATTTTGTCTGAAGTCCAGAGTGTACTGGAATCGAGTACTTATGATGGATTTTTATTGGATGGATTCCCCAGGACCGTGGTTCAAGCCAAGGCGCTTGATGAATCCTTTGATGAGAATGGTGTCAGAATTGATAGGATAATAAGTCTCGACGTAGATGCGGAAGAGGTTGTTCAGAGGCTTACATCCAGAAGAGTATGCGGTGAATGCAAATCGATCTTTACTGTCAATCAACTCCCTTCAACGGAAAGCGATATTTGTCCGAGTTGTGGAGCACAAGCTTTGGTAAAACGTAAAGACGATGAAGAGCAAGTGATTAGAAATCGGTTAGAAGTGTATTCTAAGAGCACTTTTCCAATATTAAGTTATTATTCTGAGGTTCATTCGATTTTAAACATTGACGGATCGCAAGAAAAGGATACAATAACCGACTTCATCTTAGGAGAGCTTGTAAATACAAGTTCTCGTGTAGCAGAGGTTTAGAATGAAAGTGCGAGCATCAGTAAAAAAAATATGCGAGAAATGCAAGATAATACGTCGCAAAGGTGTCTTGCGTGTGATTTGCGAGAATGCAAAGCATAAGCAGAGACAGGGATAGGAGAACGTTATGGCACGTATTGCAGGTGTTGATTTACCCAGAGGGAAGCGCATTGAATATGCACTGACCTATATATTCGGTATCGGATTGACTTCGTCCAAGCGCATCTTGGATAAACTCGGTATTGACTATAATACAAGAGTTCGTGATTTAGCAGACAGTGAGGTTTCGAAAATCGCGAAGGAAATTCAGGAAAGCTATAAGGTAGAGGGTGATTTGCGAAAAGAGCGCACCATGAACATCAAACGTTTGATGGATATTGGTTGCTATCGAGGTTTACGACATAGAAGAGGTCTTCCATGTAGGGGACAGCGAACTCGCACTAACGCTAGGACGCGTAAAGGTCCTCGCCGAACAGTCGGTGCTAGGCGTAAGAAATAATCGGAGTCAATTATGAGTAAAGCAAAACGCATCAAGCGATCAATAACTAAAGGACGTGTTTATATTAGATCCTCGTTCAATAATACTTTGATCACTTTGACAGACATGTCAGGTAATGTTGTGGCATGGTCGAGTTCGGGAAACGTTGGTTTCAAGGGTTCAAGGAAAAACACTCCATATGCAGCTCAATTGGCAGCTAATAAAGTTGTTAAAGATGGTTTGGATATGGGTTTAGGATCTATTGAAGTGTACATTAGTGGGCCCGGTCAAGGTAAGGATTCGGCCGTTAAAGTTTTTCAGGGTTCAGCGATAAAGGTTGTTGGATTAAAGGATACGACTCCTCATCCACACAACGGTTGTAAGCTTAAAAAACGTCGAAGAATGTAGTTAGGGCTTTAAGTTTGTAATTAGTCTTGGAATTGAAATTATGAAAGAATCAGAAAATTATATGGGGGAATGTTATGGGACGCTATAGAGGCCCAATGGTCAAACTTAGTAAACGTTTGAAGGTTCCACTGACTCCTAAGTGCCAAAAGCACTTTGCGTTGAAAAATATTGATTTGGCAACTCACCAACGGAACATCGGTTCTACACTCGGTCGCCGAAAGAAAATGTCAACCTATGGGGTCCAGTTGTGGGAAAAACAGAAATTATTATACGCTTATGGCGTTCGGGAAAAGCAACTTCAGCGCTATTATGAGAAAGCAAAGAAATCTCCCATTACAGGTGAGGGTTTGCTTCAATTACTTGAATCACGCTTAGATAATGTAATTTTTAGAATGGGTTTTGCTCGTAGTCGTGCTCAGGCTCGACAATGGGTGGTGCATGGTCACTTCTTGATTGATGGTGGCAAGGCTAGAACTCCATCTATCCATGTCAGCCCTGGTTCGGTAATCTCTCTGAAAGAGGGTTCCAAGATTTCTAAAGGTGTACAAGGGTCTTATGTTGACGCAGCTGCCAAGGGCATTCCTGAGTACGTTAAAGTAGACGGTCAGAAGCTCGAAGGTGTTTATAACAATTTACCGTCACGCAGCCAGATTGATTTTGATATACAAGAAAATCTAGTTGTGGAATATTACTCGAGATAAGGTTGAGGAGGAATTCGTGATTAAAGTTCAAGAGCCAAATTTTAAGGTTGAACGTGGAAATGCTAACAGTGTTTTCCAGGGCACTTTCACATTTGAACCATTAGAGAAGGGCTTCGGCTTGACGCTGGGAAATTCTCTTCGCCGGGTTCTCTTGTCAGCAATGCCAGGCTTAGCAATTAGTGGTGTTCGAATCCGTGGTGTTTTGCATGAGTATTCTTTTATCCCTGGAGTTAAAGAAGATGTATTAGAAATTCTTCTTAATCTGAAGCAAGTGGTGCTCACGTCAGTGGAGGAAATCGAAGAGTCAGTGCAAATCGTCCTGTCAAAGTCAGGAAGTGGCGTTGTAACAGCTGGTGACATTGAAGTTGGTACTAAATTGAAGGTTGTAAATACTGATCATCCAATCTGTACCATCACTGATGAGAATTACGAGTTGTACATGGAGTTGGATATTAGGCCAGGTCGTGGCTATGATCATAAGTATGATGGTGAAGGAGAAGAGAGTCTCGAGACTATGTATCTTGACGGTCATTTTACTCCTGTAAAGAAAGTTAGTTACGCAGTTAGTGACGCTCGAGTGGGGCAAGATATTAACTATGATAAATTGGTTTTGAATGTCGAAACTAATGGTGCGATGTATCCAGAAGAAGCTCTGAGGTTTGCCTCAAAAATGCTTAAGTCATATTACGACTTCATGGGTACGATTGAAGTGGAATCTCCATTTCCTTCTTTGGATTTCCAATTGGAAGGTAAGCAAGAGGAAAATGTAGAGTCCAATGATGACATTACAATTAAGGATTTAGAATTCTCAGTACGATCTAGAAACTGTCTGGAAATTGGAAACATAAAGACTCTAGGTCAGCTGGCTGAGGTATCGATCGATGAATTGATGCAAATCAAGAACTTTGGTAAAAAGTCATTAACTGAGATCAGGGAAAAGCTGTCTCAATACGGCTTAAAACTGAAGGATGATCGAGAAGGGATGTAGAAATGAGACATCGTGTAAGGAAATCTAAGTTAGGCCGACGCCCAGATCATCAATTGGCGTTACGTCGGAATTTAGTTTACAGTCTTCTTAGTTCTGGTGACGGTAAAATTAGAACGACATTGGCCAAGGCTAAGCTTCTGCGTCCCGTTGTTGAGCGTTTGATAACATTGGCGAAACGCGGAAATGCAGATGAAGCCAATCGTGATAGATATGTGCGTAATGCGATATCATTTTTTACGAGTGGTCAAAATAAAAGAAACTTTGTAGAGTTAACTAGAAAGCAGCGTAAGGACCGTAAAAAAGCAAAGACTAATAATACGGAATTTGATATGACGACTGAATATCCTAGAATCGTTACTAAGCTTTTTACTGAGATTGCTACAGCTTATAAGGAGCGACCGGGTGGTTACACTCGCATCATAAAGGTTGGACCTAGGTTAGGTGACAACGCCGAGATGGCTGTTATAAGTCTCGTTTAAGATTAAATAAAAAACATGAGGTCACATCTTCGGATGTGACCTTTTCTTTTATATGTGCTTTTTTCCTAAATCTTTTGAAGTCGTTTTTGAGGGAATTACCTTCAATTACGGCGATATTGAAAGTTTTGCTTTAGAAAATGTATCTTTCTCATTAAAGAGCGGACTCATAACTGGCCTAGTAGGTTTGAATGGTGCTGGAAAGTCCACTCTAATTAAATTACTCTTAGGCCTTTTGGATCCTTTGAGTGGAGAAATCTATCTTAAAGATGCGTTGGCGCAAAAAACTTCTTTGAGTTCTACTATACGATCACAAATATTTTATCCAATTTTTCAAAACCCTGAAAATCAAATAGTTGCAACTACTGTGTTTGACGATGTAGCTTTCGTTCCCGAAAATAGAGCTATGGAACCTAAACAGATTAGGGCGTTAGTATTAAATTCAATCAAGAGGGCAGGTTTGTCTGGTTTTGAATATGACAATCCGCAAATGCTTTCTGGTGGACAGAAGCAGCGTTTGGCTATAGCCGGAGCATTAGCGGCAAATTGTCGTTTTTTAATTCTTGATGAACCTTCCGCAATGCTGGACCCTGTTGCTAGGCTTGAGATGTTTGACTTTTTAAAGGAATTGGCTCAGTCAG
>CAZYUV010000255.1:0-4831 GCA_964650625.1 uncultured bacterium
TTAGAGTTAGAAGGACGCATTTTTTATACTCTTTCTGGCGCTGAAGCAGTAGAGAATGCACTCAAAATAGCTCGTCAAATACGCTCTGGTAAGAAAATTCTAGCACGAAAAAAAAGTTATCATGGAGCTACTCTGGGGGCCTTATCTGTGACTGGGGATTGGCGTAGTGAAAATCATTTTGGTTTACAGGATTATACGATCAGGATACCTGAGCCAGCGAATGATCGTGATTTAATTCAATTACGTAAAATTGTTGAACAGGAAGGTGCTGAAAATATAGCAGCGATTTGTCTGGAGACCATAAGTGGGACTAATGGTGTTCATTCGGGTGATCGTAGTTGGTGGAAGCAGCTGCGCAAGTTTTGCGATGACACTGGTATTTTGATGATATTAGATGAAGTCCTAGTTGGCTTTGGCCGTTGTCAGAAAAACTTTGCATTTCAAAAATATGGCATAAAGCCAGATATGGTTTGCATGAGTAAAGGCATCACCGGAGGTTATATACCCTTTGGCGCCGTTTACACTAATTCTGAAATATGTGACTTCTATGAGAATCGAATGCTCAGCAATGGTCTCACCAATTATGCACATCCACTAGGATTGGCTTGTATGAGTACTGTTATCGATACCCTGACAGACTCTAGTTTTAGTGAAAATAAAATAAGTTTAGAACGGGATTTTGCTATTCAAGTAAATAATCTGAAGAAGGTTAATGGTGTAAATGATATACGCAGCCAAGGTCTGTTAACTGCGATACAAACAGATAAATTAGAACTTAGTTGGGAGGACTTCTGGAAACATGGAGTCTATGTTTACATTAAGCAGGGTATGCTCATATTAGCGCCGCCCTTTATACTTAGCACTACTGAGCTTCGGGAGCTTATGCAACGAGTTGAAGAAGTTCTGAAGCTTGACTAAGGAAGGTGAAAAATGATTCCCAGTGAGGGTAAAATTTATGCAACGGCTAACGAAGCACTCTACGATGTGAAAAGTGGTAGTAGTATTATGAGTGGCGGTTTTGGATTATGTGGAATTGCTGAAAACTGCATCGATGCTTTATGCCAATCTGATGTTAAAAACCTGACTGTGATCAGTAATAATATTGGCAACTCAGGTCGTGGCCTTGCAATGTTGTTAAAAAACAAACAAATCAGTAAGGCGTATTGCTCTTACGTAGGTGGCAACCCAGATTTGGAATCGCAGATGTTATCTGGAGAAGTTGATGTGGAATTAGTTCCTCAGGGTACCTTCGCTGAGAGAATTAGAGCAGCAGGAATGGGTATTCGCGCATTTTTTACTCCCACTGGTTACGGCACTGTGGTTGCAGAGGGAAAAGAAATTAAAACTTTTGATAAGCCCTGTGTATTAGAAGAAGCATTACATTCTGACTTTGCCATTATAAAAGCTCAGAAAGGCGATTATTATGGCAATCTATGGTTTAAAGAAACAGCTCGTAATTTTTCTCCACTAATGGCTATGGCTGCAACCACAACAATTGTAGAAGTTGAAGAATTGCTTCCTCTTGGTGCCATTCCTGCGGAAGATATTCATCTTCCGGGGATATTTGTTCAACGCATTTTTCAAGGGAACAATTACCAGAATCATATCGAGTTTGAAATTCTTGCAGAAGGAGAGAATTAATGGCTTGGACAAAGTATGAAATGGCTGAAAAGGTTATTCAGTTTTTTAAATCTGGCTGTTCAGTCAACTTGGGAATTGGTATGCCTACTGTGATTGCTGAAATGATTCCATTAGATTTGCAGCTTGTGATTCATTCCGAGAATGGAGTTATGGGTGTTAGCGGAAGACCAACGAGAGATACCTTAAGCCCTACATTAATCAATGCAGGCAAGGAGACGATTGCGGTGGCAAACGGTGCCTCCTATTTCGATAGCTCTTTAAGTTTTGGAATGATTCGCGGTGGACATATAGATTTTTGTGTTCTTGGAGGTATGGAAGTTGATTGTGAAGGTTCATTAGCAAACTGGATGATTCCAGGTAAAAAAGTTACTGGTATGGGCGGCGCAATGGATCTTGTTAATGGTGCTAGAACATTGATAGTAATGCAAAAACATTTTTCAAAATCTGGAGATTTGAAATTAAAAAAACGATGCGAACTTCCTCTGACTGGTTTCGCTGTAGTGGATATAGTAGTCACCGATTTAGGTGTGTTTAAGATTTCTGATGGAAAATTTCATTGTTTAGATCGAGCTCCTAAGGTAAGCATAAGCGACTTAGGATTGGGTGAATTGTTAGGATAAACTATGCGAAAAGCTATATTTGTTGCACCTTTAAGAACTCCTTTTGGGAGAGCTTTCAAGGGCTATCTTACTGATATTCGTCCTGATGATTTGCTGGTTAATTTACTTAGGGTTCAGAAACAAAGAAATCCATTGCTTTTCAATCTCGAAATTGATGATTTAATTTGTGGCTGTGCTTATCCAGAAGGTGAGCAAGGATACAATGTGGCTCGTGTAGCAGCTTTAGGTGCCGGTCTTAATCTACCGGGTATGACGGTTAATCGTCTATGTGCTTCATCACTTGAGGCGATTGCTATCGCTAGTTCTAGAGTTTGTTTGGAACAGGCCGATATTGTTCTCGTGGCTGGAGTAGAATCCATGTCTAGAATTCCTCGCAAGGGGGGCAGTTTTTCAGAGAGTTCCTTAATTCGGGAGGAGTCCCCCAAAGCTTATGTAAATATGGGTGATACAGCGGAGGAGGTTGCTAAGGTGTCTTCTGTGAGTAGGCTTCAACAGGAGGATTTTGCAGCCCGCTCTCATGAATTAGCTGATGTGGCTTACGCCAAAAATTATTATTCAGAGCATGTACTAGAACTATATGATGTTGCACGAGATGAGGGCATTCGCGTTCCTGTCAATCGAGACAAAATGGCAAGTTTGAAACCGGCTTTCTCAGAGACTGGCTGCGTTACGGCAGCTACAAGCTCTCCGCTATCCGATGGAGCCACAAGCGGTTTTATAGTAAGCGAAACAATAGCTGAGGATCTTGGACTGGATGGTTTAGAAATTGTTGATTGCACTTGGGGGCAGGTTGCTCCTGAAATAATGGGATTAGGTCCGGTACCTGCGGTGCAAAAGCTATTTCGTCGTAATAAACTCAAAGCTCATCAAATTGATGCCTACGAAATCAATGAAGCATTTGCTGTGCAGGTTTTGGCTTGTCAGCAAGAACTTAATTTAGCTGAAGAGCATATCAATACTTGGGGCGGTGCAATCAGTATCGGACATCCACTTGGTGCTAGTGGGTTACGTTTAATGATGACTCTTTTAGGTCGTTTAAAACAATTGTCTAAACCCAAAGCATTAGGTGTTGCGACATTGTGTGTGGGCGGCGGTCAAGGCTTGGCTATCTTATGCCGTTACTTACCACAAGCTATCCGTTCGTAAACAGTCAATTTTACAGTTCATATTTGCTTAAATAAGGCTTTTTTTGTCATTTTTTAATATTTTTTATACAAAAGTAGAAAAAAAGTTATACTTTTTGTTAAAGTATGTTATATAACATTAAATAAGCTGTGTCAAAAGTATTATGTCTAGGAAAAAAAGTTTATTTAGGTGACTAAGGAGAGGTTATGACTGATTCAAATCTTTCACATCTAGGTGACCATGAACAGGAGAATAGCGAGAGTAGGCTTTCTGAAATCGTTAATCGAAGTAGTGACGATTATAAAATTCTCGTGCCGAATGTAGATCAGATTCATAAGGATGATAGGATACATCTACTTTTGGATATGCCCGGCTTGGATGAAGCGAGCTGCGAAATTGAATTGACTCCATGTCGAGTTTCGGTTTATGGAAAATTAATCACTTTTTCGGCTAATGATGATTGGGGTTATTCCTCATCTCAAAATCATGGTTTGCTTAAACGAATGCGTAATGAACAGGCGCGTCAATTCCAATATTTTTTTGATATTCCAGTAGGGTTCGAAGGTCTTCATCATGCTCAATTTGTAGAAGGGACATTGCACATTTGCGTAGACAGAGTAGAGGTCACTGACCTACAAGATGATACCTCTCGTCCGATAAACTGAATCTCTTTTATTTACGACTTGGCAACAGCTAGAGTTTTATCTGAATAAACTCGATCAAATGAATGAGTCAACATTTCAAGATGGATCTCATCTAGGTATGCTCCCAATTGTACTTTTTTGGTTCTGCCTACTGCATCGTGATAGTAGACTTCCACGTGATAATTACCCATGCTACTTTGACAACAATGGTGAAAAAAAACATTGTCTAATGGTATTTGCTTAATCCATTGTATTTTAAAAAGGCCCTGCCTGATTCTTAGCGTGTCTGAATCAAGAGTGACGTTTTCGCGGTAGCCAAAATAAAGACCTAAATGTGCTAAAAAAAGTAAGTTAGCTAGCATGTATGCTGCAAAATAAAACACGTTAGAATTATTAAAACTGGGGTTGTTTTTACCTAGCTGTGAAAATAGGGCATCTAATATCTGTCCAAAAAGACAAATTAGTATGATAAACAGAGCAATCAAAACAGCTGAAACCAAAAAACTCCGAGGGAACTCCGAATGCAAACATAAAGGATTTGTGGATCGTAAAAAATTGCGACCTCTATTATGTAAATATTCGAAAGTCCATAAAAAAACATGTAGAAGCATGCCTCTCTTTCGAAAGAAAAATACTGATTTCTAAGTCAGCGGAAATTCAAAAAAAAATCATTTCCGTAGAGAAAGACAAAAGCTTCCATATGTTTTCAACAATTGGCATAGGAGATGTTTGAACTTAAAATAAAAAAAACTTTCTTAAGCCAAATATAGCGAGCAAAACCACACCGGAAGCTATGAATTT
>CAZYUV010000256.1:0-4741 GCA_964650625.1 uncultured bacterium
ACGCTATGAATTTGCCTATGCTATGACTGTACATAAGTCACAGGGCTCTGAATTTGATAATGTGCTGCTCAGCTGTCCACAAAAACTTAATTCTAATCTGGCTAATCGTCAGCTCTTATATACCGCTGTTACTAGAGCAAAAAAAAGCATTTGTATACTCAGTTCTCAAGATATCATTGATGACTGTATAGATAATCTTCGCGCGGATTCAATGCAGCTACAACTCAGTTGATTACCAAGTATAGGAAGCTGATGCAAATAATCAATTGGTCTTAGAAGCCGGTTTTATATTTCAAGATATCTTAGTACTAAAGTTGATTTCTGACACGATTCCAAAATCTACTGAAACGAGTAAGATCTTTGTCTTGCCATATTGGATTTAACCATTGCGAATAAAGCGAAGAGTCAATAAAAACAAGATTTTGTTTAGAAGCACTCGCTATTAAATCAGATAAATAAGGGTCTTTTGCACTAGACACACGAACTCTCTGCTGAGTCTCTGATAAATCTTTTAATACTGCTAAAGTGTCCCCCTGAATGATTTGAACCCCTGAATTCCGAAGCACACTTAAAATAAAATAAACTCGTTTAGCAGACCACCCACGAGACCTGTAAAAATTCCAATCCATAATGAAAAAAGATTGGGGCTCTCCGGCAAGCCCTAATGATTCGTCATGAACCCATAATCTAGACATTTGGAAACAACTTAGCAGCCAGATACTCGTAGCTATGATCTAAGTTGCTATTATGAATTGGACTTACATCATAACGAGTATCGCAGTATTTTCTTACATTATCTAAATTGAAGATATAGGGCTTTGACGAAAACGTACTGGCCACCCACTGCCAAGAGAGATTGTTGGATGCCACATCTCCATCCACAAGGTGTTCAAGAAACCAACTAGCTCCTACTTGCCATTTGACCCTGCGAAAATGCACCACATAACTCGCCAAATACATTCGACAATGGTTGTGTAAATGCCCGGTTTTGTACAACTCTTTAATCATCTGATCAAGGCATATTTCACCAGTAGAATGCTCCACAATATCGACAGGCATACTGCTGGCATAGTCAGACTCTTGAAATCCAGTTTTGTAAGCTTCGATGCTTTCCCATAGGCTATCAGGGTTACGCTCAGCATATGCCGAAAAGTACTCCCGCCAACATAATTCCTGGGTAAATTTTTGTGATCCTTGTTTTTCGCGCGTCGCTTCATAGATTTCATTTGTACTAATTAATCCATGACGAATATATGAAGATAATTCACTTACGCTACCGTCAACATGATTACGAGTCCTGCTGTACTCATCTAGATCTAAAACTTTCACAGCATCACCAATGACTGCCTGAGCCTCTTCATAATTGGATGGGCATGCTTTTATAAAGGAATCATCAATGGTCTCAGTCAGATGCTTAGAAATTAAATCAGCCAGCTCGCGATCGCTTAAAGAATCAAAATCCACCGATTTCATCCTCACATTCAACACTACTTCTAGAAAATATGCTAACTGTGATCCAAATTAGACAGGTAATAAAAAATGGGATGCTTTCCTCAGAAAACATCCCATCTACTACTTAAAAGAAAGCTTATTGCTGTTTTACGAAGTCTTCGCCTTTGGTGATATCTCCCTGCAAAGTAGGCAATAAATTATCCAGAGCCTGCTTCTCGAAAGCACTTAAACTTCCGTAACTAAGCACCCATTTTACACCTTGTGGCCCTAGCTCAACAGGCTGAGAAAAAAAGCGACCATTTGGACTTTCGCCTTCTACATAAGCACAAATCACAGACTTTTCACCATTAATTCCCTTAACTAGGGCCTTTGTAAATCTACAAGCTGCTTCTGCCATGGAAAGTGTTGCTGAGCCACCACCTGCCTTAGCTTCCACCACTTCTGTTCCAGCGTTCTGAATGCGATGCGTTAGACTTTCAATTTCATCATCTGAGAAATCAACACCTTTAATTTGTGAAAGAAGAGGTAAAATTGTTACACCGCTGTGACCACCGATTACTGTTATATCTATATCAGCTGGATTTTTTCCTTTTAACTCTCCGACGAAAGTCTGGGATCTTATTACATCCAAAGTAGTGACACCGAAAAGCTTTGATTTATCGTATACGCCATTTTTTGCTAATACTTCAGCAGCGATGGCAACGGTAGTATTTACAGGATTAGTAATGATGCCAATTATTGCCTTAGGACAAACTTCTGCAACCTTTTGAGTAAGATTTTCGATGATTCCTGCGTTAATCTTGAACAAATCGGCTCGGTCCATACCAGGTTTACGTGCTACACCGGCTGTAATTAAAACAATATCAGCTCCTTCCAGAGCTTCGCTAGGGTCATCCCCCGCAAATCCAACACATTCTACATCCGTAGGTATATGTGAGAGATCTTTTGCCACACCTGGGGTCACAGGTGCGATGTCATAAAGTGATAATTTCCATCCATCAGGTAGACTATTTTTGAGTAAAAGTCCCAGTGGCTGACCGATGCCACCGGCACCTCCTAAAAGGGCTAGTTTTTTCATACGGATACCTCGCTAGTATTTAATTTATAGTATGTAAATAAATAAGCGCCAAGCCTAACATGAAACCACTTCATGTGCTCGTAAATGATTCAGATAAATAACATTTCAAACTTTTCAAACCATTGAATAATTAGTACGAGTCTTTTACTGAGTAATCATAATAATTAGATATGAAAGCTAAAATTGTGAGGTGCTTATGACAAGACTATCAGGCTTACTTATTTTGACAATAATTACTTTTACCAAACTGCTTGCAATCGATACTGCAACTTTTCCTGAGGGCGAACTTAGTGATCTTAATGTTCTTCTTTCAGACGAATCTGCACTAAACTCAAATTTCGTATCAACCGAGCATACTGCAGCTGCTTATCTTAGTGAGTCTAATAACTCTCTGAATACTGTTACTACTGACTATTCATTTAACTATAAACCTACTCCGCAATATGAAAATGTTGCCTTCAGACTTTTTAATCGCGAGAAAGATGGAGGAATTTCAAATAAAGATTGGAATGGCTTAAAAAGTAAAGGTATGGCTCAAGCGGTAATTGGTCTGAGAAAACATGAGATAGAAAAAAGAAATGAACGAGCACAACAAAGTCAATTGAGAATCGAGCAAGGTGGTAAAGCAGAATACAATCCGAACCTTTTTCACTGGTCAACCTGGAAGTGCGCAGCAGACCGAATGCCATGGGGCAAGCATAAGCCCGAAAATGGTCAAAATTCCCCGAATTGTCTGGAAGCTATAAGGGTTGGTTGGTAAGACTGCCTTATATACCCATTAATTTTTTTAGAACTTAGCGCCCAAACCGAATTTGAACAGATATTAAGGCTTGTGCTAACTTGTTATCTGGCCTCAAGAAGATTTTCAATTCGTCCAAAAATAACATTAAAATCAAAGTCTATCGTTCATTACAAAATGAGTGGGGGAAGCATGCCTAAATTGCTCGTTCTAATCTTATTGACTGTATTAATTATTCAAGTCTCTGATGCACGTTCTTCAGATAGTCGTAAGAGAAAAAAGCCAATTAAAACTGCAGATCAGAATGCAAAGTTAGGCAGCTACTCTGGCCAAACCAAACTCAGTAAAGCGGATGCACGACACTTTTTGGCCAGAACACACTTTAGCGTAGATCTAGATACGGTAGATAAACTCGCAGGCAAATCTAGAAACTATGCAATCCAATGGTTATTCAATCAGCAAAACTTTGCAGCTAAACCAGCACAACCCCGATGGTTGAAGGGTTTTGATGATCTGGTAAAAAAAGTCAAAAAAGAAGATGCAAAACTTACCATCCAAGATCTAGATCTAGTTCTTGGAGATTTGAAAGAAGAACCTCAATTAAAGAGAGGGATTAATAGTTTATATGAGTCTGTAAGGAAGCAAGATGGTAAGAACGACCTGCGAAGCCTACGAAGATTGCTATTTAGAGATTTACAAAATTGGTGGTTTAATCAAATACTTTCTACTGAAGCCCCTCTAGTGGAGCGAATGACCTTATTTTGGCATGGTCATTTCACGACGGACTTTAAGACAGTTAAAGATTTAGGAGCCCTATATAGACAGAACCAATTATTTAGAAAAAATGCACTAGGCTCCTTCAGAGAACTTCTACACGATGTCTCTAAAGGTGTAGCTATGTTGCGATATCTAGATGGATTTAAAAACAGAAAAAATAAACCCAATGAAAATTTCGCTAGAGAAGTAATGGAACTGTTTACTCTTGGTGAGGGTCGCGGATATTCAGAAAATGACATAAAAGAAGCCGCTAGGGCATTTACCGGCTGGTCTGTAAAAGATGGAAAATTTTTCTTCAATATAAAAGCCCATGACAAGGGAGAAAAATTAATATTTGGTAAATCTGATACCTATCACGGTGGTGATGTTTTGAACATGCTATTAGAAAAAAAACAAACGGCTAGATACATCAGTAAAAAGCTATGGAAGCAGTTTGCCGGCCAATACAAGCACTTGCCTGTAGCATTACACCGAGTGCTTACCAAAAAATTATATGACTCTGACTACAAAATTAAACCTGTAGTCCGGCTCATTCTAAAGTCGGATGCATTTTATAGATCTAAAAAGAGATTAATAAAATCACCCATCGATCTCGTTGCTGGAGCTGTCCTAGATTTGGAAATTGAAGCTGATTACTACCGATCCCTTATCGACACTGCGGCTGTTTTAGGTCAAAATCTTTTTAATCCGCCCAA
>CAZYUV010000257.1:0-4730 GCA_964650625.1 uncultured bacterium
AGGTAGGTCTATATCATCATATATAACAATAATTTGTTCGGTAGGTACAAGTTGCTTTAGCTTAATGAGTGACTCACCAGATCTATTCATGAAAGTTTGAGGCTTCAAAAGACCAACTAGCTGTTCGTCTGACTTAAAAGTACTAAAATCGGCTCTGTGGTATTTGTTGTATTCAAAAGTTGGCGCGTTAAAATGAGCTTGTAGATAATCTAAAGCTAAAAATCCGTAATTATGCCGGGTCCATTGATATTGCTCTCCGGGGTTGCCCAAGCCAACAATTAACCAGTCCAAATCTAGCCTTTCTGCTTCTCTTGGGTTTTTGTTGATGGTTTCTTTTGTAGTTGTCGCAGATAAAATGAAGCGTCACGGATACTTTGATCGCTTTGATTGAGTGCTTGAATTTCCTGATACACTAAACGGGCTTTCTGTAAATCCCCATTGGCCTGAAGTAATTCAGCTAGTTGAAAAAGAAGATTCACATTATTGGGGTCAAGGTTGAGGGCTTGATAGTAATTCTCTAACGCTTCGTCTAAATTTTTTAGCATGTAATTGCAATAGCCCATCGATGAAAGAACTTCAGATTGAGTTAATGGAGGTTCTAAAGTTTCGAGATTAAGGCGGTGATACATTGGCAGTGCTCTTTCGTAATTTTTTTGGTTCTCGAAAAATTTTGCAAACTGCATTTGTAATGAGGGATCCATTTCTACCGCAGGATGAAGGTGGTCTAAAAACGTAAGCACACTTTTTGAGTCTCCTGATTGAAACCAAGTAGTTAGTCCATCACCATAGGCTTTAACATTCAAAACATACCTATAGTTCAGTTTGGAATAATTTTCATAGATTTTATCAAGTCGTTCTTGATGGGCAGAATTGTATCGTTCGTCAAGAGAACGTTCCAGTGTTTCGATGAGTCGATCCCATTGCCGGGTGACTTCTAGTTTGTCCAGTAAAAGTTTGAACTCAGTGGGTTTAAAGTTAAGTGGATCATGATTTCTCAACCATGTAAACGTGGCAATATAAGGAGGTAGGTTAGTATCTATGGTAGGAGAAATTATCTTACTGTCGCGGGTTTTCGGTAATTGAAATAATTTGCGAGCGTACCCCGAGTATTTAGAGCTTGGAAAATCTCTCAAAAGTCTGTTTACAAGCTTTGTAGACTCCTCTTGAAGCCCGAGCTGACGCATAGATGTTGCTACCGCTAAAAGGTACTTGGGGTTGTCTGGTTTGAGGCTATCTGCAATCCTGTAGTGATAAAGACTTTTCTGGAAATATTTTAGTTGTCCATAGAGCACACCCAAATAAAAGTGAGCCACATCCTTCCTACCAAGCTTTGTCCACTTGATGTCAAGTAAGTCTTCAAAAACTTCACGCGCTCTTTCTAGTCGACTTTGCTTCAAATAGGCCTTACCTAAGGTTTCTCTTAGTTTTATGACTTGCATGGGAGAAAAGTTTTCTTGTAAATCAAGGCTGAGGATAAACATTTCACATTCTACGGGATCGCTTCTCTCTAAAACATTAGCCAAAGCCATCTGATAGCGCGGTAAATTTTTAAATTGGGGTTTGGATTTAAGAAGTTCGTGAGCTTCCATAGCCTTTTTTTGGCCGAGCATTACGCGAACCATCTTTTCCACGGCGTCCCATTCATTTGGTTGTTGACTAATTCGTCGTTCGAGAATGCTTTGAGCTTGGTCCAGTTTATTTTCGGCCATCAATTTACTGACCTCGTCAAAATTTTGCCGGCTTGAACTTGTCGCTAATGAGATTGGTATTTGTACTTCCTCATCTGAGTTCACTTGCAAGGCTTTACCAAGTCTAATAAATTGACTCATATATTCTTTGTTTTCCGGAAACTCAAGATGAAGAGCCTTGTAGAGCTGAAACGCTTGAGATGCCTCATCCCTCTTTGCGAGCCAATTTGCGAGCTTTACACGCAAATAAGGTTTGGGGTCGATTGATACTAGAGCTTGCAAATACGGAATCGCTTCCACTTGACGATTTTGAGTTTCTAAGGCGGACACCAAAGTTGCTAGAGATCCGGTGTGATTAGGATTTAAGTCTAACGATTGTTTAAGGAGGTTAGTTTTCCAGCGCAGATCGCGGCCTCTCTGCATAAATCGAGTACGATGAAGATATACTCTAGATACGTAGTCTTTAATTGCTGAGTTAGGATCTAATTGTAAGGCCGCCATAAAAAGATTTTTTGCACGATTCCATTGTCGTTTTTTTAGGTAATACCAAGCGACATGAATGTCATAGAGTGCTTGTGCTCTATCTTTCAGGGTATCAGTTACTGCGGCACGTTTAAGCGCATCAAGATAACGCTTGGCGCGATCCACTTGATCAAGGTTTAGATGGAGTAGGCAGAGATAAAAATTGGCTAGGCTTTGCTCTTGTAATTCTGCCGACGTTTGGCGAATGTGGGTCAGTCTTTGTCGCGAGGCCGGTAGATCATTCATTTTTAGAGCTTGGTAAACACTTTTAATCGAGGTGCTGGCTTCTAACTTGAATTCTGCCGGGGAAGGGTATGGGAACTGAATCTCAGAGGCCTTCACAATGACTAATCCTAGGAGATGTAAGGCGGTAAAAAGCAAAAATCGCAACATATTGCTGAATACTAGCAGAGCAAGGTACTACAGGCAATAAAAGGCTTACGAATAGTTCATACTAGCGTGAATAGTTACTGAAAATTTGATAAGACGTCTTCTCTGCCGCGGCAATATCAGCATTACTCATTTTGTACCCATTTTTACTATCCATACGTGCCGCTGCCTTAAGTCCTGTTACGATCTCCCTTGGCTTCAATTGTCCTGATTTGAGAGCCTGCATAAACACAATGATAGAGCCAGATTTACCGGCTTTGAGTGCTTGTTCTAAGCTGTAGATCTTATCTCGACCTTTGGAGAATTTCATGATTTGAGATTTTTTGTATATGTCCAAAATGGCTTGTAATTCATCAAAATATTTATTTGAGTATTTGCTTACTATTTTAATATTCCCGCTCATTAAGCCAATTTCTATGATTTTTTCTGCAATTGAAGCTTTTATTTGTCGATTTTCCTCATCTGACTCTTCATATGCTTCTTCATAAATCTCAATAGCTTTTTCAAATTGATTTAGTTCTAAGAAATGATTAGCTTTCGTTTCTGCATCTAACAGAGAATCATCATCCAGAGCTAACATCATGAATTGAAGAAATTCTTCATTTTCATAACCACGCTCAATTAATGAAGCACGCAGTCGATTCTGTCGAGTTGACAGGGGAATTATCGCGGCAGGTTTAGACTTCTGTAATTCTCTCTCATATTTTTTTAGATCTGAAATATTCCTAAAAGAAGTAACATTGCGTCTCGATCTGATTTCATCAGAATCACCAGAATTCAAATTTGAAGAGCGGCTCATTCGAGAAAATTGAACGGTCTTAGAGTCTTGCTCATAATTGTCTTCATCATCTTCAGAGTTGTCAATTTCATCTTCAATGAGGATGGGCTCGATTGGTTGCTTGAGAAGATGTTCCCCTGGTGAGAAAAATATGGATAATATGTATAGAAACAGAAGTCCAACTACAATTAATAAAATTATAAAAAGTCTTTCTGTGTTTTGCATTATTCGCCTATGGTTGGTATGACAACCTTCACTCCGTCTTCACCTGCTCCTGTCCTAGTAACTTTAGCTTTGAATTTGTGCGACAACCCACTGATTTTAGGACTAAGAGATATTGTGAACCAATTGTAAGCTTGCTCGTCAGCTTTTAAGTAGTCAGAATTGTATTCTACTGTGAGATTTTCACCGTCGGAAGTTTGTGCTTTATTGAATATTTCAACGATTAAATTGCCTTTAATGCGGATATCTGAGCCAGTCGGTTGTACGCCTTGATAAGAGTACAAACTACCCTCAAAATTACCATCCAACTTAAGCATTCCACCAGCACTTTCTGGCGCGTTTGCATTGCGATAAAAGAGGTTGAGGTGATCTCGTTCAGCCTGCGCTGGTCTAAGGTTTTTAATTCTGGCTTGTTTGGCTGCAGTAAATAAAACAGAGCCTGGGGTGAATGCTGAAATTAAAGTGCCTTTTCCAAAATAAATAATATCATTTCTGAGGTCGAGTTCATTGACCCAGATATTACCATCCAGAAATAACTCTTTTTCTTTTTCCGAGCTATTATGGACTCTAAAATAATCCCTGATACTGTCATATTTTCGCGCAGCTGTGCGGCCAAATTTCTTGAAGTTAGAAGGCAGGACACCAAATAAATCAGGCGCCCAGCGCTCATCATAAGGTTTTATTTCGCCAGATATAGTATTGCGTGTTAATTCAGCTTGAGATAATCGATCAGAGGACTGTTGCAAAGCTGTTCCTGCTGCCGAAACAAACCCTCCTCCATCCGTAGCACTTCCTTTGGAGCTATATACCTCTAAGGTTTCATTCATGATATTGAGTAAGCTTTCCATTTTATTTATTTTGGCTGAATAAGGTGAGTGAAGCCCATAGTAGTAGGGCACTGTGCCCTTCTTTTTCACTTGGTAATTTATCCAGCATGCTTGAACTAGGTCCAGTGCGGCATTAGCAAATTCGTCACTTGTAATGCCTGTAGGATTTTGACTATCGGGCTGGGGTGTCTCAGTTTCACCGCCAAACATCCCCTGAAGTCCCATGAATCCACTGATTATGGTACTTAGACTCATACATACTGATCGCTTCGAGTAATGCATTTGATTAAATCTTCCGAATAA
>CAZYUV010000258.1:0-4692 GCA_964650625.1 uncultured bacterium
TTGATTCTGTAATTTGCAATGAAGTTACATTTAAAGTACCTGAATCTATTCAAAACAAGCAGTTAAAAAATGATGATCATCAGTCTTTAATGAACCTTACCTTAACTAGAAGACTTAATATTGGAACTATAAGAGTGAATCAATTGCGAAGTACTGACTCTGCATTCCAAGCTGATTCTATAAAAGCAAGTCTTAGTGGCTCTCAGCTACAAATCCAAGGCTCAAACTTTAGAATGCGATCAGGCAATAAAATCTTACTTCATGCACCTAAATTCAACGGCAAGTTTCATTTTCCAACCAATCGATTGGTATTAGAAAAGTTTGAGTTGAAACATAATCAGATAGGCAATGTCTTGATAAAAGGTTTGGATCTTCCAATAAGTCTCAAACCTGGAGTTTCAGTTGCTTGCAAAGAACTCCACCTGAACAAGATTGACCAAGCTCTTCGAAATTTTACATTACATTGGAAACATGACAATTCCTATCAATCTAGCTTTGGGATTCGAAAACTTGGTAAACTTGAGGTATCAAATCTTATCTTGAATCAAAATCTGAATCTGAAGGAATTGAAACTAGATGCCCGTCAATTTAAGCTAAATTTAAATCTCCAATGGTTAGATAGTTTATTGAATAAAAGATTATCTACAATATTATCTGCATTACCCAGCCCACTGACTACGGGAGAGTTTTTGCCCCATTGTACGGGGGGACAGATGATGCGCTTGGAAATGGATGGTAGTGCTCACCTCAAAAAAGATTTCAACCTTCAAAATCAGGTAAATCTACGTACATCCTTGCACTGGAAAAATACTACTAACAAGAATACTTCCATATTTAGTCATATTAAGCATGATCAAGGTCAAAGCGATTATGAAATTCTACCTTTGCGCCTTAGTATTACCGAAAATAATCAAGATATTTGGCAAAGCACTGTATCAGCTAGAATCGCTTACTCCGCTAATAAGGTAGTTTTCAAAAGTTTTCAATTGGATGAAGTTGACTGGCAAAATAAATTTTCGGCTAGTGATATTAATTCTAATGATTTTACTATTGATAAAAAGTTCAATCTGCATGGTTCAATTAATAGCGGATCGATTTATATACACGAAATTCTCACTAGTGGCCCCTCAAACATTAAATTAAGCGGAGATCCATCTAGAATTAAAGCCTCGATAAACGTACAGAATTTGAGCGTACAAGATTTTGGAATGGCACAACATACTCAGGCGCAAGCCCAGTTCAGCGACAAGCAATTGCAGCTGCAGTTTAATCTTCAAAATTATTCTAAAATAAAATCTTTTTCCAGTGAAGCTAGCGGTTCAATGACTTGGAGTCCGAAACATTCTGAGGGCTTCATTAAAATAAATACAGGCTCATTAAGACTGACAGATTATCTAAAGTTCGATTCCCAGAACGACTCGAGTAAAGCAACATCTGATGTGGCCTATCACTGGACTATTAAAGGAAAAACGGCAATTAATGATGACCAAGTTCAAGGGCTTGGCCACTTTAGCCTTGTTTTTGATCATCGCCTTGAAGGACCCAGCGGTTTTGCCGAACTAGAATCTGCAGTTTTTAAGCTTGCAGGTAACAAATTTAGACTAATTGAGCCAGCCCATTTAAAACTATTTCCCAAACCAAAAGACACTTTTAAAGATGAACTTCTGTGGTCTAAAACCAATCAGAATCAAAGTAGGTCTTTGACCGAGCAACTGCAAGCGATGTGGGACGTCTCTAATCCAAATAATGAACAATTTTATGAATACGGAATTTGGATTCATTTGCTTGCTGGCGTTAAGTTCAGGGGAGAAGATATTGAAATAAAAATCTCTGGTAAATATCCCCAATTACAGTTCAGACTTAATAGTCTTAGTGGAAGATCTGATGAAGAACTGCGGAATTCTTTTCTGGGTAGTTTACAAAACAAATTAGTAGGCCAAAAACTGGAATCATCCAGTGAAACTAATAACTATAAAACCGGAGCTAACTTATTGGTAAACACAATGATCGATAGTTTTTTTGGTAGCGTGTTTAACGACTTTGGAACCCAATTTCATACACAAATCGGAGACTCGGAACAAAACTCTGTAGGTATCCGTCAACCGCTTGGAGAAAACGTGAGTGTAGGCATTACTCAAGGAAAGCAAGGCAACATACAAACGAAGTCCAAGAATTTCGAATTACAATTCCAGCCAGGTTCAAGCTTAAAGATAGAAAATATTGAGAAAGATGGACACCAAAATGAAACCCAAATAGAAATTCAAAAACGGTTTAGATTTTAAGCCGCTTGTTCTTTATCATCGAAGGGACGATAGTTATCTTTGCTGTCCACATTATCTAATTCACGCCCATACTTCTGATACAAATCCCAATACCACTTTGTCATTGCATTAATTTTCTCATCTTTAGGCATATGAATTGAGCCTTCCTTAATGGTAAAACGCTCAAGGAAAGAAGTAGGATCTATCTTGGGTAGATAATGATTTGATACTAAGTCTTTATAGGTCTTGAAATACCATTGCTTCAATTTTTCATAATGATGATCATCAATTTGTATCTTTAATTTTTGAGTTACATTATCAAAATCCAAAATACCCGTATCGAACAAACCTTGTAGATGAATTAAAGCCTCCATGTAATAAGGTAATACCTCACTCGTTTCTCGCCAAGCGATCAAACCAACTGATCTTTTAATAACATCTCTTATGATTTTAAGACGTAAATTTGGATCTAGAGCCTCATCTTCATCATCCATGAAAAAAGCCATTAGCCCACCAGTAGTTGCTTTCCACTCCTCTACATTCTTGTAATTACCAGTCTTATTCATTATCGCTTCAGTGTCATCGGCAACCCACAGGATGTGTCCATATTCGTGACCTATGGTCGAAATATCATAAAGCTTGAACCATAAAAGACGATCTTTAAAAATCACCTCTCTTTCTTCACGCATAAACTCCTGACCGAAAACTTCCCTTGATAAACGCAGAAAAGGTCGAGATCTCAAAATCTGTAAAATATTGTCTGGAAAAGCAAAAATTTTCTTTCCGTGAACTTTGGAAACAACTTCATCATTTGGTACCACTTGCGCAGAAGGCAAACCACAGAAATCAGCTCCATAAAACAAGCCGACTCTACCAATATGAAGCTGTACAGAGTTTAATTTTTTAACTGCAAAATCTACAGTTTCTTTGAAATTCTCATTTTCACTTTTGAAGCTCTCGAAAAACTTCAAGGACATCTGCTCTATTTTGCGTTTGCGTAAACCTTTGGTGCTATGCTCTGGATTAGCCATGCGAACATCCCATTCTAAAGCTACTGCCTGCCGAAAATGATCCTCATAATATTCGAGAGGATGACCTGGTTGAATCGGTCCTCGAATTTGCATCCAAAGTCGATCTACATCAGCCCATTTATTTATCAAATTGTGCACATTGGTTTCTTTAAAAGCATCGATTAATGCTAACAAATAATTCTGCCAAGCTTGCTTCTCATTAAATATAGGATCTTCAAGATCATTGAGAGAATCATGAAACTTCGTAAGTGCCGTGGTAACAGCTAAAACTTCTTCAGGAAAAGCTTCGGAATAAGCCTTTGAAACCCAATGATCACCCTGTCGGACTAACATTGAATAGCATCGGTCTCCAGGTTTACCACCATGACCATTATCAATCAGACCTTCTTGGTTCAGAAACTCATTGATTAATTTTAAGTCGCCATCGAATTCCTCGCTTAATTTTTTGTTAACAATATTTAATATTTGGTGAGTCCAGGCGGGCTGCCATTTCGTGAAGGCAACACCAGTTAGATGGATACCCTTTAATACTGCTCGATAAAATGGATTTAACAAATTTAAATCATCCAGTTGCTGCAGTAATTCGGTCTGCCTTTTGATATAAAATTCGCTGACCCAAGCATAAGCCTGATGTCTGGCCAGCTCTATACTATCTTGATCTCTACCAGCTTTCTTTAATACTTGAATCATAGAATCATCACGCATTGATACTAGGCGAGTTATAAGGGCCAAAAGATTTTCTTTAGAGGATTCCAGTTCTAATTTTTGCAAAATCTCTTGGATGTGTTGCCACCTTAAATCTTGCTTATCAATTGAGTCCTCCAAGAGCTCGTAGTATGATTCAACTCGAGAGTTATGAGTCGATAGTAAGCTTTGAAATTCCTCTAAATCGCGTAAAAAATCCACTGCAGTTTGCATATAATCCTCCGATGTATAGTGACATAACCAGAATTTAGGTGCATTTGTAAAGCTTTCTAACACTTCTAGTATCATAAAAATTTAATATGCAAGACAATTTAGCTACCAGATTAGAAAATGCCCATAGAGAACTACCAAAATACCTTTTGGTGTGTTCGGTTAGCTTTAGTAGCGATTATCTTACTTTATATTGCTTAACAGAGTTCTTGCATTGGCATTATTTGATGAGCGCTTTGATAGGTTTTTTGATTGGCAATATTATGAACTATTTCATAGCCACCAAGCTTGTATTTAGTCGCCGTAAACTAAATTCGAGATACAGTGAATCATTTATCTATGTGGCCATTGGTTTTTTGGTCTTGCCAATCCACCACGGTATTTTATGGTTTTGTACTGAGACTTTAGAAATTATTTATTACATCTCAAAATTCATAGCTTCTGGTGTGGTTTTTCTCGCTATATTTGGCTTAAGAAAGTTTTTT
>CAZYUV010000259.1:0-4642 GCA_964650625.1 uncultured bacterium
TCGGCCGAAAGAACCATTTTTGTATCAGGGCGATACTCGCTACAGATTTTGAATAGTTCTATTCCTGATAGCTCTCCAACAAAAGCGTCTGTAATCAGCAAAGAGAACTCTTGTTGAGATAACTTGATCACAGCATCCTGAAAAGTAAACGAATGCTTGAAAGACACAAGAGCTCCCGAGAAAAGTTTCGGCAACTCGATATGAATCCTCTCATCATTATCTACTATCAAAACTTCGATCATATACTCTGTAAAAGCATTAAAGCCTCTCAATTGTGAGCAAAATAGCTAGTTTAATCTTCCGATTGTGGCTTGAGCTCAAATAATTTTTGTCCTTTTTCAACTGATAAACCGATTTCATCAACTATAGCCTGAATCTCTCCACTAATGGGTGCTCTAATTTCATTCTCCATTTTCATGGCCTCTAAGATTATTAGAACTTCCCCCTGCTGAACCACTTCCCCCAACTTGCTAAGTACTCGAATTATTTTTCCATTTATAGGAGATATAACTACATTATCGGAAACTTTTGCAGCATTACCTAACGCACTTACCGGTAAACTGCCAGCTTCAAAGATTTCCAAATCAAAATTCCAAGGCCCAATGTTACATTTGAAGTGGTTATCCTGCTGATCAATACTTACAAAGTATGGCTTCGACCGATGCAAAATAAGCATTCCATCCTTTTGCGAATCTAGAATAACTAATTCTACCTTTAAATCTAAGCCTTCATCAGTAATTACTAAGTGATGCCCCCCTTGATCAATAATTAAGGCACATTTAAGATCCTCTAGACCATTTTCACTTTCACTCTCTACGATTCGAAACCCAAGATCGGAGTGATTCGCATGCCATCCAAGTCGCATCCTCGCAACAGCCGCACTAAGAAGTAAAAACCTTTTTCTTTCAGTGCAAAACTGAGCACTCAGTTCCTCCCAGCAATCATTCAGATAATTTGTATGAATTTTACCGGCACCAAAATCAGGGTGTCGCAAAATGTAATCATGAAATGCCAGATTATTAGGTATGCCATGCAGAGAGGAGTTAGCTAAAACCTCAATCATCTTTAATCTAGCAGCATTTCTGTTTTTACCCCACACGGTTAACTTTGCAATCATTGGATCATAAAATAGAGGAACTTCTAGGCCATTGCGAAGATAAGAATCAACTCTGAGATCCTTATCTTCTGCAAAATTTACGGTTTCAACCATTCCAGGAGAAGGGGCAAAATTGCGAAGTGGATTCTCAGCATAAATCCGACACTCGATAGCAGCACCTCTTGGCTCCTTATTTTGTATTTGAAGATTTTGCCCCAATGCTACTTTAATCTGAAGCTCAACTAAGTCAACACCCCATGTCATTTCGGTGACTGAATGCTCTACTTGAAGTCTGGTATTCATTTCCAAAAAAAAGTATTCGCCATCACTTGTCTTTAGAAACTCAAAGGTACCCAAGGAGTCGTATCCTAGTTCGGTGCATACCTCGATCAATTTACTCAAAAGTTCATCGTCTTCTCCATGCTGAACCACCAAGGAAGGGCTCTCCTCAATAATTTTCTGATGCCTTCGCTGAACAGAACATTCCCGATGACCAAAATGCCAGGCCTTCCCGTGTTTATCTCCAAGTATCTGAAATTCGATATGATGTCCTTCTTGAACATACTTCTCGATAAAAACTGTAGACTTTCCAAAAGAGCGCTGAGCCTCAGATTTACAAATCTCTAAATTCGCTTCCAACTCCGACTCGGAATTTACAACTCGCATTCCTTTGCCGCCGCCACCTCCTGAAGCTTTAATAATAATTGGAAATCCAATCTCAGAAACTAAATCACGTATTTCTTGCACATCCTCTACAGGGTCCACTGTGCCAGGCAACAAAGGAATGTTAAATTTCTGCATGATTCGTCTTGCAGCTACTTTATCACCAAACAAATTAATTAAATCAGGCTTTGGCCCTATCCACAAAAGTTCTGCATCGATAACTTTTTTGGCAAATTCAGCATTCTCCGCCAAAAAGCCATATCCTGGATGAATTCCAATACAGCCACTTTGCTTAGCAATTTTAAGAATTAAATCCTGACACAAATAGGATTCTGAGGAAGGACCGGGCCCGATTCGATAGGCTTCATCAGCACCACTTACATGCTCACTCCCTCGATCCGCATCAGAAAAAATCATTACTGATTTCAAGCCCATTTTTCTCAAAGTATGATGAATGCGTAGAGCGCACTCGCCTCGATTTGCAATCAAAACTTTCGATATATCCATAGGGGTTTCTCGTTTCACTCACAACGGAATATTACCGTGTTTACGCTTCGGTCGATCTTCTATCTTAGTAGCTAGCAATTCCAAACCATCGATAATTCTGTTCCTGGTATCAGCTGGATCTATAACTTCATCAACATAGCCTTTATCGCATGCTAAATAGGGATTTGCGAACTGATTCTCATAGGTCTCAATAAATCTATCACGAAGGCCGGGATCTTTCTTAATATCATTTCGATAAAGTATATTAACAGCCCCCTTAGCCCCCATAACCGCAATCTCTGAATTTGGAAAAGCAAAGTTGAGATCTGCCCTTATATGCTTACTGGCCATCACATCATACGCTCCCCCGTAGGCTTTGCGAGTGATCACTGTAATTACAGGAACAGTTGCCTCAGAGTAAGCGAATAAAAGCTTAGCTCCATTTCTTATAATTCCACCATGCTCCTGCTCTACTCCAGGTAAGAAACCTGGGACATCAACAAAACTGATAATAGGGATATTAAAGCAATCGCAAAATCTTACAAAACGAGCTGCTTTTGAACTTGCATCATTATCCAGAACACCAGCTAACTCCAAAGGATTATTTCCAATCACTCCAATAGAGTGACCATCTACTCGAGCAAATCCCACTACGATATTTGGAGCGTAGTGCTCTTGAGATTGGAAAAAGTCGCCTCCATCAACGACTTCTTTTATAACCTCCACCATGTCGTATGGTTTGTTTGGGTTTTCCGGTACTAAATCCCTCAACGAAGGTGTTTTTCGATAACCTTCATCACTAGGATTGATCGATCTGGGAGGTTTATCCCTCCAATTAGATGGCATAAAAGATAATAAATGCTTGGTATGTGCAATAGCCTCTTCCTCACCAGGATGACGAAAATGAGCAACTCCCGACTTTGCTGTATGTGCTATGGCGCCACCCAGATCCTGCTGATTAATGATCTCATTTGTCACTTCACGTATAACATCTGGGCCTGTAACAAACATATAGGAAGTATCATCAACCATTGAAATAAAGTCTGTGATTGCCGGCGAATAGACTGCTCCACCAGCGCAAGGACCCATGACTAGTGAAATCTGAGGAATGACGCCACTAGCTTGAACATTACGCCAAAAAATTTCTGCGTAACCTCCCAGAGAATCGACCCCTTCCTGAATACGTGCTCCCCCACTGTCATTAATTCCGACAATCGGGATCCCCAATTTCACCGCCATATCCATGACTTTACATATTTTACCCGCATTAGCTAGACTGAGCGATCCTCCAAAAACCGTGAAGTCTTGCGAGAAAGCCATTATCCTCCGACCATTAACCGTGCCTGTTCCCGCTATGAGCCCATCCCCCAGAAACTTTTGTTTCTGCATACCAAATTCTTGACACGAGTGAGTCACAAATTTATCGAATTCCTGGAAAGAGCCTGGATCAAACAATAAATTCAAACGTTCGCGAGCGGTGCCCTTACCTTTTTCTTTTTGCTTGGCTTTACGTTCACTTCCACCACCCTCTTCCGCCTTTTGATTCATTTCACGAAGTTTTTGTAGATGTTTCTCCATAAGCAGACTTCCATTTCAGTAATTTTGCAGGAGCTTGAATTCTAACACTTAGTATAAGCCAAATTCATAGAACTATAAAAGACGCATCAAATTGTACTTGTCCGTTAAAACCACATTGTTTTTACTCGCCATTTCGCTCGCTTCTTCGGTAAAATTACCAGCACATATAAAATGTACTTTAGAGGCCTCTAATCGATCACGTTTATCGATAATATCAGCCATTGCAATAGCACCAATCACTGCTGCAGGCTTATAAAAGTAGACTAACCAACGCGTGTCATCTTTATCCACAGCAACGAATAAGGCTTCATTCCTATTATCTGCTAAATTTTTATCTGCCACCAAACCTAATTTTTTACAGATACGATTACAAGATCCAACAAAAACTTCATAGGGTGAGGTACTAAAATCAAGAGGAGTTTTAGGGCTGTAAAAATCAAATCTAGCCGCAAGTCTCTCATTATCCTTTATAGTCTGCACAAGCTTTCTTTGAGCTAGCTCTTCAAGTTTTCCCAACACAAGAATGGGTAAGTGATTGGGGAAAAATACATCGATATTCAAATCTTTTCTAATCTCATGATTAAAATACCCACCCCATTTATATTTTTCATATATAGCGGTGACGTCATGTAGTTCTTCACTGATCAAAAGTTCTTTAGAGATCACTTTCAAAATTTGATCACAACTCTTGTAATAAGCATCAATACGACACAACTCTTGGAATGTAAATTTTGCTTCACTAAAGTCCTCTTTAAGTAAGTAAGCTCCTCCAAGATGGTATAGAAACTCCTTTTTTTCATCAAAATATATATCATCCAA
>CAZYUV010000260.1:0-4609 GCA_964650625.1 uncultured bacterium
AAGATGAACAAGCCTGCAAAATACTCATAAACTCAAGGTTTCTATTTACTAAAGACTTCGAAAATATTTCCCCAGAAAGGGTTCCAGAAAGTCTGGCAGAGAAGAAGACGGTTTTGGAGATATGGCGTAAAAATAAATGTTTTCAATTGGAGTAAAATAAAAAGTTAAAAGCCCCTCAGACAATTATCTGACGGGCTTTTGTTATTATCGAATTATGGTTTATAAAGCCTATTCTTGGTCTAGGTTTGCAATTTCTTCGAGTAGTCTAATTTTCTCTGATGAGTGAATAGTGTTGTAAGGTCTTGATGGAGCTAGCTTATCTAAACTTTCTTCAACTTTATCTATATTCTCTTTTATTTTATCTTTTAAGCAAATTCGAGCTACTTGAGAGATTTGTTTCCTTCCAAGTTTGCTTAGTAGATCTTTCTTTTTAATAACACCCAGTATCGCTTTATAGTCTTGGACATTTAAGTCACAGAATGATGCACGTGAAAGGGTATAGCATGTGGGATGTGTATCAAAGCCATATTCCTTTATTTCATCGCAGCTTACAGATTCATTTCCATAATTGCCGAGAAGAAACTTTCTTAGGCTGTTGATAAGGCATTTCATAGTAGAAACACGCCATTTATTACCTTTTTCAGTAAATTCGTTTCGACTAGCGTCGAAGGCGCGACAGTATTTGCCACCATAGCCTACGGCGTACCCAGATTCGCCACAAGGATATCTTTCTTCTAAAACATCCTCATAAAAATTGCACTCTCGTGCTACTGACTCATAATCATTAGTGTGATCGGAGAAGATTTCGGTATCCGCAGCTACAACATTCCCAATCGAAAACAAGAGCAGTGAAATTTTAATAATTTTTTTGATTGATCCAAACATAAGCAACCTCAATTAAAGTCAAAACATTTGGCGCTACATTAATCATGAGAAATTCTTTGTGAAGAGGTTGAATGAGGAAGTTCTAAAAGTTTTAAATGATTTTTGAAGTTTCTTATTGAAAAAAGGAGTACCAGTAATTGGATTCATATATTCGTTGTAATTAATATCAATTATTCAATATTTTGAATTTAAGTTGCTTTAAGTGAGGTATTTTTGGTAACTCATCGCCAAACAGACTTCGGTTTAACTGTCGCTGCGAGTTTGAGTGATAATACAATTTATCAAGCTTTATATCTTTTCTTTCTGATGGGCTAATTGGAAATGCTGCAAGATATTTCTTAAAAATTGAATCATTTATCAGGCTGTATCCTTTGTAGCATAAATCAATCGCTAGATCAGTTGCGCCTAAAGAGATGAGTTTTTTTCCAATGGTTGTAGATGCATCTTCATCATAAAAAAATTGTGCGAAGGTGGGATCTATAATGTAAAACTGATCGTTTGGCATTTTTACAATAACGAAAGCATGTACCTGTTTAGACCCGAAATCGTCACCCATTTCCAAAAGGATTAGCTCTTTTTGATTCACACCAAGTTCTTCGAGATAGATAGAGGTAATAGTTTGTGCAAGTATGCAGTATCCGCCAAGGTGTTTTGGTTTGAAAAACTCTTGGATTGATTCAAGTCCCGACAGACTGGTCGCAAACAACCCCTTTCTGATATATGAAATAGCTATATCAAGAAAATTGTTCGTATTGGAATTATTTTTCCCAAAGACTTTGTATTGAGTATCTCCAATAACCCATTTTCTTAACTCTACTTCTTTTAAAACGTTAGTTTAAATAAATCTACAATTACATTGACTGGATGCCGCGACATGAGGAATCAAAATAACGGTAAGTGAGGTTATGAGGATAAATTTTCTAATCATTTAATAAGTGTAAACTTGAATTGATTATTATCTATCTATCTCCTTGCATGTAGTACATGTTCAGTATGTTTGCTAACATTCTTCTCTAGATAATGGGAGCAGACATGAAAAATTATCTTTTAACTATGATTCTTATAACTGTAGATATTACAGCTTCGACCACGATGATGATGCCACAGACTTCTAATCCAGAGGATGGAAGTATTGTTGTGGGAGGATCTTCTCAAACTGAAACAGGTTATCAAATACCTGAAGTGAAGTTATTTAATCAGTTAAGTGCCGAACGTCAGCAAACTTGTTTACGCTCAACAGCCGTGAAGTTGGCAACAGATAAAACTAGCTCCTTTCTAGCAAGCAAAACCGAAATAGAGGCTCATCTGCATCAGCTTAAAACTTTAGTAGATAATTACGATAAGACACCTCAATTCTGTCTTCAAATGCCGAGTCCTTCATTGATAGTTAGTATAAATCAGCAAGCAGCTAAGGCTTTTCGTGCTGGGAATACCAAGACTTTTGAAGCTTGGTACAAACGCTTTGAAATTGATTCGGTAGAAATTTTCAGTGCTCTCGATGCCCTTACAATTAAGTTTGCTAAACCATACGCTCTTAAGCAACTTAAAGAAGAAATTTCAAAGCATCCTGCTGTTGAATACGTCGAGAATAATGCTGTTTTTGGAGGTGGTCCTGTAGCACTCCAAATGCAAAAGCCAGGTCTTTTTATCTTTCGTGAAGGGTGGGGAGATTGCTTTGCGGGCTGTATACACGGCCGAAAGCTTACTCTTCAATTAGATGGTAAAAAGGTCAAGGAAATTGAACGTAAAGAATGGTAGAAGTATTCAATCTTAGCGATAACTTCTCAAATTTTTATAATAAACTTTGACAGGCAATCCTAATGCCCCGTATGTTGCTCCCCTTTTGAACTGGGCCATCTTCGGGAGGTTGTCATGCGAGCTCTTATCAAAATTCTTATGTTATCTTTTTTAGTCGTTAGTACCAACATTGGTATGGAGCGATCGACTTACCTTACCGGGGCTAAGTTGAGTAGTGTTGAAGACATAAAGCAGGTACTTTTTTCGGGTCGCTCCGTTAGAGTAGTTAATTTCTATTCAAAGTGTCAGGGCCTAAACCCAGTTACAGGTAAAGAACGCAGCGGAGTCGATGCTGTTGGTGGAATGATCATTGAAACTTTTGAGTATTTTGGTGAGGATGTTTTTCCTGATAAACCTCCTTATCTCGCAGCATCAAAAGCCCAGATGGTCTATGTGGGCGATAGATTCTATAAAGATTATGTCAAAATGAGGTTTTTTGAAAATAACCGAGTAGAGATCATCTCAATGTTTTTAGACCCTGAGACAAACGAGATCATTCCCCTACATGATTTCAAATGTGAAGTCAATTCTGGTAATAGCTCTGATGGTGGCGTTCACGCATATGTAGGACCTTAAGACCTTCAATTTATAAACCATAAACACAGGAAAACCTCAGATAACTATCTGAGGTTTTTTTCATATTTGATAAACCACAGGCTTGGGGTTAAATTCCACTCAACTTCTTAGAGTTTATTCGTTTGAAAAGCATCCATGCCATGAAGAAGAAAGTCGTCAGACCAATCGCAGCAAAAATTGCTGGCTTTGGATCTTGGATACTACTAACCGAACCGGCGTAGGTGGCGATTAGCGCATAAGGTACAGAACTCAGTAGCCAAAGTGGTAGAAAGCGGTAAAAAGGCATTTTGGTAATTCCTGCCAGGCATGCCGAGACCTCAGGTAAAACGGGGGTAGCTCTTGATAGGAGAATGATGATTGGACCGTGTTTCTGAAAAGTTTGTACAGCTTCTTCGCGCTCTGAAGGGTCTGAGATTAAAGGGTTTAGCAGTTTGTCGCCGTATTTACGGCTTAAAAAGTATCCGCAAAGTCCAGCTAGCAATACGCCAATGATCGCTGCGATAAAAGCGTAGACTGGTCCTAAAAAATAGCCGGCCAATAGCATTATGGAGAGAGTGGGCACGGCCATAAATAAATCACAAAAGAGTAGTCCAGCTACGATGAGTGCTACATAAATAGGATTGGTATTCTTAGCCATCGCCATCCATAGCTCGATTTTTTCAAGCGTAAGAATCCCAGTGAATTTGAATAAAATTAACATTCCCGTGAAAAATAAGAAAAGCGTGAGGGCTATTTTAATTAAGGATTTCATGCATTAGTCCCAAGGCACGACAGTTCTAAAGTTTTTACCATTTGAGTAATAAGATGTGGAAATCACGTTACCTTGCTCGTCGTATTTATTCCACTCACCGTGCTCTTTACCATTTTTGTAATATCCAATTTCCTTGAGATATCCATTTTCAGCATAAAACTTCCACTCACCTATGGCTTCACCGGTAGATTTAACTTTTTGACCTAAAATACTTGGTTTCCCGTTACTATAGTATTTCTCGAATACAATGGTATCTTGCGTTGATTCAGTCGATGAACATCCAATCATAACGAACATGATAAGAATTATTAGGGTAACAACTACTCTCATATTTACTAAGGTATTGCAGAATCAAATTCCAAGCAATTATAAGTCTATATTCGAACAAATGTTAGTGGTAATGACGACGGGTTAATGTAATGTTTAAGTTATTTAGTTGGCTAGCAGTTATCTGCCATATTATTTTTTTTACTGTAGAGTGTTTTTATCCCCATCTTATTATTCGGGGTGTGGCTCCTTCAGAAATCAGTCAATCAACTTTATTGTTTGCTTTTAACCAAGGTTTTTATAACCTTTTTCTTGCTGTAGGCTTAGCGGTAG
>CAZYUV010000261.1:0-4582 GCA_964650625.1 uncultured bacterium
CAAAAAATTAAGTTTAAAAATCTCTGACCAGGGTATTTTCCCCTAAATATTAGAGTTGCTCTGATTCAAACTGTATTAATTTTCTCTTTAGTTTTGTACCCCCAGGTGCAGAAAAACCAGAAATTGAGCCATTAGATCTTATGACTCTATGACATGGAATAGCTAATATATGTTGATTTTGACCAGGCAAGTAACAGTCTTATACAGAATGGAGAATCGGGAAGCCCTTATGACTCTATAAACAAAGCACTCTTAGCAGCTAATCCGGGAGACACCATAGATGTAAAAGCTAGTGAGCAGAAAGACTATACGATCGATTTTAATAATCTTCAATCTGAAGTGCCTGGTTTAGGCGCTATACAAATAAGAGGTGTCAACAAGATTGTAAACAATTCTGCTATGCGACCTAAGTTGAGTTGTTTTCAAACCAACGGGAACGTCCTAGAGGTGATTTCTAAACGATATCTAAAAATAAGTAATTTCATATTCACTGGATTTAAGATTAATAACAATATTGAAGTCTCTGATCAATGCTTAAACGGAGGCTATATTCGAGATAGCCGGCATATCGAATTAAGTGAAATTGTCAGTCATGGAATGTTTAATTCGGGAATCATTGTCGACTCTTCTGAACAAATAGCGATTCAATCAGTTGTGGTTCATGACAACACCGTTGCAATGCAGCTCGATAGCAATATCAGTCGCAATCAATTCAATTATTTCAATAAATTTACAATTTCAAATAATCTCAATGGAGTCAGTATACAAAACAGTTTTAATACTACTTTTATAAATTCTATTTTCTATGATAATTCTAGTTGCGTCTCCTCTGACCCTCAAAACCCACCAACTAACTTTCAAATTAAATATTCCTTATGTAATCAAAGTGGAGTGATTTCTGATTTATTCCTAGACTCACAGAGTGGTAATAAAACAGGAGTAGGTACTGCATATAATCCATTTTTTGTGAGCGAAGATAGTACGTATCAAAAAACCAACCCTTGGAAAGCTTTTTTACTACAGGCCTCTAATACAACTATTTCACCTGCTCTGAATGCAGGACAACCAGATTATCCTGAAAATCTGGTGCTTAAAGAATTCGATCTACCTCTGGAAACAGAACCCCCCATTTCAGCTACTAAATTAGCTACGGGCATTATCGATATGGGGGCATTTGAGCAAGCCCGCACAGATGTTGACGGGGATGGTATTAATAACTCAATAGATGGGACCTTAGGTCTGAATCCAAACAATTCAGAGGATGCAAGTGCTGATTTTGATAACGATACCCTCAGTAATTTATTCGAACTAAGCAGTAGTCCTCCTACCGATATCAACAGCGCTGACACTGATAACGATGGTTTCAGCGATGGCGTTGAGGTTGGGATAGGAAGTGACCCAACTGTCGATGATTCCGACTTTATCATTTCGCAGGTACCAAAACCGATAATAATGCCTCATACAACAAATCTACCGCCGAGCGTTTTCAATCTTTCTGGAATTGAGTTAAATGGTAAAGCTGTCAATAATAAATGGATTTTACTAAGTGCTCCCGTAGGTGCAAATGAAGAAGACATATTCTTGGATACAACCTTTCAGGATCTTACTATACAAGCTACTATTCCAGGGCAATATGTCATCGGTCTCGATCAGCAACTCGTTCCTAATGTGAGTGGCACCATCCCTTTAGGTTCTCTTGAGGAAGATAGGTCGATAACTACAATTACGATCCAAGATGTACCCCCTACCCCGGTTCTAGCACCTCCCATTACTGTTGCATATTCTCCTGGAAAAGTAATTTATTTCTATGGAAGTCCAGACATAACTGAGAACCCTTCCTATGACGCCAATGGTTCCTCCATAATATCCTATGAATGGATTCAAACTAGCCCAAAAGCATCTGAGCCAAATCTCATTTCAGTAGCAAACCCCACGCCCAGCATGGTTGTACCCAATCGCTCCGCTCTTTATGAGTGGAAACTCAAAGTTAGCAGTAGCGGTCCCTCTGGTATCCAAAGTAACACCTCTGAAAACACCATTAAAGTGCAAGTCCAAGGCACTCAATATTCACTACCAATGGCTCAAGCTGGAGAAGATGCATTTGTGCTAACTCAAAATATCAATCAGCTAAATGGAAGTGGGTCTGGCGATAAAGAAAATACAAATCTTAATTACTTCTGGCGACAAACTAAGGGGGATGCTGTTCAGTTTGTAGACTCTGCAATATGCCCATTGGACATATTTATACCTAGTAGCCTAGCAACTGATACTACAAGCTGTACCACTGCGCAGATATCAGAGTACTTCTCCATCTCTCCAGGAGTTGTTGAATTTGAATTAGTGGTTAGTAAAAACTTCGCGGGATCAGATCATTTTAGTCAGCCAGATAATGTCGTACATATTATCGATTCCCCTACAAACGCGGTACCTCAAGCTGTTGCGAGTGCTCCTGAAATTGTATTTAAGGACACTCTAATAACCCTCGATGGCAGTAGTTCTGCAGATCGACCCGCGGCATTGGGTGCCGGAATGTCGGGAGCTCTAAACTTTCATTGGAAACAAATCTCGGGGCCCTCAGTTTATCTTTCTACAACAACACAATCACTACTACAATTTACACCTATTTCCGAAGGATTTTATCAATTTAGTTTAGAAGTCGAAGACTCACAGGGAATAATCAGCAAGCCAAAAATTGTCCAATTAAGAGTGGATAGACAGGACTTTTTCCTGCCTTCAGCTAATGCCGGTCAAGATCTGAGCGGCTTAGTTAACCGAACTATATTATTAGACGGTTCATCAAGTATTGGTGGTAGTAGTCAACTGGTTAATTATTTCTGGAAACAAACGGGAGGGCCAGAAACAGTTAATCTAAGTAGCAGCAATGCATCAAGTACCAGTTTTTCACCCAGCAAAGGTGGCCTATATTCATTTTCTCTAATTGTAGCTACCGACCAATTCTACTCATTTGAAGATCTTGTTACAGTAGCAGTAAACAGCGATACTCAATTTGTCCCCATAGCGATCGCAAGTGATAATCAGATTCAACCTCGTTCTTCTGTAGTTACACTAGATGGAACTCGAAGCTTTGATCAGGATGGCGATCCCCTCACTTACTTTTGGCAACAAATTAGTGGTCAACCAGTAATTTTAAGCAATCAAAGTAGTTCAATAGTAACATTTTTTGCCAGTATTCCAGGATTTTATGAATTCTCATTGGTAGTAAGAGATGGACAGTCTTCAAGTAATGCAAGCATTGCACTGGTCTCAATTACTGAAGATGATGGCACCGACTCTAATCAAAATAACTCTTTCATCCCATTTGACCCTACATTTATTCCGGGACCAAGTCAGAGTGGTGGATGCTTTATAGTTTCAGCTAGTTTTGGTGAAACTAATTTAATTACGAGATGGTTTAAATATATTCGAGATGATTATTTAATAAATACTCCCTGGGGGTCTGAATTTATTCAATATTACTATTTATACTCCCCACCTCTGGCCGAACTCATTCAAAATCAAATCTTCTTGAAATGGTTATCTCGATTTCTATTGTGCGGAATTGCACTTTCAACTCTACTCCTGCCATTCGCGCTAATCATATTTCTTATGCTCGGACTGACACGTCTCATCAAGAGTATTTGAATTCGTCTTTTTTTGTTTAAGAATTATTCTTTCAGCTGTCGATAAATGATGAGTAGGCGAGAAATCTGAAACTATTTGGAGCTCAAGGAAGAGTTCTCTCAGTCACGCGACCAATGAGGGTTGCTATCAGGGAGACCAGCCATGGGTTTTCGAATAAACAATAACGTTAGTGCTTTGATAGCACAAGGTAATCTGCAAAAAAATCAGCAGACCCTCAATACTTCAATAGAGAGACTATCTTCGGGACTTAGAATTAATCGAGGTGCTGATGATGCGGCTGGGTTAACTATCAGTGAAAAACTAAGAGGTCAGATTAAAGGCCTGAATCGCGCCATTCTAAATGCTCAAGATGGAATCTCGCTTATTCAAACTGCTGAGGGTGCCTTAAACGAAGATGCTTCCATCCTTAACCGTATTAGAGAGCTAACAATTCAAGCCTCCAGTGATACTCTGACCACAAATGATCGACAAGAAATTCAGCGTGAAGTGGATCAATTAGTCGATGAAATGGATCGTATTGCCCGAACCACGGAGTTCAACACAAAAAAACTTCTAGATGGATCTGCTACCGCACTGGTAAGTGTAAATTCAGAAGGAATGGAAGGTATACAAGTCGATAGTACCACAGGAAGCTCAGGTGACTATCTTGTAGAAATCAATCTAGCCGCTAGAGGAGAACGACAACAACTAGCTAGTAACATTCTGGTGGATAAAGATGACGGAGAACTCGTCGATCTTGAAACAAAAATCGGAGAAATTGAATCCTTTTTTAATAATGAGGGAAATAGCGTACTATCTACCCCACAAGAATTGACAATTCGTGGAAATACTAATTCTACCAAAATTACTCTTTCGGCAGATGTCAGTGTGCAGGAGCTTGTCAGCCAACTCAAGAACAGCATTACAAAACCAGCCCGAGATGGCGGGCTTGGCATTAGAA
>CAZYUV010000262.1:0-4576 GCA_964650625.1 uncultured bacterium
CATTTTGAGTCACTATTTCGTAACCCTCAGCGGTAGGATGAATTCCATCAGGTAGATTCAAGTCAGGTATACCAGCCACACCTTCTAAAAGAAAATCTATCAGTGGCAATTGAAAAGATTCCGCAAGTCGTTCAAAAACCTTTTCAAATTCTGCAGTGTAAGCTGGCCCATAATTAGGTGGTATTTTCATACCCGCTAAGATCACTTGAATATCTTTTTGTTTTGCATACTGAATTACATTGCGAAGATTCTGCTCTAAATCAATCAAAGATAAACCACGTAAACCATCATTCGCACCAAGTGCAAGTATTAGATAATCAGGCTTCATACGAGCCAGCCATTTTATGCGTTTCAGACCGTTTTTGCTGGAACTTCCGCTTTGTCCGGAATTAATAACTTTTACAGATAGTCCTTTTTCTCTCAAAGCTCGTTCTAGTCGGGCCGGGTAAGAATCTTCTTTTAGGATTCCATAACCTTCGGTTAGAGAATCTCCTAAGCAAAGAACTTTAACCATCTGCTCTTTTGCTATTAGATTACTATAAATTATAGTGCTAAATAAGAAAAATAAGACTACTCGCATCTCAACACTGTAACATAGCTATTAAGGTACTTCACCTGCGTTCCAAGCCCTATTATCAATCATAATTTAAGCTTGTTGTGATGAGCTCGCACAAGGTCATTGATTTTAATCCTATTATCTTGAATTAAACGTCTTTGATCAGGCCAAAAATATGGACGATCATCCTTAAGATCGAACCAAGCAGGATCATGAAAATGCTCGTCATCGGTAGGAGAACCTATTAACTGTTGAGTATAAAATAAAAAAAAGTGAGTATTCGACCAAATATGCTTCTTGAACGATAGTCTTCGCGACCAACCAAGGTCGGTTATCATACTTAAATCATGAATACCAGTTTCTTCAAGAACTTCTCTGCCTGCAGTATCCAAATCTTTTTCACCCGCTTCTCTACCACCCTTTGGCAAAACGAAATGGCGATTATCTTTCTCATGAGTTAGTAACACCCAAATTTGACCCGCATCATCAACTCTACATACCACGCCACCACACGAAAAACGCTCTTTAATTCCATCAGGTTTGATATACCAGCTTTCGTCTATTTCTATGTCGCTCCGTAAACCCATAGACGAATAATACTACGGTAAACCCAATCAAATAAATCCAAAAAACAGTATATAAAAGCCTCAGAATGCAAAAAGTGCCATAATTACCATCTCGCCCGAGCGAATTATGACACTTTAAAAGTCCGACCTCTAACCCTCTAGCTAAGAGAGAGTTTCGATCGCATCCGATAGTAATCGGATTACATTTTTCTGATCAACGGTCCTACTAGACTGTTATACATAACCTAGCTCTTTTCTAAAACAAATGTCAATTCTATGAAGCTCTTTTTTTTGCTATTCAGATTTTTTTTCGCTTAAGAAGTGAATTTCTAGGGATTAAACGCGCTAACCAGAATCAAGTTAAGGGCGAACTTGCTTAGCGGCGTCTTCCAGCCATTGTTTCTCTCGAGGTTTTAGATTATTCAATCTTTTTACCACCTCTAAATTCTGTCCAATATTGTCACAAGCTTTATGACATCCTATTTCCTGAAAATAGAGATCAGATTTTTTGAGATTTTTGGCTTTATCTCGGAATTCACGGTACGGATGATCATTCCAAATATGCTTAAAATGATTTTGATACAGATTGCCTAACGGTTTTTCATATCCTTTACAGCAAGGAATCACATTACCATCGGTAGTAACTCTAGAATATGTCCAACCAATGGTACAAGGCATGGTATCTACCAATTGAGTTGATGGTATTTGAGTCATAGAGGAAGACTGTTGGTCGTTTGATTCATGCTCTAAACGTTCTTTAACAGAAAGGCGCGCTCTTCTAATGAATGATCCAAAACCTAATACTGCAAAAAATCTCGTTTTGATGCTGAAGTCTTTCTTATCAACCTCGCACTCTTCTATATATTTGCATGTTTTACAAGTATCTTGAGAAAAGTAGAAAACATTAGCGCAACGCTCAAATGGATCGTGTTCCATACGCTCATTTGACAAGCCTGCCCGACAGGTCATCACCTTATTTAAAGGTTCATAATCAAAAGCTTGATACTCTCCCATATCGGTAAAATACTTAGCATTGACTTCATAATGCTCTTCCAATTGATCTGGACTAAGACCTTTCAGATGCTTCCTACCAGGGGGGTCTGGATAAGTGGCTTTCCCAGTTATTTTCTTAAAAGCTGATTCAATTTTTAAAAGATCTTCTTCACTCAAAGCTAAAAAATCTGTTTTACCTGGCACAGTATCAACTACGGTAAACTCCATGGTGTCAGCTCTTACCTCCAGACCTAGATTAACCATATTTTCTAAATCGTCGGAATTGAGATTACTTATCACATTGTAAATTTTGACTCGAGGATAAGAGTTATACTTTTTGTTCATACCGATAAAAGCTAAAATCTCTTTGATTCGATTAAAGGTTTTCGCATTCTGATTAGGATGCGTTTTGATAAAAGCTTCAGGACTTCCCGCCCACAAGGAACAAGTTAATTGATCCACTTTTAAATCTATTAATTCTTGAGCCATTGCATGCGTTATGAAAGAAAAGTTTGTAATAATATGCAATTCGAGGCCGTTACCCTTAATGTAACGAATAACATCCATGATTTGAGGATGAGTAAACGGTTCTCCAGGTCCAGCCAATTGAATTGTCCGTGTTCCATTTTCAGCGAGATCTTTGACGAGTCCTTTGATAGACTCAAAATCCAAATGATTTTTCTTACGTTGAGCGGGTGTTTTAAGTTCCTCCAAGTGATCGCAATGACACCAACAACCCACACAGTTGAAATTACAATTATTGGATAAATCAATTTCTACTGTATTGGGCGCTATCAAAGCCGTTTGTCCATGTTGCACACCTACTAAATCTCGATTTTTTTCTATAAATTGATCCTTTGGATTATCAATATTTTCCCATTCTTCTTGTTCATTCATTCGATAGTCAATCAAGGTATTGATGTCACGGCGCAGCAAATTAACTCGTTCATCCATAGGGATATAGCGCGATTTATAGTCCTCTAGTAGAACAAATTGTCGACCCTCAAGATAGTTCGTTTCAAGACACTCCAAACCTTTGATTTTAACCAATTCCAACAATGCTTTAACTCGCTCCTGGCGCACCTCATGGGTATTACCCGGCATTTCCCACAAAAAATGATAATTTTCATCTGGCAAAGAAACTCCAAAATTTACGGCTTTATGATGCACTGGAGTATCAGTGATGATGTGAAGACTATTCACCGACTTCACCATATCCAAATATTCCGCATTACGATCTATGAAATCGTATGTTTTCTGAAAATCTTCTTCCTCTTCTGTCGGATAACCAACCATACAAAACATACAGGTCTTGATCCCAGAAGCATAACTGTCTCGTATAACCTGTTGGGCTTCATCGATAGTGAACATCCATTCCTTATCCATTGCCTTCAAGACTTTATCACTTCCAGATTCAACCCCCCACTGAACTTCCACGAAACCAGCTTTTTTCATTTTTTTAAGAATTGGTAGTTTCATCTGTCGTCTGGGAATCCCTTGGGCTCGTATTTCGATTTCCAGCCCAGATTCGATGATTTTATCGCATACTTTTTCTAGCAATTTCCAATTACCATTAACAGCCAAGTCTGAAACTGTGAATTTTCTAATTCCATATTCTTCAACATAGTGCTTTAGCGCTGCTACTACAGCCTCTGGATTATACGAACGGAATTTACCATCAAGCACTTTTGCTTTACAGAAAGCACATGTACCGATACAACCTCTGGACCATTCAACGATAAGTTCCTGGCAAGAGTAATCATTTAAATCAAATTCTTCATAGGTGGTAATTGGAGCATTCCAAATATCTACATTTGGTCTAGCAGACGCAAAATGCCAATTACCATCCTCGTCTGCCTCCACAGTTCCAGGCGTACCGCTTAGTGACTCGCCTTTGTCCACGCGCTCAAGTATTTCAAGCATCGTATCTTCGCCTTCACCTACCACATAAATGTCGACACCCTTTTCCCCAAGTTTGTCGAAAAAGATATTTCGATATTCTGAAGTTCCACAGACTGGTCCACCAAGAATAATAACCAAGTCTGCACAGCGAGCTCTTAATCGGCGTATGAATTCAACAGTCATACGTTCTTTTGGATCTACGCAAGAAAATCCAATAACCTTGCTATCTCGATCAAGTATATCTTCAACTGCACGCTCAATGTCTTGATCATATATGTATCTAATAACATCAAAAGTACGATCACTAGACCAATAGCTTTTATTTTCAACATGCCAAAGACGCTGCATTTCTTCATATTCAAGATAAAATTGTGCATTGTAGTCTAAAATACGCGTCTTACGACCATGATTACGCACATAGGAGCTAACTTTAGCTACTCCTACTGGAGGATTCAAATAACCCCAGGGTGGACAATTCACCAAAGTGACATCAACCTTAGATTCTTCATACTCTGCTTTCAAATTTTGGATTTCACTTAGGTCACTGCGTGTATCCACA
>CAZYUV010000263.1:0-4556 GCA_964650625.1 uncultured bacterium
ACACTATCGTCTATTGGTAGAAAGATAAACCAGCCGATGGCGTTGTCGAAAGCTCCTGAGGTAGAAATTATAGGACGCTCTACCTCCGCAGGATAGCCAGGAACACGGTTTAATAAATTATTAACTTTTAATAGTGCAGTATCGAGATTGGTGTCGGGTTTGAATTCTAAAACCACATTCCCAGTTGAAGGACTTGCGGTTGCATTCATTTCTTCAAGACCTTCTAATGACTTTAAAAATTGCTCCTGACGCTCCAGAATCTCACGCTCAACTTCAGCGGGTGAAGCTCCAGGCCACAGAGTGTTGACCGAAACAACTGGACTAGTTACATCAGGTGTCATTTGAACAGGAAGTGATACGAGAGATCGAAGTCCAAAAAAGACAACAAATAGTACGACGACGGAGACCGTTACAGGATATTTAATGCAAGATTCAAGGATTCCATCTCGGCTATTATTATTGGGATGCACCGCTGACTCCTTTAGTAGCCTGTATAATGTCTAGTTCACCGCCTGGTCGGAGCCTTTCATTTCCTCTTGTTACCACTTCATCGTCTATATTGAGACCATCTAAGACCTCAATGAACTGACCAAACTCTTGACCTACTTTTACTACCTTTAGTTCAGCTTTGCCTTTTTTATTGATGTAAACTTTGACATTACTTTCACCCGTTGTACGTAATATTGCATCCTTAGGAACCAAAATCCTTTGTATTTCTGGTCCGACAGGGAGACTAACGCGAGCACTCATCCCGGCGATTAATGGCCCAGGATTTTTGACACGTACGATCACAGGAATAGTTTTGCCTTGAAGCATTGCCAGAGGACCAATTGAAACCACTATGCCTTGAAGACCTTTATATTGTGGGTAAGCCGAAAAACTTACGGGCACTTTTTGCATTCGCCGGATTTGTGCGATCTGTTCTTCTGGAACGAGCACGGCTAAGTCCAAGTAGCTGGAATCTACAAGTTCGGCGATAGGGTCGCCCACATTAATCCAATCACCCACCTCTACCAAAACCTCACCTGAGATTCCTTCAAAGGGCGCCTTAATCCTCATATCTTCTAATTTCAGATTGATAGATTCCAGAGCATAGCTAGACTCTTGAACTTTAGCTTGGAGATATTGAATGCGCTCTGATCTTTCGCCTGATTTCACTAGTTGGAAGCTTCTAAGTGCTTCCATTTCTTCAGCTTGAGCGATTTCGTATTCACGTCTTTTAAGATCTAGGTCTTCAGCCGTAGTTGCGGATTTTTTAAATAAGCCGATTACGCGAGATAAGCTGGCACTGCTTTCTTTTAATCTGGCTTGACTGCGAATCCATCTTGCTCGGCTAGCATCCAATTCCTCTTTGCGAGAGCCATTTATCGCTTGCACTAATTCTGCCTGAGATTGTGAAAGTCTGGCTTGGCGTTGAGATTTCTCTGCATTGATATGTTTCGTATCCAATACAATAACCACTTGATCTTTTTCAACTGGTATCCCGAAATAAATGTCTCTTTTAATAATCAGCCCCTGACCCGTGGATGATATTTTTGAACGGGCAATTGGCAGACTGGTAGCTATATAATCAGTTTGTGGCGCAATTTTTTCTGATACTACTTTTTGTAGTTCGACCTTGGCTGGTCCACCAAATGCATGGATTACAGAATTTCCAACAATAAATATGACAAAAACAATGGGATTCATAATTTTCTCGCAATTCAAATGAGGCGGACAATGTAGTGCCTTTGTTATTACCTTGCAAATATGGTTTGATATGGACATTCTAAACCAATAAGAAATAAATGGGTTTGAGACTTGCACTTAGATTTTTGGAATCAGGTATGGAGAGAAAAGCGGCTTGGATTTGATCAAGCTGAGGCCAACTATTATCTGAGAAAGGTGTTATCGACCTGGCTTCTAGAACCATGTGATACAGTTTTTGTGCCTCTGTGTGGTCGTAGCATTGACATGTGGGAATTGCATTGTTCAGGCCATCACGTAACCGGAGTAGAATGCGTGCGTGCTGCTTTAGAGGATTTTGATAATAAGTTTTCGCTGAATATGAGTAAGAGTTTGGTCCGCGATTCCGTTGAGTGCTTCAAGAGTTATGACTTTACATTGTACTGTGCCGACTTTTTTGATCTTGTTGCTGCTGATATTCCCCGCGGGGAAAGACCATTAAAAATTTGGGATCGGGCAGCTTTAGTAGCCTTACCAGATTACATGAGGAAGGACTATTATAAACAAGTAGAGAAACTGAGTGAGGGGAATCTCGATTGGTTATGTTTATTATTTAGTTTTGAATCAAAGCCTGATTTTGGTCCTCCATTTTCTGTAAGTTTTGAAGAAGTTGATCAGGTTATGACTGAAAAAGGTTTTAATGTTAAGGTTTTAGATGAGCGTCAGCTCGAACCTAAGAATCCTAAATTTGTAGAGGCCGGAATTTCTGAATTTACGGAGACTCTCATTCAGGTGATTAGTTAGTATGAAGTATTTTTCGCGATTTATATTTTTGCTTTTTATAAGCATTGTTATTGTCTGGTCTGATTCGAGGACGGACTTTGAAAAGCTTCTGAGAACTCAAGTTCTTACTGGAGATATCGACGCAATGCATAGTCTGGGTCGACTGCTAGAACAAAAAGGGAAAGCATTTCACCAGGAAGCATTGCATTGGATGAGTCAAGCCGCTAAGTCAGGTCATGCTCCAGCTCAATATAATCTGGGAGTGAGTCTTTTCAATGGTGATTTAGGTCAAAAGTCTATTGAATCGGCTTGGATGTGGATGAAGTTGTCTAGACAGGCCGGTTTTGAGCCTGCGATTGAACTCTTAAAGTTGATTAGTGACCAGCTTAGTGAGCAACAGCTTATCAAAGCGCAGCAATTACTTTCAGAGACACAAACCAAATGGGATATAGAAGCTGCTAAGGACGGAAATATGAAGGCAGCTGTTCGTGCCGGAATAGCACTTTTGGATGGAAAATTTACGATCCAGAATAAACCACTGGGTTTGTCATTTTTGAATCAAGCGGCTGATGCTGGTGAGTGGCAGGCTATGTTGACCCTAGCTGTGAGATACGAACTTGGTCGCAGTGTAAATCAGCATCATGGAAAAGCGCGTCATTATTATTTAATGGCAGCAAGGCAAGGTTCTCGGCGTGCTATGCATGAATTATCCAGAGTATTATATAAGGGTAAATTAGCCGACTCGCAGCCTGTTCTGGCATTAGCTTGGTTAAAAATAGCCATGATTCAAAATTTCGAACCCTCGCGTGTTACTCATGACGTGATCATTCTTAAGATGGCTTCAGCGCAGATTGATTTAGCTAACAAATTAGCGTCTTTAGGACCTGTGAAATTAGCCGATTCCGGGTGGATGATTCCTCATCGAAAACTGAAGTCTGGTCAATTTAATCTTTTGTCTAAATCGCCTTGGCCTCATGACCTTTTTACTAACCAGAGTAATCGTCAACTGGGATATGTGGTAGAAAATATACCCAATGATATTAGAAATTGGAAAAAGCCGACCTTTGATTTCAATGCAGATGCTTCTGCTAAAGGACAGCGTGAAGCAATGTATCATCAAGCTCTTACGCTTCTTTTAGGGCTTGGGGGTGAAAAAGACCTCAGAAAATCTATAAAGTTGCTTGAGGATGCTGCGGCTAGGGCACATGGACCTTCAGCGTCATTACTGGGATTTTTGACGATTGTTGGACCAGGAGTGGAGCTCGAGTCAGCTCGAGAGTTGTCGCGTCTTGAAATGCTTAGTAAACGTTCAGATGCGGAGGCTCAGTTTCTAGTGGGTAAGATTTATCAGCTTGGTCTTCAGGGAAGGGTTGATTACAAAAAGGCTCGTGAGTTTTATGAATTGGCGAGTGAGCAAGGTCATGCACCGGCTAGTCGAGAATTGGCTCAACTATATCAGAGAGGTCTTGGTGGTGAGAGTAATGATTTAAGGGCCTGGAGTTTGTTGAGTTCTCTGGTAAAGCAAAACTGGCCAGGGGCTGAGGAGTCATTAGAAGAACTTGAACTCAATATGGGTCAGGTGCGTATCGCTAAGGCAAGAAGTCAGGCAAAAAAGCCTAAATCTGTGAAAACAGTTAAGAAAAAGGTCATCAAGGCAAAGCCTGTACAAAAAAAATTGACTGGGATAGAAGCCGTACGTCAACAAGCTAATAAGGGATCATCACAAGCCCAGTATGATTTAGGTAAACTCCACTTTAATGGTGAAGGGACGCCTCAAAATTATGACAAGGCATTCGAGTGGCTCAGTAAGGCTGCAAACCAAGGACATGGCTTAGCCTGTTTGGATTTATCGCAAATGATAATTAAACAACAAGGCAATAAATTAAGTCTTGATAAGGCTAGAGATTGGTTAATCAAAGCTTCAGAAAAAGGTCTGGGTGAAGCAAAATCGCAATTATTCACTCTCGATATGAAGCGCGGTCAGGAGGCCTATCAAGCGTATGATAATCAGAAAGCTCTCAAAATATTTGAGCAATTACAGAAAATCAAACCCAATGATGCAAAAGTGTTCTGGGCTGTTACCAAGACTAAAGATTCGCTTGGATTAG
>CAZYUV010000264.1:0-4547 GCA_964650625.1 uncultured bacterium
ATCAGGTGAAATTCAAACCATACTGAAAAATATCAAGTTAAATCATAGCAGTGTATCCAATGATCTGAATAGCGCTGAAATAGCCCTGTTTAGTCAATTGGCCAATGCAAACATGAGCTCCGGGGCTGGTATGAATTTTAACGCCATCAAAGCTCTCATGAGCAAGCTAGCTACATTAAATTATGCCCGCAAAGAATACGACGTTGAGGCTTATCGCTCAGTAAATGGTCGTTTCAAATATTATGAAAACTTTCTGAAAGATATGGCTAAAAATACTGTGGTAACCGAGCTAGATTGGGCTATGTTCTGGGATGTTGCTACGCAAACTGGTTACGCTAAAACGAAATCCAACGCTGTACGATCCACTGTGTCAGTGAATACAAATACCCGTAACCTGGATGAGCGCAGAAGGCGCATGGGTGATGTGATTGCCGATATGGTGGTGTCTCGCTGGAAGCAAGACCGAACACTTAGAAACTCAGCCTTTTACGGCGAAAACTCATTTGTAGGCAAAGCCTACGGATTTGATGAGAGACCTATTTTTAACAGTGCTTCTGTTCAAGCTTCAGGAATAGTGGATGAAACTCCTGAAGACAACTCACCCACAATGGACGAAGTAGCCTTCTAGGCTCAGGGGCAGAAGCAAACGATGATATTAAGCTCAGAGAAGTGGATTCTAAATTTATTTGAGGTTAATTTATAGCCTCAGAGAGTCAAAACAAAGAAACAAGCAAATTTTCTGGAGTCTTGACAACATTCTGTTCCAATAATTATTGGACATAATTAAACCAATTATTTACTATCGCAAAAATGAAATATCGTCTGGACATTCAGGGACTGCGAGGAATTGCTGTTCTTGCTGTACTTCTATTTCATCTAGATGCCACTGTATTACCAGGTGGTTACCTCGGGGTAGATATATTCTTCGTGATTAGTGGTTTTCTAATTGCAAATCAAATTTCTAACCATAGAAGGCAAGGAAGCTGGAATCTCTCAACTTACTTGAAGCGAAGAGCATTAAGAATATTTCCTGCACTGTTCTTAATGATATTTATCACTTTGTTTGCGGGCTTTTTCCTACTACTACCAATTGAGCTTCAAAGACTTTCACAATCTGCAGGTCTAGGTGTTTTGGGACTTGTTAATTTCTACTTCTATTGGAGAACAGATTATTTTCAGCCAAACTTCCAATTTGCGCCCTTAATTCATACTTGGACAATATCTATTGAAGAACAGTTTTATCTACTTTTACCTCTATTACTTTTCCTAAAAAACATAAAAATAAGATCCCTCACGCTTGGCTTACTCATTGTCCTGAGCTTTCTATATTGCCATGTGAGTAGCGATCAATCCAGCGCCTTTTATCTTCTAATAGGAAGATTTTGGGAATTTGGTTTCGGCATCATAGCAGCCTTGATTACTCAACGTGATGGTCAACGAAAAGCAAATTCCACCATTAGTTTTCTATCAATTGCTGTAATCTTCGCATCACTTGCTCTAGTTGATGAAGAATTTGGCACTCCAAACTACTATTGTTTACCCCTAGTGTTATCCACTAGCTATCTACTCTGTACAAAAACCTCATCAGTTTGGATTTGTAGCTTCCTGACTTTATCAACTCTGGTTTTTATGGGCAATATCAGTTTCAGTCTTTATCTTTGGCATCAACCCATTTTGATTTATTGGAAGATATTTAGTTTCGACTTGCTCAGTAAAAATATTCAAGTGGTAATTCTATTTTCCACATTGCTTATCTCTGTGCTAAGTTTCAAATTCGTAGAAACTCCGTTTCGACAGTATGGAAAATATCCGAATCTCAAGTTAAAGATTCTACTGTTATTCTGGTTATTCATTCTTGGACTCTCTTTCTTCAGCCACCTGTGGCGAGGCGTTCCTCAAAGATTGAATGCAAGCACAGTTCGCTATGATAAAGCGGCAAGGTTAGTTCCTGCGCGTAGATCAAAATGTTTATCGGGTTACAAGCAGTTTGTAACACCAGGAGATGAAAACTGTCGTTTTAACAGTCAGTTGCCTCTCAGAGCAGTAATTTGGGGAGATAGTCATGCAGAAGCTATAGCAGAAGCTGTGGCCAATGGGTTTTTTCACATGGATATAAGTATGACTCAGATTACTCGAGGGAGATGTCCCCCGATTCTGGATGTTATGAATTTTGACCATGATTCTGATTGCAAGGAATTTAATGACTTGGCAATCAAGTTCATACATGAACAAGAGATTCAATATGTAGTGATTGCTGCAAGATGGCCCATCTATGTCGAGGGGCCAAATAAGCAGTTGAAGTATGATGATCCATTGCCATTAAGCCATATTGAATCTCCCGAACACACTCCCACCCTGTCTCATGTAAAGGAGTTAATGAATCGAACTCTCTTGAGAGTGGCAATTAATGGAGCTAAAGTTGTTCTGGTTTACCCTATACCAGAGTATCCTTGGAATGTCCCATTACGCCTCGCAAGGCTCGCTATGTTTCATAAAATGGATTCAGACCTTTACACGATTTCTTTAGGAGAGGTATTGCAAAGACATTTAAAGTCTGAACAGCTACTTAAGTTTTCAAATAAGTCAATTTACAACTTTAAACCCATAAATACGTTTTGTGACAGAGAAATAAATCGATGTTATCCAATGAAACATGGACAGACCCTCTACTACGATGATGATCATTTAAATTTTGCAGGTTCACAACTCTTGGCAAAAGACCTATTTTCAAAGGTCAATATATTTAAGTGAAAATAGTTTTCGACTATTTATCTTCGTTTTTAACATTTTAAACTCGTAATGTTCCAACATAAGTCTGGTATTAAAATGATCAAAAACTGTTGTTAAACTATTGAAAATACTAACCACTGTGACAAAGGTAAATTTATGTTATCACTTACTAAAATCATCCTTCTTATAGTAACCACTATGTCTTATTCTGTGTTCGCGTGCTCCTGTGGATGTCTAGACCACAAAAAGGCTGATTCTCACTCCCATGACCATTCCCATGAGTCCCATGCTCATAACAAAAAGGCAGCCGCTAATTCGGTGCATTCTATTGAGGCTGATTTGATTAACGGAGAAAAAGTATCTCTTTCAGATTATGATGGCAAAGTTTTGTTAATTGTTAATACCGCCAGTAAATGTGGTTTAACTTCTCAATACAAGGGATTAGAGAAACTCTATAAGTCGTATAAAGCGAAGGGCCTCGAAGTGCTAGGTTTCCCCTGCAACCAGTTTGGAAATCAAGAGCCTGGAACAGCGAAGCAGATCAAGAACTTCTGTACTTTGAATTACGGTGTAACATTCCCGATGTTTAAGAAAATAGATGTCAATGGTGCAAACGCTCATCCGCTTTTTACAATGCTGAAAGACCAAGCTCCCGGCTCTCGCGGAGCTAAAATTGGGTGGAATTTCACTAAGTTTCTGGTGAATCGTAATGGCGAAGTTGTGAAGCGCTTTGCCCCAATGACAAAGCCTAAGGCAATCCAAGGCGACATAGAGTCTCTTCTTGCAGAGGCTATTTAGATTAATTTTTAGAGTCGGTATATTTTTAACTTTTCTGTATATGCCAATATGCTCAAACCTTAACGCTGGGGAAATTTTGGATAAATTTCTCTGGCGTAATCGCGTTATAGTAATTTCTACACCTTCGCCTGCAAATCCACTCTTTAAAAAACAATTGCAATTATTAGATTCAGAAACTACGGATCTAATCGATCGCGATCTGGTTATCCTCAAGGCTCTTCTCAATACTGGTAATTTTTTAATAGACGAAGTTTCTTTCGGTTCATCTGAGAAGCTTCTTAGCAAATTTAATCTACCGAAGTCAGAATTTTGCCTCATTTTATTAGGTAAAGATGGTACCGTTAAATTTTGTCAGATTGGTAAGCTTGTAAGGCCTCAGGTATTATTTTCACTGATTGACTCCATGCCAATGCGAAAACACGAGATACGTGTACGAAACCGAGCTGATAATCAATAAAAATTAGACATTCGTAGTTCGCTAAAAATTACTTTTGTTTGATTCGCATCAAAAAGTGACGATTTGGTCTTTTCAAAACCCCTATCTGAATTGTTATTATTAGATTCTTTCAGTTTTATTTTGGAGGCAATATGGCGTTGCGGACTCTAAAGATATCGTTGATCCTTCTGATCAATTTCGCGAATTTTTGTGATGATCATTTCATTGAAATTTTAAGTGAAGCAGCCTCCGGAAATCCTCGTGCTCAATTCGAGCTTGGTCTGCACTATTCAAATGGTGATGAGGTTATACAGGATTATTCTCGGGCTATTAAATGGTGGAAGAAATCGGCATCCAAAGGAAATTCTCAAGCGATGTATGAGCTTGGAATAGCTTATCAAAAAGGCTTTGGGGTAGATATTGATTTTACTGAAGCTATTAAATGGTTTATAACCGCGGCAGAACATGAGCATTCTGGCGCAGTAACACGCCTCGGTATTATGTATGAACTTGGGCAGGGCGTGGTAGTGGATCATAGAGAAGCCGTGATTTGGTTTGATATTGCAGCGAAACAGGGCGATAA
>CAZYUV010000265.1:0-4528 GCA_964650625.1 uncultured bacterium
TAAACCCAAAAGAGCCTTAGCTGTATTTACAGTATTCTTGATAACTTTAGCTTATCTCCCATTTTTTCTCAGTGATAATCGTTTGCGCCAGGAGTTATTTCCCAGTGATGTGACTCGGCTTTGGGTTAATGTAGAAGGTAGTAGTGATAGCACAATGGAATCATCTTTCCATCACAGTACCCCAATAGAGCAAGATCTAAAAAGATTACTAGGAAATATGGTTAAAAACATTACAACCATAGTCGGGGGCGGCTTAAATGAAAATTATCATTATGTCAGGGGAGCTAACCGTAGTCAGATTACGGTAGATTTAGTGGAAGTTGATGAACGTGAAAAAACAAGTGATCAAATTGTAACTGACTTGAGGAATGTATTCAAAAATCTCAAATATCCTGGTGTAAATAAAATAACAGTACTCAAAGTTAAGACTGGACCTCCTATTGGGAAATCTGTAGCAAAACGTATCACAGGGCGAGACCTAGGGCAATTGAATAAAGCCCACCAAGAAATACTCACAGCGCTTAATAACGTAAGCGCAATTATTAATGTGGAAACTTCTTTAAAAGAAGGTCAGCCACGTATCGATGTAATTGTAAAAGAAGAACCTGCACAGCGGGCAGGTCTCAATAAAGAAAGTATTGGTAGACAAATAGCTATGGCTGTAGAAGGTATTCCTGCTGGTATTGTTCATTGGCGAGGTGAAGAGGTGGATGTTCGTCTTCAATACCTTAAACACCAGATGCAAGATAAGGAACATCTTTCCAACTTAATTTTGACAGGTATAAACGGACAAAAAGTGCGTTTGGAAAATGTAGCTGATTTAAAGATTAAACAGAGCTTTCTACGATTAAACCGACATAATGAAAAAACTTCCATCACCATATCAGCGGACCTTAATGAGAACCTTTCAAATACGGCATCAGAAACAAATCTAATTGTTGACTCTATTATTGAACCAATTCTATTGAAATATCCTGGTATTCAAATATCTGAGGGTAGTGGAGAAATGACTCAAACTAATAAATCTTTAGAATCTCTGATGGAAGCATTCTATATAGCCACATTTCTGATGTATTTGATTCTAGCTACTCAATTTAATAGTTTTACACAACCGTTTCTGATTATGGTGGCGATTCCATACGCTTTTCTGGGAGTGATCTGTGGTATGGGCATATTTGATTTACCTTTTACTATGTTAACTTACATAGCTATGGTAGGTCTGGCGGGAGTGGTGGTTAATGATACGATTGTTTTAATTGACTTTATTAATAAAGCACGCGAAAGTTTACCCTTAAATGAAGCAGTTTTACAGGCGGCTAGAAAAAGACTCAGAGCAATCAGTTTAACAACCGCAACGACAGTATTAGGTTTGTTACCAGTTGTATTGGGGTTCATGGGAACTTCGGTTATTTGGCAGCCTATGGCAGTAGCGGTTTGTTTTGGAATTGTAGCAGCAACTAGTCTTACTTTGTTTTTGGTACCGTGTTTGTATTTAGTACTTGAACACCTTAAACAAGCGTTTAAAAATACAAAAAACAACAAAGAAGGGCTTTACAAAGCGCTTTGACTAACATTATAATTTATATAGCTTCATAGTTGTTAGTTCCAGAACTTTCTAATTTTCAATTTACATGAATGCAGGCAGGGCCTCGCCTGCCTGCAATTTTTTTTACTTTATTTTTCTTGTTGGTGAGATTTTTCTTGAATTGGGATTTTTCCGAGATTTCTTCACTGATTTTTTTCCGGACAATTTACCGGAGCTCCTAGTTGAATTTGTAAACACTTTTACATTATTGGTAGTGCGATTGAGTGAGTCTTTCTGTTGAGCATCAATCCAAAGTTGGTCAATATCTTGGCGTTCATATGATAATTGCGGAGTCTGTATTACATCATACATTGGTTTTGATTTTTGCAGTATCTTTTGCCAACGTGGTAGCTCGTCTTTACTAAGAAAGGTGAGAGCATGTCCGAGTTTTCCTGCGCGCCCAGTTCGACCTAGGCGATGAATAAAGTTTTCTGGATCATCCGGTAATTCAACACTAATTACCTTTTCTAAACCCTCTACATGAATTCCACGAGAAGTAATATCAGTGCTTAAAAGTATACTAAATTTTTTCTTATGAAATGCTTCCATAGTTTTACGTCGTTTGCCAGAGGATAAATTACCATACATCACTGAAAAATCTGTGAAATTAAATGATTGCAATATCTTTTGCATGGCAATTACACGATCTGCACTTCGTAAAAATATTATCCATCGTTCTTGTGCTATTTTATTTTGGATTAAGTGATTGAGCAGATATGGCTTCCAATTAGACTCGACTTCCATAATGTCATGTTGTACTTCAGCTACATTTTCTTTTATATTTCCTACCGTAAATTTGATAGGGTTTTTAGTTATTCTAAGTGCTAACTCTTCAACATTGGCTCCAAATGTAGCTGAAAATAGTAAAACCTGACAATTGTCATTAACACCTGAAAGAATTTCATTTACTTGTTTTTGAAAACCCATATCAAGCATCCGGTCAACTTCGTCTAATACCAGCACTTTAATATTCTTTAAATGAATTTCATCTTGTCGCTGAAAGTCTCTAACTCGACCAGGGGTACCAATGATTACATTAGGATGTAAAATTATTTGTTCTCGTTGTTTATGGTATGGTTGACCACCAATTAATAAGGCGAGGTTTCTTTTACCACTAAATGAGAAAGGGCCAATATCATTTCTAATTTGCGTTGCAAGTTCACGCGTAGGAGCCAGAATAAGCGCTTGGAACCCAGTCAAACCTTTGATAGCTTCCATCATAGGCACTCCAAATGCTAATGTTTTGCCGGTACCAGCTTGTGATAGGCCAATAATATCGCGACCTTTCAAAGCTAATGGCCAAGCTTTGGCTTGAATATCCGTTGGTTGTTCGAATTTAAGCGACTTTAATGCAGTTAAGGTTTGTGAGCTTAAATTATATTTCTCAAATCCCATAGTAAGCCTTGTTGATAAAAAAATGTATTGACGATTCTAATAAAATTACTACTATGTGGGCCTGAAAATTTCAGAATCAGTAATAACCTAATGATCAACTACGGAAAATACCATATGAAACAAATACTTACTTCACTAATTATTAGTATTCTATCTATCAATGCATTTGCAAATGACCTTGTTATTGAAGCTACACCTGAGCATTCCTTAAACCCCGAATGGGCAGTAATTGGAAAATCTTTAATAGTAAAAGATGGTTCTCCTTTAATAAGAGTTGATACTCGAGGAAATTGTCGTTATGAATGGAAGCAAGTATGTACATCATTACCTAGTGGCGAAATCCAGTGTAAATTAGAACCGGAATGGGTTTGTGATTTTAGTTCTGGAATTTTTGTATTACCTCCTGAAATAAAAACTGTTGGGGATGAAGTTCGCTACCTTAAAGATAATCGGGACATAAAAATTGGAAAGATGAAAAACTTTCTTTGGTGGAAATGGGTTAGCTTAGAAAGCTATATTGGAATTGTAACTGATATTGAAACTGCTCGTTTAATCATTCGTAATCCTGAAGAAGTTAGAAGAGAAATCCAATTTAATCAGTTGAATAACCTCTAATACGCTTTTTAGAAAGTGATATTTATTAGCCAATTCATAAAAGAAACTTTCTGTTTATTCATAGTATTTATTTCTCATAAGCATTGATGAAAAACATTTTAATCACCACTGAAAAATGTTCTAAAGAATGCTTGGGTGAGGGCTTTTTTTTAAATGGTTCCATAATACTTTCTTTAGTATTTTATTATTCAGACCTTAATTTTATACAATCGTTCGAGACGGAACTTTTAACTTTAGGCTTATTTACCACTACATTTGGCTTACTACTAAAACTGTGGTTTCGAACACGCAATATTTTAGATATTAGCTCGGGTATTTTACTCACTGTATATGGAAATCTATTTTATTCAAAAAAAAATATTGTCCTAGAGCTAAGCAACGTTAGGGCATTGCAGGTGAAAGTTTCTTCATATTTTTCGAGCTTATCGACCCGTCATATCAAACTTAAGCTTATAGCTTTGGATGATTCAAATACTTCTTATTGTTTGGGGGAAGGTTCCGATAAGTTTTGGTTATTACTTTATAGGTGTATCCTAATTTCTAAAAATTTTGATATACCCCTTCAATGCGATCCTGAGTTGAATGAATACCTAAAGCGCATCAAACATCCTACAACCGATAATTCAGAGTCCGAATCCTCATATAAAACCAAAGCACAAATAGAATTAGTTACAGATTTCTTTATTTGGTTTGGAATTGCTATGGCACCTTGCGTAATAGCTATTGGATTACTAATAATGGTGGGCCCAAGAATTAGTTGATAAGATTTGTAAGACTTATTTCATTTAGTTCAATTTGCTTGGGAATTATAGGTTTTTGGTAATTTACCAAAACTTAAAACATTAGTGGGACATTCAGCAATACAAGCAGAGCATCGCACACATTCTACATCGTTCATAGGAATTCCTTTGTTAGCAAAACTCATTACATCAA
>CAZYUV010000266.1:0-4516 GCA_964650625.1 uncultured bacterium
TTTTTTCATCAAAATATATATCATCCAAATTCGCTCCACGGTTGAAATAGGAAACCAATCGGTCCAAGTCTTCGTCTTCCAATTCAGGCTTCTGCAGAATTTCATAACCTTTGAAGAACAAAATATCTTTCAAGTAAATAGGATTTTCTTCGTTTAGAACTTGGCCAAAATAAGTGGAAGCTTCTTCAATAGAATTGTTGTCATAATAAAGTTTGCCTAGCAAAAACTTGGCATATACTGAAAATTCTGGCTCATGCTCAATTTTACGTAATGGCGCCATGGCCTCATCTCGCTCATTCATAGCTATTAGGCTTAAAGCTTTATAATAGTGACAACGTGGCTGGTCTGATTTAAAGGATATGGATTCATCAAAGTACACAATAGCCTCTGCATAGCGCCTCTGAACCATATAAAGTTCACCCAGATAATAAAATAGTTTAGTAGATTTGTAGCCCGTTCTAATTAAGAGTAAAAAACTCTCCCAACCATCTTTATATCTTCCACTAGCATACTGAATTTCAGCCATTCGCATGAGGCTATCAAGCCCCAACTTCTCAAAGGGGTCAGTCAAAGCAATTTGCAAACTCTTTAGATAATAAATTGATTTTTCCATCATACCTTGAGATTCATATAACTTGCTGAGTTCAAGCAATGATTGGGCATGCAATGGATCGTTATTAATCGCTTTAAGAAAAAACTCTTCCGCGCCAGATGGATTTCGCTTACCTAAAGCCTCCACACCCTTCTTATATTGTTCCTGCGCAGGGTTATTGGACATAACCGCATACACTACATAAATTATTGGAAGTAGAGCCAGTAATACGGGATCCATAAAAGATTTCCTAAATATTGTAGAAACTCGTAGATTCTCTTAATCAAGAACCTACGAGACTACTGCCATCCTCAAATTCATCATCATTCGCTGTCGCTAGGCGAATCTTATTCTCAGCATCTTTAAGTCTTAAAGCGCAATGGTCATGAAGCTTCTTCCCTCTTTCAAATGCTGCCACAGCGTCTTTCAGCTTTATATTGCGATCTTCCAATGAAGATACGATCTCTTCTAATTCTTCGAGAGCTTCCTCGAATTCCATCTTATCAACAGATTTAGCTTTCATCTTTAGTCTCCAATTCTTTTGAAATAATCTTTGCTGAAACCTCACCATCTTGCATTAGAAGTTGAACTTTGTCGCCAGTGGATAATTCGTCTAAACTTGCAGCAATTTGACCATTCTTTTTAACCATAGCATATCCCTTAGATAGCACCTGCTTGGGATCAGTCATTCTTAATTTCTGCATTGATAATTTTAATTTTTCACTTTTGTAACGCAAAAGATCTTTAATTAATACATTTAGACGTAAACTAGAATCGTTTAATTTTTGCTCAATTATATTAATTTTAGTGATACTAGTTCTTGCAATATGTGACAACTGAACAGAATCCAAACGCATTGAGGAACTCTGTAATAAATTATGAGTTGCCCGCCCCAAAATAGTAGCTATTGGCTTAAAGCGCTGGAAACTCTGAAGTTTACTGGCTAGTTGAATTTTGATACCACTCTGTAAACCAAGAGAAGCGTAATCTAAATCTTGATGATATCGTTCAAGATAATGATTTAACTTACCTGCTAAAGTTTGAACCGACGACTTTTCAAGTCTCTGCTGTTCAAACTTAAATGTAGTGGATAACTCTTGCTGCATTCGCACTAATCTCTCTTGCAAATACAAGCGCCAGGACTCCGCCTCAGGCACTGCCAACTCTGCTGCTACGCTTGGAGTTGCAGCTCTAACATCCGAAACAAAATCAGCCAGTGTGAAGTCAGTCTCATGGCCAACAGCAGAGATTATTGGAACCCTACTTTTATAGATTGCCTCTACCACGGCATCCTCATTAAAAGCCCATAAATCCTCAAGCGAACCCCCACCTCTACCAACTATAATCAAATCCAAATCATTCCTTAGACTAATTTTTTGTAATGCGGAAGCTATTTCTAATTCCGCGCCAGGACCCTGAACTTTAGCTGGGTATACGTCAATTTTCAAACCCACAGAACAGCGACGATTGATTACTCGTAGCATATCCTGTATAACTGCCCCAGTAGGCGAAGTGACAATTGCAATCCGTTGAGGAAAATCCGGGAGACGAAGCTTGCGATCTTCATTGAAGTAACCTAAGTTCTCGAACTTAAGCTTGCGTCTTTCATATTCTAAATGTAGATTTCCTAAGCCTGCTGGATAGACACTGGTTACACTTAATTGATAGGTACCACGAGGTTCATAGACACGTAAAGAACCACCTAAAACTACTTGCAAACCATTATTGAGTGGTAGCTTTATACGAGCTGCTGCTGAACGCCATAAAACACAAGATAAACTAGCATGCCTATCCTTCAAACTGAAATATATGTGTCCTGAACTTTGACGCGATAGATTGGAAACCTCTCCCATCACTTGAACAGTAGGAAATCTTGACTCCAGTTGAATCTTAATAAAACGCGTTAATTCCATCACCGAAAGAACACCTGATTCTTTGGTGCTTACTGAAGACTTGCTTTCATTCTCAGTATTAGAAAAATACTTCACTGGTGGCATGAACCTCATTCTGACAGTTTTAATGATTTTTGAAAAGAAAATGTAAGATTAGATTCTAATCAATATCCGAATTGCGATCTGAGCTACCACTACCCAGGCAATTAGATATATGAGATAATGATAAGATGGAAGTACTAGTAGTACTGACTTATTTCGCAGCTCTTTGTTATAATATTGTACTTAATTTTGGGCAATTCAACCGTATAAACTCCTGCACTAGTTTTGAACACTACAGCTCTGCTCGGCAAAAAAAAGACTACTTTCCACACGGAGAACTGCTTAGCTCCCTCTACATTATAGCTTTCGTTGGCTTTACTCCAATGCTTTTCACAAAAATGAGTGCCTTTAATAAGTTTTTAGTAGTCGCCTATATGCTCTACCTCACTTATCGCTTCTGCGCTTCTTTTCTAAAGGCCGTTGGCATTCGTCGCGATCTCGACCTGGAAGAAGATTTCCCAGGTCTTAAAGAAGAACTTTCAATTATGGACGAAATGCTCAACGTTAAAGCCCTACTTCTTCTTGAACCAATGTTCTATGTAGTACTTGAAGGAACCTTCCTTCTCATTTCGATCTTCATCTACTTTTTCTAAAAAAAAGACAAATAGTTTAACTGTAATTTTTATCAGATAAAAAAATAATCCTAATAAAAAATCGCATCCCCAATATTGGAGATGCGATCGATATTTTACAGAGCAATAAAGCCCCTAAAACTTACTATTCACTAATAGCGGTTACTACACCAGCACCAACTGTACGTCCGCCTTCGCGAATCGCAAATCGAAGCTCAGTTTCCATAGCAACTGGAGTATGCAAAGTAACATCCATTTCGATGTTATCACCAGGCATTACCATCTCTACGTTAGCTGGCAACTGAATATCACCTGTAACGTCAGTCGTTCTAAAATAAAACTGAGGACGGTAACCTTTGAAGAATGGAGTATGTCTTCCACCCTCTTCCTTGGAAAGGATATAGGCTTTGCAAGAGAATTTCTGGTGAGGAGTTACCGTACCGGGCTTACAGAGAACCTGTCCGCGCTCAATATTATCTTTATCAACCCCACGAAGTAGTAAACCGACATTATCGCCAGCTCTACCTTCATCTAGAAGCTTACGAAACATTTCTACACCAGTACAAGTAGTTGTTGTCGTTTCAGAACCCATTCCAACGATTTCCAATGGCTCCCCAACTTTTACAATTCCTCGCTCAACGCGGCCAGTCGCCACTGTTCCACGACCAGTGATGGAGAAAACGTCCTCAACAGGCATCAAAAAGTCTTTATCGATATCACGCTCAGGCTCTGGGATGTATTCGTCAACAGCCGCCATAAGTTTAGCAACAGAGTCTTCACCGATTTCAGAAGTATCTCCCTCAAGTGCCTTGAGAGCGGATCCACTGACAACAGGAATATCATCACCAGGGAACTCATAAGAAGTTAGTAGTTCGCGAACTTCCATCTCAACTAATTCCATCAGCTCAGGGTCATCAACCTGATCAGCCTTGTTCAAATAAACAACGATGTAAGGTACATTTACCTGACGTGCCAGTAGAATATGCTCGCGAGTCTGAGGCATAGGACCATCCGCTGCAGAAACCACTAGTATAGCGCCGTCCATTTGGGCTGCTCCAGTGATCATATTCTTCACATAATCAGCGTGACCTGGACAGTCAACGTGAGCATAGTGCCTGTTAGCAGTTTCATACTCCACGTGAGAAGTATTGATGGTTATACCGCGTGCTTTTTCCTCTGGGGCGTTATCAATTTGATCATAAGCGCGCAGTTCGGCGCCGCCCGCTTTAGCCAGTACAGCTGTAATCGCAGCAGTCAATGTAGTCTTACCATGGTCAACGTGACCAATTGTACCCACGTTCAAGTGGGGTTTATTTCTTTCAAATTTTTCTTTGGCCATGATTCCTCCAAAACATACC
>CAZYUV010000267.1:0-4515 GCA_964650625.1 uncultured bacterium
GGAGAAAGTACACTCCTGTTTGTCTGTAGAATTCTTAAACAATAATAAACTTCCATAGATTTGTTCTTTTTGAACTAGAGGAACAGCAATTAGAGATTGATTCTGGAGCTCACCTTGTATGGAGTTAGAGCTTTCAGGTCCTGGACTCATAAAGCCTTTTCCTATGCCTTTCATATGATCGACAATTATTTGATGAGGTAATTCGTCGGAGTTTAATTGGGCGACTATATCAAAATTACCAGACAGTTCGTTATATATACTTAATAAGCCCGCATTTGCATCTAGGCTATCAGAGAGGCGTTCTAGAAGAGCTTTGCACATTTTTCTGAAATCTTTGATTCGTGAAATAAATTTACCGGTGTCGTATAGAACTACCAATTCCATGTTTGTACGGCGCAGGCGCCCAGAAATCCCTTGAATGATTTTAAATAGTACAGCCGAGGATATCTCCACATCTGACTGAACTAAGGTCTGAAATGCATCTGCGCTTATTTTAAGTAGATAACTATTCTCAAGAGCCATTACTGTGGCAGAGCGTGGTTGCCTATCAAAAAGGCTCATTTCTCCAAAGTAATCAGCTTTTCTTAAAGTGGCTAGCGGTTTGGCACGTCCTGTAGATTTATTAATTATTTTGGCAATTACCACACATCCTTGGCAGATTACATATAATGCTCCATCATCATCGCCCTCATTAATAATGATCTCGCCTTCTTGATATTGAAGAATTTGAGAGTCATTTAGAAGTCTCTGCAGTTTATGAGGTGCTCCTCTGAAAGGTTCGAATAATTCAAATTCCAGAATTTCGCGTAGAGTAATATGCATATTAGTTCCTCAAAGTAATCTAGAATTTAGGTTTGATATTTTCGGAAAAAATGGCCTTAGATACGGCATCTTCATATGTAATAACTCCTTTGTCGTAGAGTTCACTGAGGTGTTGATCCATAGTTATCATGCCTAATTTTAGACCTGTTTGGATCGCGTTAGGTATGTTGTATGTTTTGCCTTCACGTATAAGATTGGCTATAGCAGGTGTGACAAGAAGGACTTCTCTAGCTGAAACTCGTCCTCCGTCTTTACGAGGAAGCAATTGTTGAGAAATGATTCCACGGAGTGTTGTGCTCAACTGGGCTCGAATTTGCTCTTGCTGAAATGCAGGAAAAACATCGATAATTCTATCAACGGTTTGAGCAGCATCTTGCGTATGCAACGTGGACAAGACAAGGTGGCCGGTTTCCGCCGCCGATATTGCGGCTGAAATAGTATCTAAGTCTCGCATTTCACCCACTAATATTACATCGGGGTCTTGTCTTAATACATAGCGAAGAGCAGTAGGAAAAGATTCTGTATCAGCCTTGAGCTCTCTTTGATCAACGACGCAATTCTTGTGTCTGTGTACATATTCGATGGGATCTTCTATTGTAATAATATGTCCACTGCGTTTTTCATTGATGAGATCTACCATGGCAGCTAGAGTCGAAGTTTTACCAGAGCCAGTGGGTCCGGTTAGCAGTACTAAACCTCTTGGCAGCATGGCAAGTGATGCTGCTACTTGAGGTAGGCCAAGCTGTTCAAATGTAGGAATTGTTTCGGCAATGGACCTGAAGGCTGCTCCAACACATTTTTTCTGACGGAAAACATTGACACGAAATCGAGCAATACCAGGTATGCTAACTGACAAGTCGAGTTCGTTTGATTTTTCATATTCTGCGATTTGATCTTGTCTTAGCATGCTGTAAACAAGTTTTTTGCTCATATCTGGGTTTAATACGGGAAAATTATCTTTTACGAGGCTGCCACTTACTCTAAACATGGGTGGAAGCCCTACTGAAAAAAGAACGTCTGAGGCAAATTGTTTACTAGCTCGTGTTAGAATTTTGAACATTTCTTCTTGAGCGGTTCCAAATTCTCTCCGACTATTATTGCTTACATCTGATCGAGCGTTAGGTGCTGTGGGTGTAACCCCTCTTGATATAGAAGGCATCTGCCTAGTAGAGGATTGTGTAGGGCTTGATTCGGAGTTTGAATTAGAGCCGGCTACCCCCTTATTTATTGATGTTCTTGGTTTTTCTCGGGTGGTTTCACCACTAGTTCGAGGGAGTGTGATAGCCATTATGTTTCCTTTTCACGGTGGTATCGAAAAAAGATTTTAGTTCCTATATCAAATCGATAATAAAGCATACAGGAAGTTGTGCTTTGAATACAATTGCGTCTGACTGTAAAAAAGCTTAGCCAAAAACTATTGACCCCGAAAATTGGCCTTGCTATATTCCATAGCGTTATCACTTGTTTTATGTACACACGTGGGTTTGAACACTTTGAATAATTCAATAACAAACCTTATGAAACAAGTTCCTACAATGGAGCTATGAGGAAATTATGAAGCGCATGTTTACTAAGCTGGCTATCGCTGGCGTATTGAGCGGGACAGGAGTATTTGCTGGAACATTCTCTGATGTACCCTCTAACCACTGGGCTTACAAAGCCGTAGAGAAGGTTTCCAGTCATGGTCTTATCAAAGGTTACCAAGAGAAGTTTCGAGGTGATGCGAAAGTCAGTCGCTACGAAATGGCAACCATAATAAGCCGTATGCTGGATTCAGTTCATCGCGGAGCGGTGCTAGACCAAGATGGTACTGATACTCTTGGGCGGCTAGTCACCGAATTTAGTAACGAACTTGCCCTTATTGGAGCCAAAGTGGAGGTTCTTGAGGCTCGCGTTGAATCCAACGAACAACGCATTGAGGAGCTCGAGGCTGATTCATTAAAAGTTAGCAGTGACCGAAAAATAAAATTTTCCGGGGAGTTGGGCCTCCGCTGGACTGGTGAGTATAGTGATGGCTTGTCGGACCGTCAGTTTAGTGACCCACAGGTGCATTTTCAATTGAACGTTGGTGGGAAAGCTAACAGTAAGACTTGGTGGGGCGCGACGATGCGAACTGCTCAAGATACTGTTCCAGGTGAGCCATGGGTTAACTTTGGTTCTGATGCTGAAGGTCACGACGACACATTCGGTGGTTCTGAATTACGACTAAATTCCTACTATATTAAGTATAAGGCCACAGACAATCTTAAGTTCAAATTGGGGAAACACAAGAACCCCTTTTCTAACACCGAGCTAGTTTTTGATAATGACATTCGTCCAACAGGTCTGACACAGAGCTGGAAAGTTGATAAGAACTGGAAGGTAATGGCTGGGCAGTATAAGCTCAAAGACGCTACTAATAGAGATGGTACGGCGCAAGCGAAAGAGGACGTTTACCTTTTCGCACATAAAATTGCTTTTAATTATGATGGGTTTGGTGGCAAATGGAGTGCCAGTGCTGCCAACTACAACTTCTCTGGCGAGCAGTTTGTACACCCAGGTCAAGGATTGATAGCTGGTAAGTATTTCAACAATATTGCGTCGGCTAACGGGACTGAGTTTGCACAAACAAACGTTGCACGCTCGGGAAATCTCTACAATTCAACTGCAAATGGTGGTGCGGCCAATAACCTTAATGCGACTACTGCAAACAAGCAGTTCAGATTGCTATCTGATTTTCACGTGATTAACGGTTACCTAGCGTATACAGATGATAGTGACGCAAGAGATCCATGGGGTTTGAAGTTTGATTATGCTGTAAACAATTCAGCTTGGAACAAAGAAGACACGGGTTTCTGGGCTGAAATTTGGCGAGGAAAACTGCATGATAAAGGTAGTGTGCATTACGGTTTACAGTACATTCGTGTGGAAGCTGATGCGGTATTGTCATTCTTGAACAAAGACGAAATCCAGACTAATGTTCAGGGAACACGGGCGCATTTTGCAACTCGAGTTCAACACAATATGGATTGGTTCACAACCTACTTTTTGTATGAGCCTGTGTCTGGCTTAGCAGAAGATAAAGCAGGTGTTTTAAGAACAGGATTAACACTTACATTCTAAAACCTAGTTGTTTCTAATATAGGAGCCGGCTTTATGCCGGCTCTTTTTATTTGTTGGGAAAAGATTAGATTTGAACTAATAACTCCAATAATTTCTCGGAATCTTCACAAGAGAGTTTCTGCCTTGCTACATATGTAGTCAGGCCTTTGATTCCTGGCCATCTAGAAAAATCTTTCTCCGTGATTACGATACCTTCTAAGCCTGCTTGTTCGATTTGAATTAAAAGATTTTCCATATCATTGATTGAAAACTGATGGTGATCTGGAAAGCTTTTGGTGCCTACTACATTATAGCCCTGTTGTTTTAAAGAGTTGAAGAAGTTTTCAGGAAAAGCGATTCCCGAGCAAGCGAATAACTTCCCGGGTGCATGAGTAATTATTTGACAGCAATCATCCAATAATTGTAATTCGGACTTCAATAAGAATACGGGACCGTCGAAGTGCATTTTTTTCAGTTTAGCCTGGTAATATTCTATAGTCTTATCCGGGTGAGTGATTATTACCGCTGTTGCTCTTTGCAAAGCTTTTGGTCCTTCACGAAGTGGTCCGCGAGGAAAACCATAACCGTTTCCAAGCCACTTTTTTGCATGAA
>CAZYUV010000268.1:0-4446 GCA_964650625.1 uncultured bacterium
ATCGCCTGCAGGAAAAATGTTTATAATTCCCATTTTCTTAAGAGCAACTGTAGCATCCCAAATTGGCTTTTCGGCACCCATATGATGAACAGTGTCGCCCCAAGAGTTGCTGATTATTTGAGCTCCATCCTCGGTGTTTGGATTCAAATCGGGGTTTATCATCCATTGTAAAGCTTGAAGAATAGTGCCTAGGGTAGTTGTATTTTGACGATTAAATACTCCAGCCACAATGAAGCGAGCGTCGGGAGCTACTCCTAGTGCACGGCCACTTAATGAACCTGCTCCCATTAACCCAAGAAACTGAGTATCGTCTTGTGTAATTTGAGAAGATTCAGTTCCTTCAGTAAAATCGCGGAATAGAATAGTTTCATTCTTTAAGTCAGGATGTGGTGAAAAACTTCTACCCAGAAATCCAATCCGTAAGCTTTTGCCCTTTACATTCATGTGATTCCAGACCTGCGGAATTTGTAGAGTTTTGAGAGCATGAGAAATGGATTCTGAGTCTTTAATTGTTTTAGAGTAAGTCTGTTTGTGTGTTTTAGATGCTGGTATTGTAATTTCTCGGTTGAGCGCAATATAGTCAACATCAGAGCGAGTTTGAAGCTTTCGCAATTGATCTAAATTAAGCTCCATAAGAATAGTGTGATTGAGCCAGAAAATTTTACGTAAGTTAAAATTTCTAAGTAGGAAATCATCAGCGAATTTTTCTTTTATGTAATTGAGGGCACGCGCGGGCTTTTTTATAAGTTTATTCTTCCACAAGTTTTTAGTAAGCGGGCCTCTGAATTTTACGAGAACTTCGCAATTACTGACTGAATTGGTTTTGATTAGACTCACTAAAGTCGGGTCAATCAGTGGACCTCCTGCTGATTGACCAAGAAACAGAGTGGTTAGAAAGATATAAGTACAAACAAGTCGCATAGATAAAAGACGTTACCTTATATTGGCTGGCCTGGGCAAGCAAACTTACCTTAATAGTGCTGGATTTATACTATGAGGATTTATTTAGGGCTTGGTCTTGAACCAGTTGTAGATACTTGCAATCAGGTTTTGGTTTAGACCAGCCTTTTTGTTCGTTGTATTCGCTGGTGCATACGAGATTTTTTTTGCTGTCATGCTGAATTAATCGTAGCGGATTCTTTTCTGCTTCTTCAAGTACAAAGCTAAGTTCGCTTCCCCGAATGATAGTATGTAAGTTTATGCCAGCGACCTTTTCGGTATTAAAGAAGGGTAACAACTGATCAATCTTAGTGGGCTTATTATTGTGTTTTTTCGCATAGTCCACGTAAGCTTCAGGAACTTTTTGCAGTTGTTCAGCCAACATTTCTATGGTTCTTTTTTTTGCGTACCAATGACCTACGATTGTAGCGACTGGTGAGCCAAGACCTATTCCAATAACTAAAATCATTATCAGACGGTTGGTGTTTTTTTCTGTAAGAATGCCTTCTTCTTTTGGCGAATTTTTTGTCTTATTCATAGTTTGAAATCCATTGGTTTGATTACGATGGATATAATAGGTGTTGAATTTAGCTAGTCAAGCAAAAGCTTAAAGAAAAATAAAGCCTCTCCGCATGCAGAGAGGCCCAGGCGTATGTGCAGCACCAGCACGACTCCGGTGGCATTAGGGTGTCCTCTAAGAAGAGACCCTAGGTTGGACGAAATGCGGTGTGCCGGTTTCCATGAAGGGAATCGGGTTCCCGGTGCCGTCCTGGTGCTTTTATCACTTACTTCAAAGCTTAGTCGAACAAATGCAACTATGCTTCATCTATAGGTATCGGCGGAGATTTCAAGCCACATTAACACTTTTTTTATTGACGATACATTTTGTTCGCAATAGTATGTCGAACCGTTATGATCACTGGATTTACGGAGACTATTCTTACAAAAATACCAAAATTAATTTGAAAATTACCTAGATCTGACGCACCTGGGGGAGGTTCGTCAAGTAAATCCTGTGTACCCAAGAATTTACGAATAAAATTAAAAAATATATGGATATTTGTGTTCAGAATTAATTAGGAGAATGAATAATGAGTGAAACACTAACATCAGAATTGTTTGGTAGTTTGACGTTTAATGACAATGTCATGCGTGAAAAACTACCTCGCGACGTTTACCGTCAGTTAAAGGCCACAGTGCATGAAGGCAAAACATTAGATCGAAATTTAGCTGATACCATCGCGCATGGCATTAAAGAGTGGGCCTTGGAAATGGGTGTTACTCATTACTGTCATTGGTTTCAGCCATTGACGGGGTCAACTGCGGAAAAGCATGATAGTTTACTGGATATTGAAGACGGTCAGGCAATTGAGCGATTTTCAGGTGGACAATTAGTACAAGGGGAGCCCGATGCTTCCAGTTTTCCAAGTGGTGGAATCAGATCAACTTTTGAAGCTCGTGGCTACACTGCATGGGACCCATCTTCACCAATTTTTATTGTGCAGGCCAAGAAGGCTAGAATTCTTGCAATACCCTCCGTATTTATGTCTTACACTGGAGAAGCTCTGGATAAGAAGACTCCATTATTACGTTCAATGGGTGTAATCGGTCGTTATGCGAAAGAAGCTTTGGAATTATTTGGGCAGAAAGTAGAGTGGGTACGACCTACTTTAGGTTGTGAGCAAGAATACTTCTTGATTCCTAAGGAAAAGTTTGACGAGCGTATGGACCTTAAGCTTTGCGATCGTACTGTTCTTGGCGCTTCAAGTCCTAAAGATCAGCAACTTGATGATCATTATTTCGGTCAAGTACCTTATAAAGTGCGTGATTTTATGCATGATCTTGATATCGAATTGGTGAAACTGGGTATTCCAGCTAAAACTCGCCATAACGAAGTGGCTCCAAGTCAGTATGAAATAGCTTGTATTTATAATTTAAGTAGTATTACTGCTGATCAAAATCAGCTCTTAATGCAGGTTATCAAAGAAGTAGCTCGAGGGCATGACTTCGAGGCAATTTTCCATGAGAAGCCTTTTGCTAAAATTAATGGTAATGGTAAGCACTGTAATTGGTCTTTAGCTGATTCCGAAGGTAATAATCTTCTGGATCCAACTAAAAATCCACGCGAAGCCTTGTCGTTTCAATTCTTCTGTACTGCAGTTATGCAGGGTGTTCATCAGTATGAGGCGCTTTTGCGTTCAAGCATTGCAAGCCCTGGAAATGATCATCGATTGGGTGCCAATGAGGCTCCACCTGCAATTATTTCAGTTTACTTAGGAAGCGAATTGACTAAGGTAGTTAATGAAATAGCAGAGGGTAAGACAGGCGCTCATAAAGATCTAGCCGGCTTGGATACTGGTGTAAATACTGTATTTGATATCGAGAAAGACAATACTGACAGAAATAGAACTTCCCCATTTGCCTTTACAGGTAATAAGTTTGAATTTCGAGCTGTTGGTGGAGGTCAGTCTGTTGCAATGCCGATGACAATCTTAAATGTGGCTGTGGGTGATGCATTGAAAGATTTGATCGAAAAGACCAAAGCTAAATTAGATACTGGTATATCTTTGGAAAATGCGGTAATCGAAATTATGCGTGATTCAATCAAAGCTTCCACTCCAATTCGTTTTGAGGGTGATAACTACTCTGAAGAGTGGGTTGTAGAGGCTGAAAAACGTGGTCTTTCCAATAATCGTAAGACTCCAGATGCTCTAAAGGTTTGGGAAGATGACAAGAATATTGCTCTTTTCAGCAAGCACGAGGTTTTGAGCCCACAGGAGCTTCAGGCTCGCTATCACGTGGAGATGGAAAAATACTCCACCAAGCTTCAGATTGAGGCAACGACATTATTGAAGATGGTTGAATCTCAATTACTTCCTGGTGTTCTTACGCAGCAATCAGAGATTTCAAGTAGCCTTTTGGCAGCTCAAGAAGCGGCTTTGCAGCTTGATGTTGATCTTGCATTGGGAGAGCAAAAAAATCTTTTTGTAAGTCACTGCAATCAAACTTCTGCACTAGTTAGTGCAATCAAGGAATTAAAGGCAGAATTGCTTAAAGTCGAGTCTATAGAAGATGAGTACCAGCATGCGAAAGCTTTTAGTACTACTGTGACTGCAGCAATGGAAAATCTTCGCGACGTTGCAGATTCACTTGAATCGAGTCTATCGAGCGACTTAAGGGTTTTTCCAGATTACACTGATTTATTACATGAGAAATAAGAGTAATATTTCGTAATTTATATTCATAGGAGCGCCTTTTTTAATAAAAAGTGCTCCTTAATTTTTTTTAATTAAATTTTGCGACAAAGTTACCGATTGCGTAGGCGAATCTTGAACACGAAATGAATAATTTTTGATGAATTTGAATTTTCTATGAAAAAAAATTGTTTTCGGTTTTCAAATAGTGTATTAGAATCGGCAGCAAAATAATTTGAGACTCATCATATATATAAGAATAGAAGTTAGTAGATGAGAATTTTTGGACAAACAACTTGGAGGTAATTATGAA
>CAZYUV010000269.1:0-4407 GCA_964650625.1 uncultured bacterium
GTGGTAAAAAATTGATTTACGGATTGACGCAGATTGGAATCAACGGAAGGGTCGTTCAGATCTTCAATGGTCTTAAACATTTGATGGATATGATTTTGCGGATCTGATCCAAATGGATCTTCGGGAATCATGTTATTGACCAGCTCTTGGAAGCGAATCATGTCGATGGGGTAGTCGTCAGAGCCCCACACTTGTGATAAATCTAGCAGCTCGCCACTGCTAGAGTTTCCTGAGACTCCTAAATTAATCTGATCTGCAGCAATGCCAGCTCGTTTTGCAAGTTCCATTTCCGCAACGGCAACCACGAATGAAGAAGTTGTATCCAAGTCGGCGGTAACCGAAGTTTCATTATTGTCAATTTTAGTTTTAAGATCACTATGAATTAGTGACTTTTGCTCTTGACCAGAATTTAAAAAAATTCTAACTACCGAATTTTTTCCAGATTCAGGAAATTCATTAAGATGATTAATCACTGTGGGACTTAGCGCTAAAGAATAGGCTACTTTCTGTCCCCCAGAACTCGGACAGAAAACACTGGTAGAGGCCAATTGTTCACCGTTTGATGTTACCAGAGCGGCCGTACCGATAGGAGCTGTATCGGTACCATCAAATTTACATAAACCAGTCACCTCAGTGTTTTGTAGTTGAAAATCGCCGAATCCAACTGAGGGGTTAGGATTAGTAATTGCCGGTGGGACAAGGGTTGATGTACCACTAATTGAGATCACAGGGGCTTCGTTGTTCAGCCTAATTTCTAAACCTGCTACTTTTGATTTTATCCAAATCGAAGTACCACGCGCCAAGGTGGTCAGTTGTTCGTAACTATTAAAGTTCGAGTTACTAGCATCGGCACTATAGAAAAGCCAGACTTTTCTGGTGGAGTCATACTGCCAGACTTCCTCAATGTCGGATTTCGTACCTCCGGTAATATTTCCTTCAGCAAAAAGTGAATCCAGGGTAATATCGCTGCCCAGATTGAAAGAGGCTAAACTATAGTCGGTAGAGCTAAGCTGAACAGAATTTGGAAAAATTGTTTTGTTATCGAACGATACATTCGCAGAATCTGAGTTGAATCGCACCATATATCCAAGTCCCTGACGGATTTCAGATAGGCGATCGTAAGAAGTCAATAAATTGCTTAGATCAGTTCGACCGGGAGGTGTCCAATATCTCCAGCCATCTTGCTCGAATGACCAGATTACGTCGATCTTAGAGGTTAAATTTTCTGCACTAAGATAGGTGTCTGCGTTAACACTGGTTTGTGTTAATGGAAAGTCGACCATCCTAAAATTGGCTACAGATGTACTTGTAAGTAACAGTAGGCTGATAAGCGAAAATAGAATGTTTTTAAGCGGAGTACCGGTTGGAATCATAGAGAAACCTCTCGTTGGAAAATTTTGGAATATTCAAAAACGTTAATATAATTTTGGTGGGGAGTTGTGTGACTATGATGTGCAAAGACAAGTCCGCCCACAGGCAGGCCATAAAAATTGTCGAAACTGATGCTATCAACCAATTGTTGAAAGAGCACCAGTGCAGGGGCAGTTAGCCCCGGAACTTGTAGTCTCAGTTTACGCTCCCAAAAAAATGCGACTGTTGTCTTTTATAACAGACAAAATCTCCATCTTTGAGTATAGTGCCTGACACGTCGATCCACAAGAAAGCTTTAAGGTTGTTTTAGTCTTGTTTTGTACTTTCTTGAATGCCGTCTGTGCTCGGTGTATTATTTCAAAAACATGTGAGGTGCCCATTGAATGAGTTCTTAACAATTATAGAAAGGTTTGTGAAGGCTGTCTTAGAGGATAACCGACAGATCGATGAGTCATTCATAACTGAGCTTAAGGACCAAGGTTTAGAAGAAGAAGAGATAGAACAGGCGTTTACGATACTGTTTAATCTTCTGGTAAATCGCCGAATTCCAGAGCACAGCGGATCAGAATTACGCATACGCCATTTCACGGACGAGGAGTCCCGCGAATTGGGACCAGAAATTGTTCGGAAATTATATTTGTTACAACTCTACGGACTTCTTGATGCAGCTGATCTGGACTATTTGGTTTATGGGTATTTTGAGACGCGAACTCCCTTGGGTGATGAGGAAGAGTTCTGGAGTTTACTGAGGTCCTATCGCCCTTTTGCGGCAAGATACCTCGATTTCTTGGAAAAAGGTGAGGATAGTCAGGTTTTAATTCATTAGACCTGTGCAAGGAGTTCATAATGCTGGATTGGTTCAAGGTGCCTTGGGACGAAATAGAAAAAGAATTAGAGTCGAAAGTTGAATCGGTTTTCTTGAAAGGGTTCGAAACTATTACGGATACGGAACAAGAGCTGGGTCAGGTTCGTGAGCGCTTCCCTGACTTGAATGAGGTGGCTCTCGGAAATGAAATAATAAAAGATAGTTCAAAAGTTACAGCGGTAATCGGGGGCGGTGCGGCTTTACCAGATTTAATTCCTGGATTAGGCTGGGCAGCTATGACCACTACGCTCGTAGGAGACTTTTGTTTAACTCTTCGCGAAGAAATGAGTATGTTACTCAAATTTTCTTTTCTCTTTGATCCCGATTGTGAATTGGAGCAACGGAAGAGAGATGTGGTTTCCTTGTTGATGTTTCTCGCTCGAGATAAAGACAAAAATGCTTTTGCAAAAGAAGTTCTCGAAGATATGGAAAAGGTGCAAATCGATGTACTGAGTAGAAAAATTTTGATTCGAGTTGGCGTACAATTAGGACTTAAATTTTTCAGAAAAAAACTCATGGCTTTCATTCCCGGTATTGGTGTGGCTCTATCAGGTGGTGTGAACTTTCTTGGTACCAGGCAAGTAGGCAAGTTAGGTATTGAGTTTTTTCGCAATAAGGCAGAATTTATTCGTGTTCATGGCCAGTCTTCAACCAATCTAGAAGTAACCAAAAGAGCGGCTTTACAGATGATGGTAAATCTTTGCAAAATGGGTGAGAAGATTTTAGATTCTCAAAAAACTGTGATTAATGATGCAATGGATATCTTTGGCTATTCCGATAAAGAGCAGAATGCTGTGATGTCGGAGCTCGATAATACAGAAATCACCCCCATAGCGATAAAAGATATCAGACGAATGACAGATGATGACCGTAGGTATGTACTCAAGCAGGGCTTGAAAATTCTTGAGGACTCTGTGAGTACAAAACAAGAGAACTATTTAGAGTTCATCACAAGAGCTTTTGGTTTGACTCAGACGGACTTGAAAAAAATTCGAGATCAAATTAAGGAAGATGCTTGAGGTCTCTTTGTGCGATTATTGGTAGATACGGTTTCCCAGACAAACGGGCTCGGTTTCGTTTTTACTGATGGCAGAGTAATTCAGAAATCTTTTGATCGAATCAAAGAGTCTCGCTTCATGCTCGAATCGATTTCAGAAGTGTTGGCGCAACAAAATCTGGAAACGTCAAATATTGAGCAGTTGATGGTCAATGTTGGGCCCGGCTCGTTTACTGGCATCAAAGTGGGTTTGAGTATCGTGCAGACGTTTTCATTAGTCCATTCTACCGAATGCCAAGCTTTCACTAGTTTTGATGTAATCTCTCATTTGGCTAAAGAGTCAAATCTTCCTTGTGAAAAAATACTTATTTATGCATATCAGGGAGAATATTTTTGTGGTCAGAGAACTAAGGATTCTTGGGAATTCAGTGTACGTAAGAAAGTAGACTTAGATTCTGAAGACTGGGTTTTTCAAGGACCTGAGAAGTTTGCTGATAAAAAATGGCTTAAAATTCCACCCAATTGCATCGTAGATTGGAGCCAATTTGCCAGTGAATGTAAGTTTCAAGCAAAGGTTAGTCCATTCTACGGTAAGCAATCGACTGCAGAAATGAATTTAAAATAGATTCTACACTCACCAGACTAGACAAGTTTGGTAAATACTGGTAAATCTGAGCCTTTCCAAATCTTTTTGGATATCATAAGTCCTTCCACTTTTGTCGATTTCTGGAAGGACCTGACTCGGAGATTAAACGTGGCGAATTCAAATAAAAACAGAAAAAAAAGTAGTTGGGGATGTTTCTGGGCTTTCCTGATCCTGACATTCCTTGGTTTTCTAGCTTTCCTGGCGCTGGGTGCTGGAGCCACATATCTTTATGTGAAAGCCAGTGAAGATCCGCAGAAGTTCCTCAAAAACTATGAGGTGGTAGTTCGTCAGGTTGGCGACTATGCTGTCGATCTTGCCAGTTCTGATGAGCCAATGCTTCCCGAAGACACTTCATTCGATGCCGATGCTTACAATCAATTCGTTCAAAAAGTTGGACAATTCCAGCAGATTATCAATGATCCAAATGCAACTGATATTCCACTCAAATTAAATTATACTGCCAAGGAACTGATTAATGGTTTTAAGCAGGACTTAGCGCGTTACGATATCACTAGGTACGAATTAAAT
>CAZYUV010000270.1:0-4400 GCA_964650625.1 uncultured bacterium
GGGCTCCTGTAAAATTTTTACGAAATGAGGGCTCCAGTAGTTTTTGCCAGAAGTGCGCTTTGCCTTCAAAATCGTTCACTTTACTAAGAATTCTAATGACTCCCGCTGTACACGCTACAGGACAGTTATGACCGGCTTCACCAGCATGTGAGGTCAAAAAGAAGAGGCTTAATGCTTTTAGTAGGCCACCGGGATGGCTCATCATTTCCATCATTCCAGTTCCATAAACAATGTCACCTGCATCTAGATAGGTTGGATGAAAACAAATATTGTCGATTTGACGTCCGATACTATCGTACTTTTCTAATCGCGGAAGGTTAAACCTGAAATCGTTTTCACTAACCAATGCTTCAAGAGTTGGTATTTGTTCTGCGCATTCATGTAGCCGTGGAATAAATTTACTTGCATCAGAGCCCAAGTGAAATCCAACAGAGTGTAAGAAGTCAGGACTAAAAGTCAGAGGGTTCAATTGAAGGTCATTGAGCCAGTCTGTCATTTCTTGTCGCCCTTGGATGTGATCATCCTTACTACAATGGTTATGCTTATGATAATTAATCACCTGATTCTCCCCTTGCGTAAAGTGGTGTTATTATAGCTTAACTTGTAAGGGGTATTGCACATGGAACTATCTTTCGAAACAATAAAGGCCTCACTTGAAGAGGGTATTCTCAGCGTACAATTGAATCGTGGTAAGGTTAATGCGATTGACTCACAAATGACACGTGAATTGATTGCGGTAATAGATTATGCAGAGACTCAAGAAGATGTTCAAGCACTTATTCTTACTGGTTATCCGGGCTGTTTTACCGCAGGATTAGACCTTAAAAGTTTGTTATCGTTAGATAAAGATGGGGTAGAGCAATTCTGGCGGTATTTTCATCAAGTAATTCTAAAGCTTGTGAGCTTAGATAAGCCAGTTGCCACTGCAATCTCGGGACACAGTCCAGCCGGTGGATGCGTATTGGCAATTTGTTCTGATTTCCGTTTTATGGCCGAAGGAAAATATTTGATTGGTCTCAATGAACTTGCGGTGGGAATTCCTGTGCCGGCATTGATCTATGAGCTTATGGCAGTTTGGGTTGGTCGTAGAAATGCTTATCAGAATCTGATGACTTCTAGAATGCTGAATCCTTCAGAGGCATTGGAGCAAGGACTGGTCGATGCTGTTGTTCCACTAGATGAACTTCAGACTGGCGTGCGTTTACATCTCTGTCAAATCTTGAAATTGCCCTCCAAGCAATGGAGTATGACTAAGCGAAATTTTCGTAAGCATCTTGAGCCAGTTCTTACGATGGCTTTTGAGGATGTTTTCAGTCAAGCATTACAAAACTGGTGGGACCCACAGACTAGATTGACACTAGAAGCTGTGGTCGCTTCCTTAGGAAAAAAATAGGATGCGTTCGTTTTTTTTATTTTTGTTAACTTTGGGGGCTTTTTTAGTTTGGAGTGTAGAGGGCTTCGAAAAAAGAGGAGAAGTCTTAGTCAAATTACTTGAAAATCAACCTCTGGACGTCAATGAAAAATATTCACGAGAATATTCAGGTTTTAATCCAATGATTCGTTACCCAAATCTTGTCCAGAGAGATGGAGATTGGTGGTATTTGGAGAATTTTAGGCATGGAATCTCGCGCAGTAAAGTCATAGATCTTTCTACAGGTCGTTGGACTTCTGCCGTAATTGATGGTGATCGAGTGAAGGGTGCAGCATTTTTAATTGGTAAATTTAGAAATACTTCATTGAATCTGGGTCATCTTTTCAGTTTATTTGAGTTTGAGGAAGGGGCTATTCACTTACCTGGCACCGAAAAACTAGATCATTTAGTGATTTCATTTGAAGCTTGCCGCAAAAAGGGAGAGAAATATTCCATGTGGGATGGTGCTTGGTCGAAGTACAAAGCTTGCTTTGTCATTGGAAGCTTGGCAGACGTTCTTCAGAAATCAATTATATTTTATAAAAGTATGGAGATTTACAAGTTAGACTTGGACTTAGGTCAAGTCAGGGAATTTCTAAGAATTTCTCTCGAAGATAGTACAAATAAATTAGGTCTGAAAAGCGAATATTATAATACGATAAAGAATTCCTGTGTCACTCGCCAGTTTGACTTGTTAAATACAGTCTTACCAAAAGGCGAGAAACTAAAGACATGGTGGACATTATTTCAGAAACCCATAATGCGTAGTTGGCAAAGTTTCTGGCCTGGCCATACCGGTCAAACTTTACAAGATCTTGGCTTGTTAAAGTCTGTTGAAATCATGACAAATCGTATCATTATGGAAAAACGTTTAAAATCCTTGACTGATATCGATCGATGAATACTTGCCAACTCGATTTTTTTCTGTAGAATTACGGCTTCTCAGTACGGAGGTCACTTCAGGTTATTTGTTCGATCCTTAGCACTTCCGTAGATTGGAGAACTCCAGGGGGTCCTAAGGTGGAAAATGATATGGCAGTGAAAAGCGAATTTTCGTCGCAGATTTTGAATGGACATTCTAAAACGTCCGATGGTTTACATAATGCTGCCTCATTCGGTCAGCTGGTTAGAAATGTAATTGCTAAGTATGATAATCCTACAGCTTTGAATTATTATTCCGATGGAAAATGGCATAGCATCTCAAGTCAAGAGATGGTTCAAAGCATTAAAGAGATCAGTCTTGGACTTGTAAGTCTAGGTTTGAAACCAGGACAATCCCTTGGGCTACTGGGTGAATCGTCCCCTTTCTGGACTTTAATGGATCTAGGTAATATTGTCGCTGGCGGAATTACAGTCCCTTTTTTCACGAATATTTCGGAACCAAATTTTGAGTTTCAGAAAAGCAATGCGGATGTTCGATTTTTCTTCGTAGCGGGCGAAGAAGAATGGAAGGCTTATCGCGGTCGAGTTGATCAATTTGATGTGGTAATTCGAAAAAACGCTTTCAGTCAGAATGAGATGCAAGATTTTGAGGGTCTTCGTACTCAAATTCTTGATCTTGAGCAGCTTCGTAGCAAAGGTCGTGAATTAGCTGAAAAGAAGCCTGGTTTATTTGATGAATTGCTGGATCGATCAAGAGGCGATGATTTGCTAACCATCATTTACACCAGTGGGTCTACAGGTACTCCCAAGGGGGTCGAGTTGACTCATGAAAACCTAATGACTCAAATGAAAGGCTGTGCATCCAGAATGCCTAGATCGCTGGGTATCGATCGAGCATTGACTTGTCTACCAACGGCTCATGTATTTGAGCGTATGATTGTTTATTACTACATTAGTTTTGATATATCACTTTATTATGCGGATGATATAAAGAATGTAGGGAACTTGGTGCGGGAAGTAAAACCACAAATGATGAGTATGGTTCCTCGACTTCTTGAAAAAGTTTATGAGGCCATGTTGAATCGTTTGCGCCAAGCGGGTTTCATAAAAAAGAATTTGGGTAAATTGGCATTTAGTTTGGCATACAAGCAACGGTCCATATTACGTCCGTTCTTAAGTCCCATTTTTGATTTATTAGTTTACAATAAGCTCCGAGAAGCGCTTGGTGGTCAGATGCGAGCTTTGATCCTAGGAGGCGCTCCTTTAAGTCCCAGTTTAGGTCGTTTTTTCACTAATGTGGGTGTTCCTATTTTCCAGGGTTATGGAATGACTGAAAGTTCTCCTGTAATTTCGGTAAATTATCCTGGGTATAACAAGATGGGTTCGGTTGGTCCTGCATTTCCTGGTGTGGAGATACGCCTAGGTAACAACTCTGAAGTTTTAGTGAAGGGTTCAAGTGTAATGCGGGGTTATCATAAGAACGAAGAGGCTACCAGTCAGACCTTGGTAGACGGGTGGTTACACACTGGTGACAAAGGCCTCATAGATAGTGATGGTTTCTTAACGATTACAGGTAGACTAAAAGAATTCCTTAAGACCAGTAATGGGAAGTACATTTCCCCCATTCCTATCGAACAGGCGCTATGTAAAAGCATGCTCGTAGAGATGGCTATGGTGGTGGCAGAAGGCCGCAAATTTCCTTCATGTTTGTTATTCATGAATATGGAAGAATTGAAAAAAAGAGCAACAAAACATCAAATAGATCCAATCGAGGATTATTTAGCTAGTAGAACTTTGCATGAAGAGATTGAGCAAGTAATTGCTCGCGTTAATCGCAAATTGAATCGATGGGAGCAAATTCGTAAATATGAGTTAGTTCCCCATCCTATTTCGGTTGAGACTGGGGAACTTACTCCCACAATGAAAGTCAAGCGATTTGCTGTTAGTGATAAGTATAACGAGCTAATTGAATCCATGTATCAAGAGGGAGAGTAATAATGAAGCAACGGCTGGCAATAATTTCTGGTGTGAGAACACCTTTTTGCAAAGCTCCAGGACATATGAAAGGTCTGAAAGCAGACGATTTTGGAGCTTATGCCGTCAAAGA
>CAZYUV010000271.1:0-4397 GCA_964650625.1 uncultured bacterium
GACTCAAAATCTGGTGGGGGCAACCCCGTGTCGGTTCGAGTCCGACCCTCGGTATTTATTTCTTAATGGAGGCTCTTAAATGAAAAAGGTGACCTTTACTTTGCTCTTACTGCTGCCTTTCATTCAAGGCTGTGGATTGTCCGGCGCCTATATCTTTTTTGGGGATAAAGCTTGGAATTCTTACAAAGAAGCTATTAAAAACTCTCAAATTAATGAAGCACAAGAATTTGTAAAAGCAGCTTATGGGAATTATAAAGATTCCTTAACTTATGATGAAAAACGTTATCCACTTGTTTATTTAAAGTTGGCGGACACGAGTTATATTATCAGACAAAATCCGTCTGAATCTTTAGGCTGGATTAAAAGAGGACTTTCTCAGGTGCCCGATAATAGTAATCTTATGGCAGGTTTAGGTAAATATACGTTGTTATCCGCTAAATCTAAGAATGATAGTGAGCATGACAAACTACTGAATGAGGCCAAAGAACATTATCGAGCTGCACTCATTTCTGACCCACTTGATCCTAGTTTTAATGTAGGGCTAATGGAAGTTTTCTTTTATGAAATAGAGAAGAATAAATTTGAGGCCAAGGAATCAAAAAGTAAGTATTTAATAACTCAGGTAGAGGAATTATTTGAAAATTTGATCGATACTGATTCTGCTCTAATTAAAGAAGCTAGCGGTGTATTAGCTTTTCTTAAAGCGGACTACAGAAGCGCAATTGAAAAGCTGTCTTCAGTTCTTAAGGGCCCGTATGTCAGGACTGAAGAATCGCGTAGTCGTTATTATTTAGCTCGTTCTTACGTGGAATCTAAGCGCTATGATGATGCTGTAGATATCGCTACTGATGTTCTGAATAGTAGTGAAGATGATTTTCTTATTCGTGGAGAAAGAGTTATAGCTTATTATCTCAAAGGTGATACATCAGCAGGTGCTTTAGATTTAGAATGGATGGAGAAAAAGTCTCCTAAATACCACGAATTTTTCTATCGATTAGGGCGTTTGTTCTATAAACAAAATCTCTCAAAAAAGGCTCAATTTTATTTATTGAAAGCGTTTCGTTTGGATGGTGAAAATGGTAATTATGCCTTTGCATTGGGTGAGAATTATCTATTGGATGGGAATACCAGATCGGCTCGAAAATTTTTCGATAGGGCGGCATCGGTAGCTCCTGCAGGCTCTGCACTTGAAAAGCGCTCGCAGCAGAGGCTTACCGAAATTGGGGGATAATCCACCGTTGTAGTTTCATGGTAGATTGTGAAATTAATTATAGAGTTGACTGCAGTACCTGAATGTAATCAGTTGTTCCTTGGAGAACTTTACGAATACCCGATTCTTTAAGTAAGCGTAACCCGCATTTTTTGCGGGCTAGTCTGAAGAGTTCAAATTCCGTGGCATCTTTTCCGATTAGTTCGCGTAATTCATCATTAGGTATCAAAATTTCGTGAATACCAGCGCGTCCTTTATAGCCAGTAAAACCGCATTTATCGCAACCTTCAGCTCGGTACAATTTCACTGGTTTGGATGATTTAACACCCATTTGCGCAAGTTCTTCTGGTTCGGCCATATATTCTACTTTACAAGAAGGGCATAACCTTCGAATTAAACGCTGAGCAATTACGCCAGCGAGAGTTGCTGCCACAAGAAAGCTGTCGCATCCCATATTAGCCAATCGTGTGACGGTTCCGACAGCCGAATTCGTATGAATTGTTGATAAAACCATATGACCCGTTAATGAGGCTTGAATTGCTAATTCAGCTGTTTCAAGATCACGAATTTCCCCAACCATTACCACATCGGGATCCTGACGCAGGATCGCCCTTAAGCCGTTTGCAAAGGTCATGCCGGCTTTGATTTCGATTTGACATTGAGTCAATTTATCAAGTCTGTATTCAACGGGGTCTTCTAGGGTCGTTACATTTTTCTCATCTGTTGCCACTTCCTTTAAGACAGTGTAAAGAGTAGTGGTTTTGCCAGAGCCAGTAGGGCCGGCAGCAAGTATAATTCCATGCGGGGCAAAAATTATATCGCGAATTTTTTGTTCGTCATCTTTGGGAAATCCAAGGGAAGAGAACTCCAAGACAATACTAGAGGTATCTAACACTCTTATTACAATTTTTTCACCGTAGATGCTGGGCAAAGAATTTACTCGAAAATCAATTTCTCGGCCTTCAAAAGGAAGTCGTATTCGACCGTCTTGAGGGGCTCGTTTCTCAGAAATATCAAGGTCTGCCATTACCTTAATAATTGTTATGATGTTGTCTTGAAGATGTTTAGGCGGTGAAGGGATATCTCTTAGCTGACCATCAATTCGGAAGCGAATCAAAAACTTTTTTGAACGAGGTTCAATGTGCATATCCGAAGCTTTCATTCGAATTGCTTGTTTAAAGAGAGTTTGAACGTATTTTACAGTAGGAGCATCTTTTTCATCAGAGATAGCTCCGGCGATGGCATCCATTACATCAATTTTGGATTCTGCTTCTTCCACCATGGAGTCTTCATCAAAACTATCCAATACTTCACGAAGATCAGCACTATCTCCAAAGGTAATATTGTGAAGGGATTCGATTCGGAATCGTTCGGCATATTTTGCAATGAATTTGAATCCCTCTTGTTCAGATATTTTACGGTGACCATAAAGATCAAGAGGGTCAGTACAAACGATTTCAACCACTTTTTCGGACAGTTTTTTGGTGGGAATTATTTTATGACTACGTAAAGTTTTTTCAGGTAAAATATTACGCATATTTTCAGGTAGATCTACGGCTTCTTTGCGAATAAATTCTATGCCTGAAAGCTCTGCTAAAACGGGGTATATATAATCATCTTGGACTTTTTCAGAAAAAAGCAGCGCTTCTGTAAATGAGATATGTTTTTCTCGCATCAAAGCCTGGACAACTTTGAGTCCTTCAGCATTCAATGCCACATCCTGTTTCAATTTATGCTTGAGTCTGTTTTCTTGCATCCCAGCTCCCTCAATTTTCAACTCAACTAATATTCTAAACCTTTAATTATTAATTTGCAGAGAAGCTGTATCACTTACTTGCAAAAAGAAGGCATGAGATTAGATTGTGTATCTGGTAACGAAAATCTCCAATATTAGAAACCGCGGGGGGCTGAAATAGGAGTACGCCGGGTGCGAATTCCACGAACTCTATATACCGATTTTCGCGCAGAATTGAAAAACCCTGCTTTCATACGAAAGTGAGCAGTGTCTTCTGAAGAGCCAGCAATTACTTGACCAACAGTTACAAATAAACTGTATTTTCCATCTTCGGTGACCCCATCTCTGGTGGATGCAAGAGAGGGGCTTTGTTTAATGCCATCAACTTTGGTGCTCGTGGCAGAAGGGAAAATTTGTTTTAACAAGAACAGCTGCCCTCCAGCTCCATCTGGAGCGGTTTGAAAAAGGGCGCCTCCCTTCTCATCTAACTCTAGATCTAGGAAGTCTTGTAAGTCTTCGCTCTCTTCAGCAGAACAAACTGCGATACTGAAAAATAACAAGAAAATCAAAATTCTCATATATTAATTGTAAAACTTCACGAGATATACAGCAAACTTTAGGGGTTGGTATTAGTCTGCAATTGCAATGGAGAATGCGCAGAGAGGACTTTATCCAAGGAGTTTTGAAATGATTTGTCGAACACAATAGGTAGTAGTTCGAAACGCTTTTCGAATAATCTCATCCGAATTTTTTTTCTGTTGGACAAAATATAAACGATATTGGATTTAAGACTTGTAAGATATTCTGCACGGCTATCAATGAAATCTTCGATCGATTCAAATTCATCAAGATCGTAATCAACAATTTTGAATTTATTCCACGTATTGAAAAAGATCGTTTCAGTGTGATTACGATCTATTTGATCCCAATCGAAGGTTGTTTTTGGCCATACTTGATCTAAAATTTTTGCATATAGATTGGCACAAAAATGTGGAATTGCGGGACTATTATTATTTTGTAGGAAATTTTTCAACTCCTTACTAAACTGCGGATTTCTTAAAATTATATAGCGGATTACGTTAGTTTCCAGCTCATTTGCGGGGATTATTTCCATGGGTTTTGCAACATCATTACTGAGAAAATATTTGTCTGTTTCTGAGATGGGTTTAGAAATTTTAATTTTTCTAGTCCAAGAGTCTATTTCTGAGGACTTTCCTAGGTAGAATGACACGTGTGTTAGGGCAAGTTTCTGTCGACCCGAATAATCGAATACACTTCCAGTAAAAACAACATCGCCAAATTTCATTTTATGAGTGGGAACTTTTTTTGCTTTTTTAGAAGTTTTACAGAGATTGGAAATACATTTAGTACCGTTGCGATGCCGGTAAATTTCGTGCTTTTTTTCTTCTTCCAGTTTATTATTTTGGTCAAATCCTAAGAAAGTTTTTAGCT
>CAZYUV010000272.1:0-4391 GCA_964650625.1 uncultured bacterium
CTATCGATGCGAGGAATGCAATCATGGGAAACATTTTTGAATTTGATGAGTAAATCTTTGCCCGTATAAATTTGGTCATGAGTTTGGATCTCGGCACCAGCCTCAACGTACTCTGTGTCATCATAGCCAACGCCTAATCCTGCACCTTCCTCTACAAAGACCTTACATCCATTTTCTACAAGTTTATGAATTTCTGTAGGTACTAAAGCTACTCTTTTTTCTAGTGCACCAGGATTTTCAGGGCCTTCGACTTCCTTTAGTAAGGCAATTCGTTGAAAACTTTGCATTATTACTCCCTCATTACTTTTCCAAAGGTCTTCCAAGCCCGTTCGTAATGGAGAATCATTTTAATCAAATTTTCGCGAGAGGGAAAATCACTGAATGTTCTCCATGCTGCAAGAAACAATTCATCAGGAAAATTATCTAAACGATATTCACCATGACCAACGGTTACAAGAAGTCTGGGAGGGCGTTTCATATTCCTGAGTTTACCCACGATTTTGCGGCTTTTTGCATTGATTTGGAGTGTTGCGCTTCGAGCCGGAGTTGCTAAGTTTATTGGGTTTGTTGTGGACTCTACACTCAAAGTCATGGAAGTTGGTTGGGCTTGAGAGATTGATCTAGCTCTGGCATATGGATAGTAATGGATAGCCAATGAGTTAATTTCTATTGGAAAGTTATCCGCCATGAAACCGCGCCGTCGGGGAACACGTAGCCAGAAATTTTGAAATTCATCAAATGTGAGTGAATATTGATGATTTTCACCATCCTTATGGAGAGAAATTGCTTTTGTTGTGGACAGACCTGTAGATCTCCACTTCGCGAAGTGATAACCGCCTTGGTTTTTGGGACACCAAATCCAACGCTCTAAATTCTTTCTGATAATGCTGCCCTGATCAGGAAGATCTTGCTGTGACCAGCCCTCTTTGAGAATTCGTCCAATCTCAAGAAAACAGCGAGCAGTATCATCAGCACTGTGGTTATAGCTTGTTAATCCAAGCACCAAAAATAAGATGTAAACTTTACTTCTATGGAAATACATGGAACCCATTCTACTTTGATTATGTCTGAATAATTTATTAAACCAATATTTTATAACTAGGTGATGATAATGATTTTTGTGCATAGCCTCAAGTTTCCTATACTATGCAAAGCAGGGTTTACATCGAATGAGAATAGCAATGGATTGTCCTGTGGGCCTAATAAAGCTTATATTAAGCCACTCATGTCAGACACAAAAACTTTGCAAATCCTTAAGGATGACAAAAATAGATTAAAACCATTATCGGATAACGAACGGGCTAATCTTCTTGCTCAGCGCTTAAAGAATGGTGAAACAGAGGTCTTTGAAGAGCTGTACTATCTGTTTGAAAAGAAGATTTTTAACCTTTGTTTTCGAATGCTTTCTTCCTATGAAGAGGCCACGGATTTAACGCAGGAAGTTTTTGTAAAAGTTCATAAAAATATTCATAAGTTTCGTGGAGATAGCAACTTTTATACTTGGTTGTACACAGTGGCATTAAATACTTGTCGAAACAGGCGAGATAAAATCGGTCGGCGGCGTCGTCATGAGACGAATCTTGGTTGTTCGGAAGAGGGTCAGAATCTGATTGAAACTCTATTTGCTGACCCTAGGTCTTCGAAATCTCCCACCCATCGATTGGAATCTGAAGAGCTCAAGCAGTGGATTACTGAGAGTATCGCAGCACTACCCCCCAAGTACAAAGAGATTATAATCATGAAAGATGTTAGTTTGATGAGCTACGAAGAGATCGCCGTTATTTTAGATTGCTCTCTTGGCACCGTTAAATCTCGCCTTAATCGGGCTCGAAATATGTTGAAAGAAAAACTGGAAAGCTCTCGTAATCGTTCTGAAGTACACCAAAAGAGAGGTGAACTATGAATTTACAATTTAATGCAGAAGAATTCCGATGTTTGCTGCAAGATTTGAGAGAGGCAAATCCTGAAATGAGCGAGTCTGAACTTTTGGAATTGGCAAGTTTGGTGCACAATGTCCAAGGGATGCCTGAGGAAGAGGCTCCGAAAAATTTATTTGATAAAATAAAACGTGAGATAAATTATCAGGATGGTGAAGCAAATTACTCTGAAAAGATGACCGAGAAAGAGCTTCCCAAAGACTTGCCTTGGTTAGATAACCTTGTAAAAAGCTTGCAGGCCTATCTTTTGCCCTTTAGTAGTGGTGCCGTAGCCATGCTTATAATGATTACAGTTTTTGATTTACCGCAAATAAATTCAAATAGCATTGAACCTATGGAATCAAGTATGACTGATCAAAGTGCTGAGATAATTTCAGATGAATCTACTCTTTCTAATGAATCAAAGCTGAGCCCCAATGTGATCGTCGAATCCATGAATTCAGGAGTTGATCCAAAAGTTGTTAAAAAACCCCCTATTCCCATGCAAGCAGTAGCCTCATTAGGTTCTGAATTTGCTAATCATGCGAAGCGGCCAAGAATTGCCAACTTAAAATTGACAAAATCGAGGAGCAGAGTACAGGCTTTGGGTATGGGACGAGAAGTGCCCCAGAATTTTAGTAATGAACCAGTGAATTCAGGTCAAGTTAGATCTAAGATGATGGCTTCCTTAAAATCACGAACAGATGATTGGATTCCTCGGAAATCTAAATCTGAAAAAGTCTTGTGGACTGAAGAGAGCGTTGGACAAATTTCTTCAAATCAATTTGCCTACCAAGAAAATTTCTCAAGCTATGCTGGTTTATCTTCTCCTGAGTCTTCTGCAGGGGACCAAATAGATAATGAATTTGCTAGGTCCCCTCTGATTAAACCTACTGCATCTCGTGAGGCGCTAGAAATTCACTGGAAGTTATCGATTAGAGAGCTAAGTAAAGCGAGGAATCTAATGAAATCATCTCTTCCCGAAATCAATCATATCAGGCACTTAAATGCTGAAGACCTTGAAGACTATAGTGAAATAAGTGGTGAGATTATCACTGATAGTTTTTTTCTTAAATTGGATCTTTCAAAATTAAAAAGCTTAATCAAAGCGGCAAAAGATCTTGGTTCATTTTGGACCCCAGATACTGCGGGGAAAAAATCGCCCAAGAACTTTCAGGATTATCTGAACAAACACCAAGCTAGAGATGACATGGTTCTAGATATTCAATTATTGCTGTATATTAATGAATAATTCATTAAGTGTTCGATACCCAGTAGATTTTAATAGTGATTTCAAATATCAGAGGAACTCTATTTTAACTTTGAATGTTTGGTTCTTCTTGCATTAAACAAATCGAATAAATCACGTGGAAGTTTACTTTAGTAAATTATGACTTGGAAATCTGGAGAAAAATTTGCAATTGTAATTGTGGGTGATGAATTCACTCATGGAGAATCTGCTGAGCAGAATGGGCCATGGATTGCGAGACAATTGGTAAATTATGGTTTTGTGGTTGATCTTTGCATTCAATTGAGCGACAACCCCGAGTCACTCCGATACTGGCTTAATCAAATACTAAATGGTCCCATTGATCATATTATAGTAAGTGGTGGTATTGGCGGCACCCATGATGACTACACACGACAATCTATAGCTGCTGCCCTTGATATTCCTATTGCAGTTCATAGGGACTGCTTGAAGATTCTCGAACAGAAATATGCAGGTCGCCTAAATGATCAACGTCGAAGAATGGCTTACTTGCCATTAGAGAGTACACTGATTGATAACCCGCAAGGAGCTCCAGGGTTTCAGGTTGCAAATTTTACGGCTCTGCCAGGGTTTCCGAGAATGGTTAAAACTATGCTGCCTGAATTACTTGCTCAAAGTGCGGGTGAAAATAATTCTATGATCTGCACGAAGGCTTATTTTTCCGATCGAACTGAAGGTGATATTGCAGTGCAGGTTGAAGAATTTTTTAAGCTATGGTCTGATCATATAGACAGTCTCGGAATATATCCGGATGCAACTGAGGGAGTTCGAGCTGTCAGTCTTAAGTTAAGATGTAGCACGAGTAGCCGAGAAGAGCTCACGAACGAATTTACGAAATTTGTTTATTCGTTGGGTGGAAAAATACAAATTTAGCTATTTCCATAATCACACGCCGTACTTTTTTGCCAATTGTGTTTTGAGAGCTCGATGATTAGTTTTTCCTGTTCCCAATAAAGGAATTTCTCGGACAGGCTCGTGATGATTCAGTCTTCCTACATTCGAAAACCCTGCTTTTTTAAGGGTTTCATTGGCTTCTTCAAGGGTCAATGTTACTCTCGAAAAAATGGCTAATACAGGACGTTCGCCATCTCTCTCAACTGCCTCGACAGCAACAACAGGACCATCGTCATCTCCAGGCCAGCGATCAATGAGGACGTCTTCCATGGCTGGTAAACTAATCATCTCACCAGCTACTTTCACAAAAC
>CAZYUV010000273.1:0-4354 GCA_964650625.1 uncultured bacterium
AATATTAGTACAAGTACGCAAGGGTATATACCCTATATGCAGTTACTCAATCTTGAGGTTATTATCAGCTGGAAAACTTTAGGATCTGATAAATATAATCGTAATATCAAGCTCCGTAGCTTGATTGCTCTAGATGATGTAAAGCCGGAGTTTTAATTGAAACAGAGTGGATTCACATTAATCGAAGCTATTTTTTCAGTGCTCATTTCAGCATTAGTCATTACGGGAATTTTTACTTATTTTGCAAACTCGCTTAGAAATGTTGAAAAATCTGAAGAAGATTTATTGAGTATAAAGCAGATACAAAATTTAGTAACTGATCTGCGGCACGATGTGAACCACTTAGAGCCATTTAAAACATCTACCGGAATCCCAATCGATGGGTATCCTAAATTTGAGCGATTTCATACATATCGAATCAAAGCATTCAATACAGTCTCAGAGGAAGCTAAAATACTTGAAATAAATCCAACCAAAGTCTCGTACAATTCATCAATTGACCAAACGGGAAAAGTGCAATGGAATAAATCAAGAAAGTTAGACAATTTTTTTAGGATTCCAGTCAAGTTTTCCGACCAATGGGATGTATTTGAGAACGCAGCCGTTAATCTTTCGCGTACGGTAGATTGTTCCAAAGACTTTGACAACCCAATCCTAGTACAAAAACTTGAAGCACCTCTTGCGGTTAATGAATTCTATTTATTTAGTAATGGTGAAAAAATATTGTATCGATATTATCCATCGCCTCATTATTTCGTTGGTAGGTTTAGACTCACACTAAATGACGAATTGATTGACGCAAAACATTACGGGCTTAACCCTAAGACACAAGAGGGTTTGATCAGAAGCTTTGAAATACTACCTATGTTCGACCATATTTACTTTCAGGAAACTGTAAATGAGCCCTATGAGCTTCATTTTCAAAAGCTCTTCATAAAAGTAGCATTGCTAGTACAGGGAAATTCAGATCGAGGCCCAAAGTCAAAACCCTATGTAGTAAATTTCAATGTAACTAATCCGCAACTGAATGGTGACAAATACCATAAGGGTATTTTCTAATGAACATTGATGAAATTGTATATCGACTTAGAAAGCCCAATAAACAGGATTACCTTGACTATTTGATGGCTCTTAATCCAACACTTATTCATTTTTTCAATTTTTTCGCCCAAAACCCGAAAAAAACCCAAGAATGGTTCAGAGAGCTGAGTGAAAATTTTTACAATAAAATCCAAGGCCGTGATAGTACTCCAAAACAATGCAAAAAATTAATTCTAAACGGAGCTGTTAATCTGATTCGAAGGAATAATCAGGATGACTTATTGTACAGATGCAACGAACTCATTTACGAAGAAGTACTACTTCAACCTCTGCCACAAAGAATTTTTTCAGTGAGTTACATACCTAATCACGAAGACCTAAAACGTTTTAGAACTCAACAACTCAGCACACCAATGTGTCTAATACTTGATCTCATATTTCAGGAAAAACTTCAAATTCAGGAAACTTCCAAAATTTTAAGATTAAGCGAAAATGTTTTTGAGCCCTTCCTATTTACAGTGGTCCATAGACTAATGGGGGAAACTCCCATCGAGAACAAAAACGATGAAAACGAACTAGAGTTTTTTTCTCGGATTTTACATTCTGGAGAGAATGAGAGCACTGATATTAAGTTCGCGCAGCAACTAACTTGCCTGAAAAGTTTCTTATCCCTAGATATTCGTAGTCGACTGGATCAAGCAGATCTATTGAACTTGTGTGAGAAGCATTTTCCAAGTTTAGCGAAGGAAGTAGAACAGAACACTACAACTTTAAACTCAACATCAAAATCTGTTAGCCTAATTGATCAAATCAAACAGCGAAATCAAGAACTTAAACTTGAGGAAGCAGCAAGGCAATTTATAAAGCCTGATTCTCATTCAGAAGCTGAAATTGAAGCTTATAACCCAACACCAGTCATTAACACTAACGTATTTAACTACGCTAAATATGCCTTTGGAATCTTAACTTTATTCATTACTTTGGTTTTCTATCGAACCATATTTGAAAAAAAAGAGATTCCGAAAATAATCGCTAACAATGGTTTGCAAGCTACCTCGCTAAAGGCTTTACAAGCAAAACTGGATCGAGTCATAGGAACATTAACTACCATGGACGATGAAGTATCTATTTCTCAGATGCAATGGATAATGCAGCAAAAACAACCTGCATTACTAACAATCAAGCCTAACATTGATATTCAAATTGCAGAAAATACGAAATTACAACTTCGTAGCAATACTGAATTATTTTTAAAGTATGGCTCACTCAAAATTACCACTAAAAACTCTGAATTTAAGATTTTCAGTAACGAAGGTATCGTGATTATCGATGGCAGGAACAACAAAAATTCATCTGCCCATGTAGCCAAACCACGACCTAACTATAGTATCGCCGGAAACCTCAGTGGCAAAGTCGGTGTGGAAACAGAATTTTTTGAACAAAAAATTGAGCTTAATATTGGGCAACAGATCATTTTTGGAGATTCGCAATTGAACAAGACATCCTCATATAATTCCGCCTACTTTCAAACTAGGTCAAACACCCCGCAATTTAATCGCCGAAAGTTTCAAGTTCACTTACCCCAAACTCGAAGTAATTCTCTATCAGGTAATGAGCTTAAGGATGTTTTATTATCAGTAGAAAAAGTAAAGAAAAAACCTACGGTTCAACAGAAAGATTTCTTGCAGAAACTGTGAAATTTTATACCTTCTGACGATATTCCCAATGTAAATCATTCGTGACCCGAATATTTAAGCGTAGTACAATTCCAATTCATCTATGTCTAACATTAACGATACAGAAATTCAGAGACTTTTTGAGGAGGCCGAAGAAAAGGCTGTGACTTGGGAAATGCCCGATGATACGAGACGAGCTTCCACCGATAGTATAACAACAGAATTTCTAGAAGAACTAGCGGAGGAAGAAGCCGCCAATTCAATCCCTCAAAAGGCCGCCGGCTCTAAGAATAGTGACCCTGAACCATCAGACTCATCCACAGAAAAACAAGACCAACCTACTCAGGAACAAGATGAAATCATGAGTCAAGAAGACATAGAAGCCTTAATAACTAATAGTAAGACTGAGAAAACCGTCGAAAACCCTCCAGAAAACTCGTCAGAAACCTCGTCAGAAGCCGCTGAAAATGAAGAGGCCCTTTCTAAATCTGACATTAAAGAAATGTTTGAAGAGCAATCAAGTGCTGTATCTAAACCAGAAACTGAAGTAGAAACCCAAACAGAGCAAAGCGAAGAAACTGAAGACATTGCAACTGAAAGCAAAAAGGAGGAAGAAACCCCTTCTGAAAATCCAAAAAACGAAACCCCTAATGATGATAAAAGCGAAGCTGACCCAACCAACGGTCAGGAATCTCAGGAAACTGAAACGAGCTCTGAGGAATCAAACCAAACTGAAGGCCCGCTTGAATATGACTTGGAAGCGTTGATTAAAAAGAAAAAAGCCCAACAACAGCAAGCTAAGTCTGATATGGGCGAAATGGATATTGCTGCTTTATTTAGCAATGAAGCAAACAACGAAGCAAGTAATTCTTCAGATCCAACATCAGTACTAAGTCAAGACGACTTTTCTCAAAAAGAAAATATTGTCGATAACCAATCAAATGTAATTAACTCTCAAAATGTATTAGAGGATCTATTGTCCAAAACTCAAGCAGAACAAAAAACCCTTGAGGATGATGACGGCATTATGAGTGACGAACAAGTATCGGAAATGTTGCAATCAGCGAGTAATGATTCGGCCGCAGTATCTAATACTGAAGGCCAACCCAATAACCCATTTAATGGGCAAAACTCGTCCACACAATCACAAGAACAATTCCCCGCAGCCAATAAAGTCGAAAAAAATAAAAACAGAAAGAGCTGGTTAAAATGGCTGTTCGCATTAATTACTGGAATTGCCGCCGTGACGTCGGTAATCGCACTTTGGCCTGATATACAAAAGATGCTGGAACCTAAACCAAAAGAGTTTAAAAATCCGGCAGCATCATGGAGTTGGGAGAAAAATTCCAATACTAAAAGCTCTATAAAATACAAAATTTTTGTCCCTGGAATGTCCCTGATGTTAAGCAGTATTGATGCGGGAAGATCCAGTGATATTAATAAATTGAATGCTGACATGATCAAGCGTGCCTACGAACGTCGATTAAAACAAAATAAACTAAAGAAATTTCGTATGCTTAATGAAACTCAGTACCTTCGGGAAGCTGGAGATAACCTGCGAATGATTAATTTCGACTATGCTCTTGAGACCAATGACAACCGTACATTCATAAAAAAGTCTGTTTATCTTGGAGTCG
>CAZYUV010000274.1:0-4323 GCA_964650625.1 uncultured bacterium
CTATTTCTTCCTTGGTCACTGAACCAAAAAGACGACCCTCTTCAGATGCTTTGCGCTCAAAAGATACTTTCAATCGTGACATACGCTCAGCTAGTTCTGAAGCCTCAGCTAAACGAATTGCTTTTCGCTCTTTTGCCTTCTGTATCTTTGCCGCTCGTTCGTTCACACTTGCACTAGTCGCAATAACTGCAAGTTTTTTAGGCAAAAGGTAGTTCCTTGCAAAACCATCCTTAACGCGAACGACCTCGTTAGCAATACCTACATTGGGTACATCTTGCGTCAAAATCAATTCCATGATCAAGCTCCTCTATTATGTGCAGCAAGCTTCAAGAAGTTTACTGCGGGGCGCTGAAATACGCCTTTCGAAAATTAAATAAACTGTCAAAAATTCCTAAAAATACGAGCACCGGCCCGTAAAATACACTCAAGCTATATAAAATGACTCTTAACGGTACCGAGATCTGATATCGCATCATCAAAAAAGTCATAAAGGATAACCCGAATACAAAATAAATCAGTTGCACTGCGAAACTAAGACTAATAACCCATGTAGCAGTGTGCTCTTGTAGAATACTCTGCTGACTCCACACGGATACTAAAAGAAATACCAAAAGAAGCCAACTTAATCCGCCTGGACATTTCCACGTACTAAATCCTATGGAGGGAATCTCCATTAAGCGCATACGACGAGTGATGCTCCTTAATAAAAGTACTTCAAACACCAACCCAACAAATAAGAAAAATAACAAAAATGGTGCTTGATACTTCAGCATTAATTCAAGACTTTCTCTGGTCTGAATCTGTGTTTCTTCAAGCTTTGTAGCCCTGTCAAGCTCGCGCTTTTTATCCTCAAGCTCACTAACACCTGTGGTTAAACTCTTCCGCATGACTTCATATTCTTCAACCAGCTTGGCACGGTCTTCCTTGGCCGACTCGATGAACTGTTTATTAAAATGCTCAACGACCATCTCTCTGACCTTTAGTGCTTCACTATTAAGGTCGATACCTTGAAAGTGTGCTACCGCTTGCATATTTATCCAAGCCCCAGCACCGATCAAAAATACTCCGCCAGTCAAAATCCATTTTAATGACACTCGGTAGTAAAATCCTAACCCTAGTACCAAAGAGGTTACAGCAAAAGGCAGGTAGAATAGTGAGCCTAATGGTCCCATCCAGACACTCAGTAAAATCGCTACCGCGAGAATACCCAAACTCTGGACACCAGGACCACTCATCAGGCCTACCAGCGCCATTGGCAAAGGCAGCAAGAAAAGTCCAAAACCACTAATCAATGGAATTTGGGATGACAGCGCCAAAACTATCGTCAAGGCGACCATCATAGCTGCGCGAGTTAAAGCCTTTTGCTTCATAATCCTACAAGTATTTCTGTGGGCAGTATGGTATCAATGCCATAAATCTTGCACGCTTAATAGCGGCAGTCAGCTTAATTTGCATGTGCTTGGACGTTCCAGTGTTACGTGCGGGAACGATTGCACCTTTGTCTGTAATAAAGCGCTTAAGAAGTGCTGTGTCTTTGTAATCTATTTCCGTAATGCCTTCTTTTTTAAAGTGGCAATACTTCTTCTTAGGCTCAAGACCGAGCTTCTGCTGTAATAAGAGCTTTCTTTGTCTCTTTTTCTCTTTTTTCTTCTTTTTTCCATTGTCGTAATTCCTGGGCATATGGACCTCCGATCCGTGCGACCAAACCGACAAAATCTGGCCGGAATTATTACTTTCTAACTTCTATATGACAACTAGAAGGGAATCTCATCATCACTAATATCATCTATAGCCGAAATATTAACCGTCTCGGACTTGGACGGTACGCTCTCTACCTTGCTGGAGCTATCATTTGCTCCACCGCGCTCTTCACCAGCAGAAAGAAACTGAACAACATTAGCACTAACGGTATGTTTACTTCGGTTAGCACCGTCCTGTGCTTGCCAACGTTCTAAACGAAGACGACCCTCAACGAGCACACGACGCCCCTTCTTCAAATATTGGCCACAGTTTTCAGCCTGCTTGCGAAAGGTTGCAACGTCAATGAACATCGTTTCATCCTTACTTTCGCCTTCTGAACCGCGTCGGAAACTATCATTAACAGCTATACCAAAATTACAGATAGCCATACCATCTGGGGTATATCTTAACTCCGGATCTCTAGTTAGGTTTCCCATCAAAATAACCTTATTAAAAGCGGCCATCTGTTCTCCTTAAATGAATAGCTTTTGCGATATTAAGCACCGGCTTCAGAACTCTGTTCTGGCTGGAGCTGTTCTTCGGTACGTTCACCTTTTACGATAGTCAAGAAACGCAATACCTCATTCTGAATTTTTAGGTATGACTCTAGTTTACTAACAGCAGAGGGTACACTTTCAATGTCCAGAATATAGTAAACACCCTCTTTTAGGTCTTTGATCTCATATGCAAGTCGCCGCTTGCCCCATAATGACCTATTGACAATCGTAGCCCCCAATTTACCACCTAAATCAGCAAGCTTATCGAACAAAATATTAATTTTGCTCTCGTCCACATTTGGGTCCGCAAGGACCATCATCTCATATTGACGGATAGATTCCATTTCTCTTCCCCCTGGTTCGAATTAATTAAGAGAGTAGAGCACAATTTGTGGATATAAATCGCCCTACCCGAGAAAGACGCATAACTATAGTCTTCAGTAGACCTAAAGTCAAGGGATTTTTAGATTCACGTCACTATTGAGAATACACTATCTGCATTTGATATCCCTGGTATTTGCGAATATTTAAAACGCCTTTAGAGAAAATTAAATACTGCCCCTTGATTCCGATTAATCGGTCCTCAATTTTTGGTGTCTTATCAACATTATAGGATTTAACTTTGGTGGGGTACTCTTCTACGGGATAACTTATTTCTGTTAACTCTGCATCCAATCTTTGATCATTCCAATCAGGAGTGGCCTCATAAGCCAAAAATCGCTTCTCTTCAAGTATTGATGATTGCTCCTCAGGGCTTCCTTTCAACATCTTTTGCCAACTTGTCTTATCTGAAAAAACACTTTTTAGCTCTACTTCTAGCAAGCCCGCTGTCTTGCGATCTTTGACCACATAAATCGGTAAGCCAGCAACAGCGCCCTGATCTACCCAGCGAGTTCCTTCGTTACCCCTACGAGTAATGCCCACTTTTACATGCGAAGATAGTGATAAATAAACTATATGAGGAATAAAGCAATGTTTCCTTGCAAATGACTCATCACGGCATGTACCTTCATCAAAATGACACTTTTCTGGACTCAGTATACAAAAGTCGCATTGAGGTAGTTTTTGAGTGCAGACAAAACAATAACCCTGCCTGAAGACTTTCCGCTCACCACAGTGTAAACATGTAGAAACACCACTGAACTCCATAATCAGTGACTGACCAATCAATGAGTTCAACTCTAGATTCACACCATCTAATATTAAGTCATAATGGACCACGCCATCCGTAATTTTAGACTTCATCTTGTCACTTATAATGCCCTGTGTATGCATATACGATCCCGAGAAATAGAGCCGGAGGATAGTTCAGGTGAATGCACTTGTCATCTATTATTGAGAATTATTCGCAGTACTTATAAAAACATTGAATAATTTTAGGACTAAAGACTTGCCACTCTCTTCAATATTCTTAATCTACGCAGAAAGTTACAAAAGCGCTTTATAATTGGCCACGCCATGCCGGTAAAAATTGTATTTCTTACATATTTAATATACGCCAGCCTAGTTCTGCAAAGCTCCCATGCTGGAATTTCTGAATTCTTTAGTGAGATCACAAATGTGGAAAATATCAAGGCTAGAATTAAAAGTGAAATCGAAAAGCTTGAATTGAAAACTAACGTTGAGCTCCTCAATAGCGAGATCATCGACGGAGTCGGACTAGGAATTCAATACAAATACCAACTTGAGCCTTCATACGAAGCAGGCTTTTACACCCGAGCCGATGCATGGAAGTTTAATTCTCGATTGGATCCAGGAGTTCTTGTCAGAGCCACTGGGCTACCAATCTCTCTTCGATTTGAACCCGGAGCTGAGATTTATTATGTTCGCCAGTTCAAACGACAAATCGATGCGGTAACTGCAATACCCTTCACACCAGAACGACTGCCCTTTACGGCACAGAAAGCTATCAAGCATTTGAAGCCAGGAGACTTTGTTTCGATTCCTACTCATTTAAATCTGGTACTCAGCGCGGGCATGGCAAAGCAATTTAGAGAAGTCAACTTAGGTGCTTCAACATATTTTATTCTGAGCGGTAAATTCATGGTTCACCTATTTCGTCTCGCAAATAATAAAATCCGTATGA
>CAZYUV010000275.1:0-4309 GCA_964650625.1 uncultured bacterium
GATTTTTCATCACCAAGATTATGAATAGCTTTAATTGCTGATGCTTTTACTCGATTATTAGGGTGTTCGGTTAATCTCACTATTGACGCTAAAGCTGTTGTATTCCCAATCTCTTCTAACAATTCAATAGCGGTAGAAACAACTCTAGAATCATTATCTTTAAGGTAATCAATTATCTGCTTAAAATAATTAAAACTAGAGCGGTGCATTAAACGAATAATGAAGGTTCTATGAAAAGGGTCACGAGTATAGTTTTCAATCATCATCATTTCTGGAAGAAATTCGTCCAAACGATGTTCTAATGCGTATTCAAATGCCTTTAAAACTACTTTTTTGTCTGCAGACTGAAAAGCTTTGCGTAGGTTTATAAAATAATTTTCTAAGGTTTTTAGTTTATCTTGGGATTTGAGTGAGTCTAACTCATTGATAGCTTTTCGAATTTCATATTTGAGCTGAATATCTTGCTCAGACCTACAAAGACAGCCTAATAGATTAATTTTATCTTTATAACTAGATATTGCCAGATCTTTTATAGCTTGCCTTCTCACATCAAAATCCATACTTTTGATTTCTTCAAGTATACTTTCAATGTCTCTTTCAAATAGCTGCATTTTGGAATCAATTTCTTTAATCAAGCTGGTGACATATTATCTCTAAAAATAGTTTCACCTTTAGCAGTCCATTGAATTAAGGTTGACTGCTTTTCAGATTTAGCAAGGTAGACCAATTGGTCTCCGATCATAGTTAATTGATCAGCACTTCCAAAAAAACTTCCCTGCTTTTCCAATTGATTTGCAGATAGTATTACATCTGAACCACGAGTAATTAATTCGACTTTATGGTCTCCAAAAACTTGGTCACACATAGCGTTTATTCTTCGTCGACGATATCTGAAAGTAGCAACTAAAATACTAAAAGTAAACAAACAGGAATTTAAGATAGGAATCATCATAAAAAACCAACTTATACTTCCCACTCCTAAAACTTCACCTGGATGTGTCTTAAAATATCTGAGTTTGTCTTTGAAGTTGTCACCTCGCAAAGCCATACTAAAATCGAAAAACTCCATTCCAAGACAAAAAGATTGGAATGCTACTGCACTTAACATGGCAAATATTGTTCCCACTAAAGGAAGTATATTAAACGAAAAAATGATTATATTTCCTATTAAAAATAGCAGGGCTATTAGAACAGAATCTAATATTTGACGGCTAATACCTACAGACTTGAATTCATCTGGTTCCACTCCCAACTTCTTTTCGATTTTTTCTACCATCAAACCGTAAACAAAAGAACAAAAAATAGAGAAACCTAGAATATACAAGCTGAGAAAACATCCCATAGTTAACAAAAGGTTAACAATATTGCTACCCAAAGCTTCAGCGAAAGCGCTAAAAGCAGCCAGTGTCCATTCTAGTGAGGGCCAACTAATAGGAAAGAAAGCCTCCATAATCATAAATGCTAGATATAACGAACCTAGCATCACAAGGATATTTATAAGCAAAGGTATTAAGATCCAAAGTAAACTTTTGGGGTTATTGGAAAGGTATCTAAACACTTCCCAGATAGATGCCCAGGACGACATAAAATCTTTTATTTCTCGAAACATATTAGTTAATAAACTCCTAGTAAATAATATAATGAGTCATCATAATTTAAAGACAGAAGAAACTTTCTCCAACAGCATATTTATAAACAGTTTTATAGGTTCTATAAAACATTTATTTTTAATGCCAAGCGTACCAACGTGAAATCAAAATAGCGATAAGCAGTTTCTAAATACAGCGCCGAATTAATTAATTTACTATTGGATTTTAGCTTTGAACGTAGCTACTTGTTCATAACTTTCAATCTATAAGTATAGATTAAAAACAATTACTCTAAAGACCTTTAATTCGTCTAGAGTCATTTCATTAGTTCGACAAGCTTTGTAAAACTGTTCATCTGAGTGAGCATCGAAATAAAAAATAAATTATCTATAACATTCGATAGCGCTAATTAGGGTACTATTTGTCCCCTCAAAATACCTGTAGCATGATTAAACGTAATAATTTCAACATACGCAGACTGTCTTTCAATCAGTCTTACCACATCCGTAAATTTAGAAGTACCAACGGAAGCTGCATTAGAATTTAAATCATTTATATCCAAGACAGAAAAAACATTAAGAGACGGTACGTTTGCTCCCCGAGATAAATTAAACAAAATATTACCCACTTGATCACTCTCACCTATTTTGATATTTGCACTAGTCGGATTGGATATCAAAGAATTCCCTATTAAATTCGTAGCAATTTCTGTTTGTGAAGCATTGAAGTTTAAGGTAAAGCTTCCGTTGGCAAAACCGGTATTTGTAGCTCTTGGAACTACGTTGTCAGCCAATAACTCTGATTTCATTCTAAAGGGTCCAATTTGACCTCGAATTTCACCTAAAGGATATGTCGGAGTTTTAATATTGAAATAGGTTTCACCTGCAAATAAATAAGAAATAGCCTCCTCAAAATTCTGTACTCCAGCCGGAATATTTTGAACTACCTTTGAAGCATTAATAATTTTATTTAATGGAAAATTAATATCATTTTGAGCTTCATTAATAACAAGAATATTACCCAAATCCTGACCCACAGTTCCTCGAGCTACTATTACTGCATTTACATTTGAAAGTCCCGAAGAAATAATACGAACGTAAATACGGTCTTGCTTACCATTAGTTTGAAAATGTACTTCTCCCGTAGCATTAGAATTAGAAATATTGATTTCATTTCTACCATCTAGTTCAGCTTTAAGATATACGGCCCCTATTTGGCCTCTTATATGTCCGGAAGGGTTTTCAGCTGTATGAATATTTATATAAGTTTTTCCAGAAGTTACTGCATTCATAGCATCAGTAAAGTCGTCGATATTATTAGCAGCACTAACAAATAAGTTTTGTGAAGTAAATGTAACTGTCTTTTGATTAGAAAAACTGCCTAGATCAAATAGTATTGGTCCTGTAGAGCCTGCTTCCCCATATCGAATATACATATTTGATGCAGAGCTCATATTTTGTATGTTTAATGACACTTGCATTTGAGTCCAATCCGCAGAAATTTTCACCTCCGCTGTTGCAATACTAGTCGTATCCACGGGAGTAGGGTTTTGTTGAAATCCTACTAATCTCGCATTTAATTCTACTTCACCAAAAATATACTTTGTAGAAAGCTGTCGCCCTGTTCCATCAACCATATTAAGTTCTAAAGCTGCGCTACTGGAAGATGATAAAGAACTACTCGTTATGCTTGCTGATAGTGGATTTTTATTTGGAATAGCTAAGGTATAATATTTATCGGGTTGACTCTCTTCAGAAGAACCTACAATCTCCAGTTTTGTTAAAAGACCATTACCCAAAAAAAGTGTTTGAGGTGTAATGGATGGAGAGGAATACGTAAAGTTTAAGTTACTTCCTATATTTGCCTCTAAGATAGAATGGCTTTGTAGTCCATCTATTATGGGAAAATGACTAGGGTCCCAATTATTCAAAAGTATTGGCTTGCTAGCTAAGTTTAATATGCGAGTTTCAATAGTTACGTTAGAAGAATTACGAATGCTTACCGTGACCTGCTGATCAATTTCCAAATTCGATATGGTTTCATCGTCCATACTATAAAAAGAATCTTGATCCATAGGTAGATCAATATTTCTTAATGAATTCACTAGAACCAGGCGCTTAGAATTATCTGGTGATTTTTCTAGTTGTATACCACTAAGAGGTAATCCATTACCATGAATCAAAACATTATCAAATTGATTATTATGTTCCCAAACCTCAAAATTAATTCCTGAAAACATTTTGTATACACCATCAGTATCTACATAGACGCGAGTTAGTGGATAAATATTAGAAATATCACTAATTTTGGAATTTGAGGTAAATTTCCACTCATTATTGAACCGTTGTACATAGAAAGGGTCAGGGGGAGAAATTTGACTCCCATCAGAATATACATATTTGAAATCAATCTTGAATATATTATTAACTGGATCTTCGACTTTTAAAATTACAAGATTTTTAATACTTACTAAAGTTTGATTCGATGTCCTTAAAGTAGCTGGATTATTATCTATAAGATACTGGACGAATTGACTTTGAGTACGACCTGAATGGGTGGTAAAGTTCGAATTGATCAGTGAGTTAAGCATACCGCTGGTTACGGAAGTAGCACTCAGACTTGCTCTCAAAGATTCAAGTAAATTGCGGATTTCAGCAAGATTATCTGGTACAAATTTGAGATTCGTTAAATTCGCAGTTGTCAAAACAACCGATCCTATA
>CAZYUV010000276.1:0-4293 GCA_964650625.1 uncultured bacterium
TTTTTGAACCATATATTCATCATATATTTGCGCCAGCGCTGGCTAGGATAGGTTGTTGATACCAAGTCAGGCTTATCAAAACTGACTTCTGATTTGGCATTAAACACATCGAATTCTTGCCCGTTGATTAGTTTTCCATCAATTACATACCAGCCATCGTCTCTTAATGGATATGGAGCAAACATATTCCAGTATTGGTCTACGCGAACCACCTGACCTATCCAATTGTAATGTTTTGGAAAATACTGGACATAGTAATTAAAATCGAGAGTACGAATATTCCATGCAATTACGTATAACAAAAAAAACAGGGCAACGCCCTGAGAAAACCAATGAGTTTCTAATTTTACGGGTTTAATGTCTAATCCCCGAGTAAGACCACTAAAGATCATTCGCCGATTAGCGACTAGTCTGTAGGCCCAATTACCAGCCAGGAATATTGGCGGGAAGCGTAATATGAAGGTAAGCGGGTCTAGTATCCACCAGCTCCGACTAAGAACTAAACCTGCTGCAAATTCTGTGTAGACAGAGCCATCTTCATCCCGTACTACCCAAGAATTGACGAATTGCATTGTTTCAAATGCTGCAGAGTCATCTTGTGCAGCTTGTATTTGATGCCGTCCAAAGCCCAGAAATTCTACTAAAATTAAAACTGATTTTTTACAAAAACCACATTCGCCGTCATAGAAAATTTGGATTTTATGCCATTTGCCTCTTCTTAGCCATTCCCCTAATTGGTCCCAGCATAGACTTGGCACGAATACTAGCCATGAACAGAGACTAATCCAGGGAAACAAACCTAACTCCATACAGATTGCCAAGCCTAGGTGCATCAAGCCGAAACCTAGAATAGCTATCATTCTTAAGCGAGCAGTACGCCAAGGGCTAAATACGATAAGAGCACCAATAAATTCCCATAGGATTGTGGAGTAGGTAAGCAAAGGAAGTGTGCTTTTCTGTTGCAAAAGCCAGTTACCAAATGGAGTTGTAAATTGATCAATAGCCAGTGCTAGATAAACGGCTTGCCCCTCCCACCAAGCGGGATCGTTTTTAAGTAGGACTGTAAATAGATAAACCATGCTTACTTGGAGAAGAAGCGCCATGCTAGCTAGGTTCGCTGTAAAGCCAATTGGTTTTTCAGGCGCCATTGCGGAATCAACCGACCAGCGTGCCCCAAGCGGTAGGAATAAACCCCAGAAAAACAGAACTCTGAGTAAAACATCTCCACCTTGAAGAACAATTGGGTTTCTTGAGTGGAGCGAAATTAATAGAAACCAGCATAAAAAATGAGCTATGCGGGTTCTAATACCGACTAAAAGTGCGATTGCCAATAAAGCATGCATTCCAAATAAGAGGTGGATTGCTGACTCGTTACCTCCCATTAAGTGAACGGACCAGTGCCATGCAGGCTGAAAGTGTTGAATATAAATGTCGCGAGGTAGTACTCCTGTATCGGTGTAGTGAGCCATTAAATCGTGACTACGATTTACTAAATCACATAGCAGAAGTATCGCTAATCCGATACGAAATGCCGCAAGACTACGGTAATCAATACGAAAGATTCTCTCAAACATTTTTCCTCAACTGGCATTATACTGATAAATATGAAAAACGAACGTATTGTCTGCTTGGTTCCATCTTTGACTGAGTTATTAGTTGATCTTGGTTTAGGATCGAGTGTTATTGGTGCAACAAACTATTGCGTGCATCCAAAGAACCTTTCCGTGACTCGAGTATCAGGAACTAAAAATCCAGACCTCTCGAAGATTATCGAGCTTAAGCCTACTTATCTACTTTGTAATAGAGAAGAAAATCGTCGTGAAGACATTGAGTATCTACAAAGTAATTTATCAGATTGTTGTGTAAGAATTACCGAAATTGAATCTTTTGAAGATAGTCTGACTGCTATTCAATTAATTTCTACAGATCTAGATGTAATATCGCAAGGTAATGAGCTAGTTATAGAATTACGGCAAATTATCAAAGACCTAGTTCAGGCGACAGGAGCTTTTTCAGCTAAACCACTCAAAGTTCTATATCTAATATGGAAAAAACCCTGGATGACTGTGGGTAGTGATACTTACATTTACAATATGCTTGAATCTTTAGGTTTTAGTCATTGTGTAAGGGATGTAAGATATCCGAGTTTAGAAGAACAGCAGTTAATAGATCTAGATTATGATGTATTACTTTTGAGTTCTGAACCTTACCCTTTTAAGTCTAAGCACGTCTCAGATTTGGAATTAAAGACTGGCAAAAACGTATTTCTTGTAAATGGTGAGCATTACAGTTGGTATGGAAGTCGTCTGAAACATGTTGCTAAAAGCTTTGAGGCCGAACTAACAAAGATTTACAGTTTATAATTAAGCTTCACACTAAACGAATTTTCTAATTAGAATCATATATTATTTGTCTCAAAATCATACTTTTTCTAGCCAAAATACGATTTTTTTTATATGGTCGAAGAGTTACAGAAAATAGTGTTCATATTATTATATGTAGAATATTGTCGACTATTCTTCGAATCATGTGGCCTCGGGAGGATTACTATGGGGTGTTATAAGGCTTTGATTGTTGCCTTTTTAAGTTTTGTTTGTTTGACGACGGGAGCCTTCGCTTCAGGTTGTCTGAATGATGGGGTAAAGGCTAAGAAGACTGATAAAGTTTCAAGCTGTGGTCACAGTAAGGCATCTAAGAAGAAAGCCAAAAGTTCATGTGGTGGTTGCTCCAGTAGTAGCCACAGTCACTCTCATGGAAACGCTGACATAGCACACATAACTCCAGGCATGAAGCGCATGGAGAACCTACGCAAGCAATTGGCTGAAGAAATGGGTTATGTATATAACCCTTCAGCAATTGGTCTTAGACTGATGAAGGCATCAGAGCATGCGCATCACCATCACGACCACATTGCAGACGAAGACTGTTGTGAGGAGTGTGGTGGAAGTGATGCTGCTAATTCCTGCTGTGGAGGATGCGGTGGAGAAGCGAAAAGTGGTTGCGCAAGCGGATGTGGTTGCAGTGGCGAGAAAGACTGCGGCGAATGTTGTGGAGATTGCGGCGAGCCAAAAACCAAAAAGGCCTGCGGTTCCTGCTGCGGTAGTTGCGGTGGCGACAAAGCTAAGAAAGCTTGTGGTAAATCAGCCAAGAAGGGTTGCGGTTCCTGCTGCGGTAGTTGCGGTGGCGAAAAAGCTAAGAAAGCTTGCAGTAAATCCAAAAAGTGTTGTGGCAAATGTGGTGGTAAAAAAGCTAAGAAGGCCTGCAGTAAGTCCAAAAAGTGTTGTGGCAAATGCGGCGGTAAGAAAGCCAAGAAATCCAAAAAAGGATATAAGGGTTATTTGAAAAACTAGCCCCTAGATATTTGAAACCGTCATCATTTAATATGGTGACGGTTTTTTTTAACTCTAAGAATTTCTGATAATGTCAGTAAGCCCTTATCGTATACCTTCCAAAGCTAAAACTTGTAGTTCAACTCGAAGCTTCATAGAAAACCTATGTGAAAATCATGCAGATCAGCTTGATTTTGTGGCAAGCGAGCTCCTTGATGAAATAGAGCTAAAAATTGACTGTCGCCAATGCGGTCAATGCTGCAAGGAAGCCTACCCAGTCATTGAAGAAGCTGACAAGGCGGCTTTAAGTGAAGCTTTGTCGGTTAGTTCTCAGCAATTATCTGATGATTATCTGCTTAAAGATGAAGATGGTAATCAAGTTTTTAAGACTCAAGTCTGTCCCCTTTTAGCTGGTACAGAGTGCAGTGCTTATCAATCTAGAATGAAAGGTTGTAGAGAGTACCCTCATTTGAGGCAATCTAATTTTGCAGAGCGATCTGCTTTACATCAGTACAATTATTCTAAATGTCCTCAGGTTTATCATCTGGTAGAATCATTGAAGCTACGTTTTTTAGAAGAGAGTTAGAGATGTTTGAAGGAAAATTACTAAGGATCTTCACTTGTGCCGAGAAAGGTCAGCAAATGACCTCTAAAATGACTGCGCGATTACTGAAAGATGCTGGCATTGAAGGTGATCGCTACTGTCTGAGCGATGCAAAAGATGGTAATGATTCTGCGATTACTTTAATTGAAGTGGAAGCTCTTGAGGGCTTACAGAATAATTACAAAATTGAACTGCCCGCTAGTCAGACTCGCCGTAATTTATTGACCCATAATGTGCCCCTAAATCATTTAGTGGGTAAAGAGTTTAGGATTGGTAAAATACGCCTGCGAGGCATAGAGTTGTGTGAACCTTGCGCCTCATTAGAACGACGAACCAAGAAAGGTGTCTTAAAGGGTCTTT
>CAZYUV010000277.1:0-4284 GCA_964650625.1 uncultured bacterium
TTACACATATCATATATGGTCAGGCAAGCAATACTCGCACCAGTAAGAGCTTCCATTTCAACCCCAGTCTTAGCGCTAACTTTAGCTAGGCATTCAACTAAAATATGATCATTTTTAATTTCAAAATGAAGCTTTACAGAATTAAGACTCAATGGATGGCATAAAGGGATTAGGTCAGAAGTTTTTTTAGCAGCTTGGATACCGGCAATATGAGCAACGGTTAGAACATCACCCTTTTTATGCTCATTATTAATAATCATTTTTAAGGTACTTGGCGCTGCATAAACTTTGGCTTGTGCCATTGCATATCTTTCCGTAACCGATTTAGAGCCTACATCAACCATGCTGACCTTGCCCGATTCATCCACGTGCGAAAATTGTTTGGAGCTCAACTTAGTTCCTTTTGCCAATCATGTTGTAGTAAGTAATGAGTTAGACTTTTAGAATCGAGTCTTTCGATAATTGCTTCTGTCTGGCTTGGATTTAGACGCTGAATACTCTGTAATTGCGCCCCAGTATAGTTTTTCATGTCGACGAATTTGTCTATTGTATTTTCAAAACTCTCTTCCAAAAAGGTATTTAAGTAAACGGTTAGAAAATCTGGTGATTGATTGAAATTTTGTTCCAGCCAACACTTGAGACTTGTACGTAAAGATGAATTAGAACTGTTTTTAAGAAAAGTCTGCCACTCATCCTTTCGGGTTTTACTATTGATAATATAATTTAGAATAGTTCTGATAGTTCTTTTGTTGATTTTTTTTGCGACCATACCTAGATGAATTAGCATTTCGATTGCATGGTCGGATCGACACTCGAAAAGAGTTTTGAAGATTTCTAGTCCAAATTCGTTACCATGACTATTGAAGCGATGGACCAAATACATGTAAAACTCCATATCCCCTTGGTGCACCAAAAGTTGAGCGGTTGCTATTCGTCCAGCCTCATCTTGCTCCATCAGGAATAATAAATCTCTCTCGGAGGATATGTCTTCAGAAGCTTCAAAGAATTTTGTAAGTTGGGGGCGCATACTCAATTTGAGCTCTGTGTTATGAAATAATTCGTCTAATATACGATATTGATCTTTGGCATGAGTGAGAAGAAAGCCGTAAAGTTCAGCTTGTACTTTTAATTTTGTGAGTGGAATAAGTTTACGAACTATTTCAGCAACTTCTTTAAAAATAGTTTTTGTTAGAGCGCTGTAGTTGATAAGAACATTTTGCGTTTTACTCTTTTGAATTTCTAAAATTTCCCTTAATAATTCTACTAATTGAAATTGCTGAATAATTTGAGTACAAAAATCGGATTGCTGCTCTAAAGATTCTAAAATCCACTTTATTTGAGATTGATTTGGATCAACTTCTAGCTTCAACATAAGTTTGTAAATATTTTTACTAAAACATTTACATATAACGAGCTTTTCAATGAGAAGCTCACTAATTGAGGGTGAATGATTCATTTGCTTTAAAGCAATATGAGCCCATGTATCCCAGTCTTTTTGTGAGCTTATTTTTTCAACAGTATTTGATAGCCAATGTGGCTTAAAACTATGGAATTCCGCAAGTTTTAAAAAACCCTCCAGAAGGTATGGAATATCATTGCTTTGCTGCATTCGAAGTTGGAGCCATGATTCAAATTCGGGTTCAAAAATTAGATTAACCCAAGTTCCTGATTGAATAAGCACAGACTGATTTTCAAGCATAAGCTTTTTAAGTATTGGTAGAATATCTAGATGACCAATATTTGGTAATAATCGAAGACTTAATTTTGTTTTGGATAAATCTGGAAGGATGAAATTCATAGTTAAATCTGGTTGTACTTTGTAGCAGTACTGTAAGGTTTTTGCACTATTGTATCCCCAGTTTTTGCATGCGTTTAGTAGTTCACGAATCTGACTTTTGGGCATTTGTGTTTGACCATGAGTTTGTAACAAACTCTTTGAATAAAGTAGTCCATCTTCTTGTAGACTTTCTCTCAGATATTTGTAGTCCCAGGGTTTTCTTCTTGGAACATCTTGAAAACCTGGCAGTCTGGAAATTTTGACATCACAATTTTTTTGGAAGTTTAAATCTTGTAGACCGTACATTGATTCTCTAGATTCAAAATTCATGCTAGATATATGTCGTTTTTCGAACATCATCGTATAGAGTCTTTGAGGATTTTCAGGAATTGTATTATCCAAAATTGTTGAAGTTTGAATTTCATTAGTAATCACTACGCCCGCAAAATCAGGCAGTTCATGAGGTTTGTTGAGGTGACCGTTATGAATGGCTAGTGCTAAGTGCACTCCCTCAAGTTCATGAAACTCTGTTTTCCACATAGAATGTAAATATAGAAGAGGAAGGTTTGATCGCAAACTCTGTTCTGAATCTGTTATGAATGGAATGTTCAAGATTTGAGAGAGGACAATAGCAATATGATCCTCTTCTGAACTTGTAGAACTTACACCTCTGAACTTAATGTGATTGACAGCGCATATATCAAAAAATCGCAAAAAAGTTTCATATAATCTGGATAAGTCGAATTTGAATTTGTCGTATACAGGGTCCTCATCAACACCATTATCTTCTAGACTGCCTAGTAGAATACGGCCCCATCGTAGATACATTCGTTTACGTAATCCTAAGAACGGAGCACCTCTCTGAAGTCTTCTGAGTGAACGTTGCAGAGAAGGCCGGCGTCGCAACAACTCTTTATTTTCTTTCTGGATTTTTACTGCTAATTGTTGATTTTCAATCTCCAGAGCCATGAGAATTTTTTCCTCCAAATAATCTTCATGAAAAAATTCATTTCGATCCATGGTTTCCTGGAGTTCAATGGCACGGTCGTACAAGCCTAACCTTCTATAAAGTTTTAGTACATTTTGAATATCTTGATTCACATCTCCATCTAACTTGAACAAATGATTTAGGTAAAACAAAACCATTTGATATTCATTCAGGCAGTCATGCGTTTCAATTAGTAGACGTAAAGCTTGCTTATTTTTTTGATCTTCAGAAAAAACTCTCTCGAGATACAGTTTAGCCTCTATAAATCGATTTAGTTTAAGATGGATTTTGCCCATTAAAAATCGAGTTGGTACATCCATTTCATCGAGACTATAACGCTGTAGAAGCTTCAGCGCTTCTGCGTATTGACTTTTATCATATAAGCCTTGAGCAAGCTCCCTATCATTCTGTTGGTGAGAGCTTCCCGGTATTTTTCGAATTGATGTCATAATTCTATTTTACAAGAAACATCTGCTATATCGGGAAGAAATACTGTAAAGAGTGACGTAGATGTGTCTTCCAATAGTACCAGTCATGTCCCCCTATAGAGATGCGACTTTGGTATTGAATACTTAGGCGAGTTAATAAATTTGTCATGAGTGCGGTCATTTGTTGTCCGCCATCCAGATTGCCGCAACCGAGATAAAATTGTGTACCTTGAGGATTGCATTGCATCATTTCATCAAAAATTTTGAAGTCTCGAGGCCAAAAAGCGGAACTTTCGCCACCCGCTAGGCCATAGACATCAGGATGATGAAGGGCTGTTCGAACTGATACCAACCCACCTAGTGAGTACCCTAAAATTGCTCTCTCAAAGCGGTTTTCCGAAACTCTAATTTTTTGTTCTCCAGTCCATTCAATTAAGTCTTGAGCTAAAAATCGTTCAAAGGAGTTATTAAAAATATAATCTTTATCCCTTTCTGCTGGCTTTGGACTAACTAATATACATACGAATGGACGAATCATTTGCTTGGCTATAAGGTGATCAAAAACATCTTTTGCAGGCAGCAAGTCCACACATTCAGAACCATCCTGCATAACTAGAAGAGGGAAGCTTTTTTGATCGTAACGAAAATACTCTTCGGGGTAATATACATAAACTTGTCGACTCTGCTTCAATGCTTTTGACTTCACTTCGTATCGTATTAATTCACTACGAGTGTTTTGCAGTTTAGGTGATAAGATTTCAAATGGTTCATGATATGCGGGCATTTTCACCATAGAATTTGTGCCCATTGTACCGTTCGTATAATATTCAGGGTTGTTAGGATCAAGAATCCAATTACCATCTACTACCCATTTATAAAAATAGATTCCGAAACTTGAGGCCGGCATATGAAAGCGGAACCCTTGGATATCTTTTTCGTATTTTAATGATTTTTCCATGGACCAATCATTATAATCTCCTACCCAGTGGACTGTTTGGTCAGGTTTGCCTGAGATTACAAAATCTATAGCGTGGCTAGAGATGTTAATGCCAGGTTTTAGAAGTCCTGGAGCCAGATTGACGGGTGTATCA
>CAZYUV010000278.1:0-4274 GCA_964650625.1 uncultured bacterium
AAGCTCCTGTGATAGCTGGAATCGACATTAAAAAAGAGAAACTTGCCATTTTTTCACGCGAAAATCCGCATAAAAGTCCTGCAAAAATAGTCGAACCCGAGCGAGATATTCCTGGAACTACAGCAATTCCCTGCACTAATCCTAGAATGAGAGCATGATGAGGCATAATTTTATTAGACGATGAATTTTTCTTATTAACCCTATCAATACCAAAACATATAAATGCAGTTACACTCAATGCCAATAGAACACCCCAGGTCGGAATGCCCTCAATTCCCCCCTTTTTCATAGCTAAACCTAGAACACCAGTAGGAATACTGAGTAGCAAAACCATTAAAACTTCCCATTGGACATCATTTAGTGGTCTTCGAGGAACCATTACAAATTTGATCGTGGCCTTCAGGTACTCCCAGATTTCTTCTCGAAAATACGCCATCACTGCCACCAAAGTCCCCATATGAAAAGCTACGTTAACCGTTAATTGAGACGAAGATGACATCCCTTTAACTAAAAGCCTCTCAAAAAGCACCAGATGACCGGAACTGGAAACGGGTAAAAATTCAGTGAGACCTTGAACTAGACCTAACAGTAAATAATGATATTGAAATTCCATAGTCACTAATCCAATCAACTGTTGTTTTTTAGAAGCATACAATCACCAAAACTGAAAAAACGATAATCTCCAGATATGGCGTGATCGTACATTTTTTTGTATAAATCAAAACCTGTGAACGCCGCAATCAAAACCAATAATGAACTGCAAGGCAAATGAAAGTTTGTCAGTAAATAATCGCAACTGCCAATTGTCTGTCCTGGATAGATATAAATATTGGTAATACCTTGCCAAGATTTATTCAAACCATTCAAACGCTCAACAGCCTCCAAACTTCTGAGAGCCGTTGTACCCACACAAACAATGGGCTGCCCATTCGTTCGAGCTAAACCCACTTTTTTAACGCAATCTTCAGGAACATTAATCCATTCTCCATGAATTTGATAATCGCGCACATCATCCTGCTCAATCGATTTAAATGTTCCAGGACCAACATGAAGAGTCAACTCTGTGAAATCGCAGCCTAAATCACGAAGTTCATCCATAATTTCTTGATTGAAATGCAAGCCCGCCGTGGGAGCTGCGCTAGCACCTGGAATTTTTGCATACACTGTTTGGTAGCGTCCAGGATCACCCTCAAATTTCTTGATATAAGGCGGCAAAGGCAAGATCCCATGATTCTGCATAAAATCCATTACAGAATCTCTACCATGCCAGCGCATAGTCATCGAACCATCATGATGCTTTTCTTGAATCACACCATAGTTTTCCTCACTGAAATAAATTTCAGTTCCTACCTGCAAACGTCTACCAGGTTTAAAAAAACCCCTCCACAAAAACTCCCCTTTAGATTCAAAAAGCAAAGTCTCTACTTTTCCACCACTAGTCTTTCGCCCTATTAATCTAGCTCTCATAACCTCAGTATTATTAGTGACAAAAAGCACCCCTTTGGGAAAGTTTTTCTCTATTAATTCTGGCAATTGACTGAATTTTAAGTCCTGCAAGGGCCAGTCTAGAGCATTAAGTAATTTTGAATCTATTCTTCTAGATGCTGGATTTTGAGCAATTCTTTCAGAATCTAAATCAAAAGAATAAGAGTTCAGTGAAAAATGGTCCGCTAACATGAGGTGTGTGATACTAACTGAAGAACCCATTAAAGGGAACCCGTGAAGGTCGATGAGTTACAACTACTTGACTTCCATTGTAAGGACATCTGAATCGTAACCTGATAGCATGCAAACCCAAATCTTTCTCAGAAAAATCATGCATTGGCTCAAAATGTGAATAGTCCTCGTAACTATATAATTCATCCCCGTAGACATGAGCACCTAACGCTTGAAAATGAACTCTAATTTGATGCTGACGACCTGTAAAAATTCTGACAAAGTAATAATGTAAATTGTTTCTAAAACCTAAATACCGATAGCGCGTTTTCGCCGATTGGCCATCCTCAATATCAATTTTTTGCTTTTTTTTATGAATACGAGGGTCATCGCCACCTATGGGCCATTTCACTAAACCTGAAGCACGGTTCAATTTATACTCACTAGCCACCAAGTAATATTTAGAAAAACCATGATCTTTTAATACCTCTGTTAATTTCGCTGCGGACGAAGAAGATCGAGCGAATAAACACACACCAGAAGTGTATTTATCCAAACGATGCACAATATATAGAGTTTCACCACGATCTTTAGCTACTTGGCTCACCAGTGAATAGTCTAGAAATCCGACCCGGTGAATAAGATATCCAGAGGGCTTATTAACTAATATGTAATGATCACACTCGTAAAGAACTTCATAGGGAATTTTGACTTCTAAATCTTCTCCTCGAAGAGCTTTATAGAGCCTATAGTAGTCGAACTGAATGCGGTCTCCCGAAGATAGTTTCATCGATTTGTGAGGAAATCGATCGTTGACTGTAAGCAACCTTTGTTCGATGGCTTGAACCCAAAAATTACGACTTACGAATGTGGTGAGACATTTTAAAAAATGATCAAGTCGCATTTTACGATTTAGTGGAAAAGTAAAATCAAATTGACCATCGAAGTCTAAATAGGCACCTTGAAATTGAATCGGCTCGACTTTTACCTTGATCATACTATTTTGTTTCAATACCCATAAATGATGTCCAGATTAAAGTTTAATTCAAGTGAGGACCTAGTTCAAAGCCATACAAAAAAGGACAAAATAATATAATAATTGTTTAAAAAGTTACAAAAATAGTGAAATTAAGACCTTTTTTGTCGATAATAAGAATGAAAGGATCAAAATGGTCAACTTTTACCAAAGCCTAGATAATTTTATGGGGAACAAAAAACAGCAACCCCAAGGTCGTAAATCGAAATCATCTGAGAGTCGGCCCAAGCGTCGAACCAAAAGTGATATTTTTTCTGAGATCGGAATTGGATCAAATATAAATTTCTCAGCCTGAGCCAATTAAGAATCTTTGGAGTCATTCTAGGAGATTAAATGAGACGTAACAACTCCAAAGACTACTTCAAAGTCCAGTGCTCTGAGTGCCATAAATTCTCGAATATAAAGCTAGAAGAAATACCTAGAATTAAACTGTTTCACACCTTAAATTTTCAATGCAAATACTGTCAAAGTTGGCTAAGAATGGACTTTATAGTCGGTCCATCCTTAATAAAACCAGGCACCCAAGCAAAGATATCTGAAGATAGTTAGATTTGCTTCAAATCTTTTCGAGTCATATCGTGGACTGCTTCAATATTACGTATCGTGCCGCTCTCGGTTCTCATCACAAGGGTGTTTGTGACAACGCGACCATTCCCCAGAAACCTAACTCCTTTTAAACCTCTACAATTGGTAACTGCTGTAGAAACAAAGAAAATATTGTTTCCGCCTGCTAAATCTCTAGTACGATAAACTTTGGATAAATCCGTATATCCAGCAGCATCCAACCTTTCTTTTTCATCAGGATTAATCCAACATAATTGCCCCTGAAATTCTCCGCCCATGCAACGCAAAGCGGCCGCTGCCAAAACTCCCTCAGGAGCTCCTCCTATGCCCATATATAAGTCTACTCCAGAGTCTTCGATACAAGTGGCCATGCAAGCTGAAACATCTCCATCTGTAAATGTATGAACTTTAGCACCAGTGGCACAAATAGAATCGATCAAGTCATAATGACGCTCACGATCTAACACCATAACAACTACGTCTTTGGTTTGTTTACCCAAAGCTCTGGCGACCGATGAGATGTTTTCCTGTACACTAGCATTAATATCAACAACTCCAAGACATTTTGGACCTACTGCTATTTTCTTCATGTAAACATCTGGCGCTTCTAAAAGATCACCTTTACCCGCAACCGCCATTACCACCATCGCCTCATCTTTGCCATAAGCAACAGAACTGGTTCCCTCTAGAGGGTCTACAGCAATATCTACTACGAGATCGCTTTCAGGGTTTCCTACTTTCTCACCAATAAAAAGCATCGGAGCCTTATCTCGCTCGCCTTCTCCTATAACAATGGTTCCATTAATATCCAGATTGTTGAATCCACTGCGCATAATATCAACTGCAGCTTGGTCAGCCAGTTTGGCGTCCCTTCGCCCAACCCATTCAGAGGCTGCAATCGCCGTGGCTTCACTAATTCGGGCTAATTCGAGAGCTAAAATGCGCATAGTAATCCTTTCTAACAAATCAGATTTGGGAATATTAAACATCATACTGAACCGCTCATTGACGCACAACA
>CAZYUV010000279.1:0-4269 GCA_964650625.1 uncultured bacterium
TGAAGTTCCTGGGACAGCGTAAATATCTTTTCCAAAATACTTAGACAAAGACTTTAGAACTTCTTTTTGAAGTACTTTATCCGTAGACTCAAAATTACCGGCTCCTCGCAGGCCGCCTTGCCCTTGGCGAGCTTGGAAATTTTCTCCCGTATGTGTCATTGCGCCTCCAATTTGGAGTTTTTGTGTGGCAAAAATATCAAGGCTTAATGAAAAGGATCTTTGTTCATCGGCTTTTCCTTCTTTGACTCCTGATTCATTAAATTCAGCGAATTCGGTTCTTAATTTGTAAGCCGAACCTAAATGCTCGAAATATAAGCCTGAGTGATATCGATCCCTGTGTAATTTCTGATCCCAATCTTTCACTGGAGAGAATGACTTTTCTTGCATGGTGTAAAAAGTAACTGGAAGATTTAATAAAAGTGGAGAGGTGACTGCAGCAAATAGGCCGTCAAAATATCCAAGTTGAAATCTGTAGTCATGATAATTACCCAGTACTTCTACTCCTTCCATGTTTGAAGCACTGCTGAGCCCCATGCCTAAATTGGGAGCATATTTACCCATGCTAACTTCTTCCAAATATTTGTTTCCAGTATAGGAAATTTTTGCTTCATCCACGAGAAGACGAGGGTTTTGTTTTGCGTGTGGATTTGTTTCATTGCGCTGATTAACCCCGAGTCTTAAATAACCTTCGATTTGATTAAGGCCCACTACGGTAAGATCAACTAGACTTTTAAAATCATTATTATTTGAACTATTACTTTGGGCTTGTATTTCGAGTGATTGAATGGCTATTTTCTTATGGTTATTATTTTTATTAGGTCTATTTCTAGGCTTATGGAAGCGACTTTCAATCTCAAGTTCAAATTGAAGTGCATCCATGTTTAGCATGCTAATTTCAGTTTTAAGTTCTCGTATTAGATAAAGTAATGTTGTGATGCTTTTTTCATCATCAATTATAACGTGTTGTTCGGATCGCAACTTCCTAACGCAGCGAGTGACATAGATGGCTACTGTATATCGATCAGCATCTTTAGGAGCTGTTACTGGGTTACCCACAGATTGGCCCAATTTTGAATCGAGCAATTCGATAAAACGCTCTTTTAAAAAATGAGTTTGATCAAGTGAGTCAAAGGCTTTCATGCCGAATAGTTCACTACAAAACAATAAGGCACACAGGCAAACGTAAAGAATCCACTTCGTCATTAACTGTGAATCGGAATTGCATTGTCTTTAATTAACATTGATTTCTGAAATGTCCATGGTTATAATTCGGCACCCCAAGAATGTGATTATCCACTCAAAACCCGCTTGAAAGCAGGAGTTTTAGATGCTAGTAGAGAAAATCAGACGTCGAATGAAAGGAATCATATGGTTTATTGTGATTTCTTTTACTATTTCTATCTTTTTTATTGGAGCCGCTTCTTTCCTGGAAAACAGGAGTTACCAAGAGCAGCAGGCGCAGCAACGACAAAGGTCAGCGGAGGCTGCACCGCAGGTAGACCCAGAGTTCAATGTGCTCTCATCCAAGCCACTCGCTGTTGTGAAGATGAATGGTACTTCCAGTACGATCACTGAAGGACAACTCAATCGAATGCTTATAGCAACTCAAATGGTAGAACGACTCCGTAATATCCCTAAAAGCTATCGCTCAATGATGACTGATCAATTTCTTCAAGAGTTGATCAGCAATGAGTTGATGGTGATCGAGGCAAGTCGGCACAAGATTGATGTGAGTGGAAAGGTTACGGCCAGATTAGGGAGTTTGATGTCTAGTAATGGGGGGCAAGAGCGCTTTACTCAACAGATCAAACGCAACGGTTGGTCTGGAATAGAAGAACTTCGAGCATACCTGAACAAAGATTATGTGGTGGATGAGGTAAAGTCTAAACTATTTCAAACTATTGAGGTGCCAGATGAAGATATTGAATCTTATTATGCACTTTATAAAAGTAGTAAGTACAAGGACTCAGAAGGGAATATAAAGCCTTTAGAAAGTGTCAAAGAGGAAATTCGAAATTTACTTTCAGAAAAAGTTAGCGATCAGGATCTTAAGTCTTATTATAATAACCATAAGGACCGTTGGAGATCTCCCCGCGTAGTTGATATAGAGAGTCTTGTTATTAAGCGTTATGAGCCCAGTAAAAAGGAAGAATTACTTGCGTCTATAAAGGATGAGGATGAGAAGAGTTACTTCATGTCTAACCAAGATAGTTACCTTGCACCGGAAAAAGTCGATTTAAAGCATCTTTATCTGGATAAGAAAGAGTTAGCTCGAACAATCAAAGTTAGCGATGATGAGGTAAAAAAATACTATAAAGACAATAGTATTGAATTCACAATGGAAAAGATGGTTAAAGCCTCTCATGTTTTAATTGATACGAAAAATCGAAATGAATCTGAAGCACTCAAGAAAGCAGAGCGAATATTAGCTCAGATAAGAAAAGGTGATGTGGCTTTTGAGCAAGCGGCTAAGACTCATTCAGATGGTCCAAGCGGTCCAAATGGGGGGAGTTTGGGCTCTTTTAGACAGGGAGACATGGTTCCAGCTTTCGATGCTTACTGTTTTAATAAGGAGACCAAGCTTCTTCAAGTTTCAGAACCAATTAAAACTAAGTTCGGTTATCATTTGGTACGACTTGAAGAGCGTATGGAAGCTCATACAAAGCCTCTAGACCAAGTTCGCGATCGTATTATAGAAGATGTTCAAGATAAAAAGGTTCAAGAAGTAGCCGATCAGCAACTCGATGTTATCGATGCTGAATTACGAGCTCAAATTTCTACTTTTGATGAATTGATTGCGAAGTATTCGTTGGGAGCCTCTAAGGTAAATTCAGGCCTTATTGAAGGAGTTTTTCTGGGAGAAGGTAATGATCCCGAAAAGATAAAAGATCTTAGTACAGGCGCGGACAGTTTAGATATGCCTATTCTTGTAACTCTAAGAACGCTTAAGGATCGTGAGATTTCAGAAGCTGTAGAAACATCTAATGGCTGGCATCTAGTTCAATTACTCAGAAAACAAGCTCCTAAAGTGCGTGCTTTCGAAGATGTTAAAGATAAAGTCCGTAAGGCTCTTGAGGAGCAGAAGTTAGAAGATTTTTACAAAGAACGTGTTAGTGAGTTGAGTAGTAAATTAACTTCAGATGTTGATTTCTCAGCTTTGGTGAAAACATTCTCAGATTCAAGTGGCGGTCGCGAGAGTGCTGGTGCTGTCAAGAACTTGAAACTGGCAGCGGACAATTCCTTTAAAGATTCGGATGCATGGGTTTTAGAGGACTTGGGTATGGGTCAGACTCTACACAATAAAGTTTTGGCGCGCTTGAAGTATTTGGCTTCTGGAGGAATCAGTTCGCCAATTGATTTAGGAGATCGTACAGTTCTCTTGAAGGTCACTGCTGAAGAAGCATTGAGTTATGAATCTTTTGATTTAGTCAAAGAAGAGGTTCGCCAGGCAATTACCTTAAAAGTAACGGAGGCAGAAATAGCAACCTACTTTAATGAGAATCGAAGTAAATATGCTACGCCAGCCGAGGTTTTGATTCAGCAGATTGCCTATAGAACTAAAGAAGACGCTGAGATGCAGTTGAAGAGCATTAAAGATGGACTAATGCAATTTGATGCCGCAGGCAAATCAAGGCTGAATGTAGATAGATCAAATTTTGAAAAAAATGGTGGTACTCACCCACTGGCAGAAGTGGGTTTTGATGCACAGATTGGTTCAGAGATTGAGCAATTACAGCCGGGTCAGATCCTTCCCAAGCTTGCTAAAAGCCCTTTTGGTTGGCATGTTGTTCGATTGAAGAGCAAGAAGGAAGCAAAAGAACCTAGCTTAGCTGATGCTAAGGTTTCTATAATGAATGAATTAAAGAATCGTAAGCGCTATGAAGTGATTCAAGCTTATTCAGAGGAACTCCGTAACCGCGCTGAGGCTATCGAAATTTTTTAGATAAGATATTTAGTTAATCCCGGTAGATATCTACCGGGATTTATTTTTTTAAGGAAGAATTATGAAGCGTAGTTTCGAAAGAAGTAATCAGCAAATGAGGCCTATTAAGATTGAAACTGGTGTAAATAGATATGCTGAAGGTGCGGTAATTGTTAGTTTTGGTCATACCCGTGTTTTATGTACTTGTACAGTAGAAAGTGGAGTTCCGCCTTTTCAAATGGAGAAGAGCGAAGGTTGGGCTACTGCTGAATATGCAATGCTTCCTCGATCCACGCATACGCGCTCAAAGAGGGATCGAAAAGGTAGTATTGGTGGTCGTACAATGG
>CAZYUV010000280.1:0-4258 GCA_964650625.1 uncultured bacterium
AACAAGTTTCGCATACGGATCAATAGCTTCTCGTTTTTGAATTTGACCATAATCTGAGCCACTAACAAGATAACTGTAGTATTTACCCATTCTATCTTGTTTAGCTGTTGTAACTTCCCATAACCCAGGTCGGATCTCAGTCATAGGTATAATATGAGAAGGTTCAGTTTCATCATTGATGCATCCGGCATCATTGAATATCATTGCACTTACTTCACGAGCGGTGGGAGCAAAACAACGAAACGTTAATTGTTCATCGACAATAAGACCCATTTCTTCAGAATAGTTAATTTCTTGTTGAAACAGTATTCCCCTAGGTTGTAAGAAAACTTTCTTAAAACCTTTTACATGAACTTCATATTTACAAAGTTCTTTATCATTAATTCCAAGGTTTTTTTGAAGAACTAGGATGGCTTCCAGATGATTTTCACTGAGGTGCACTTCTTTTATGGGAATTTTTTTACCATCAGGTCTTTCAAGTTTAACCATCTTCAATATTTTTTCTGGGCTTTCTTGGTTAATTGCACAAGGAAATTGGATTTGGATAGAATTTTTACTATCAAGGAATGCATTTTTTAAGGGTGGCTGTATTACAGGCTTTGTAGTTCTCAAGTCAGGTTCACCTTCAACTAGATAAATTCTCTGCCCTCTAGCTTTATTGTTAGCATTATTAAGTAATCTATCGGGACCATCTTTATCTTTCCATCCGTCACGATACGGCAGAATACCGATGTTGCCTATATTTCCGAGAGGAATTCTATAACGAGCTCTAAATCTGTTAGCTTCCACTAATTCAGCTTCAATTGATTGGCCAGAAGAAGCGGAATCGATGTTCCAGATCCACATATGCCAATCATGAAAATTTGCATCATTGCGATAGTAGTAGAGGTGAACCTCATCAGTTCCGGGTTCCTCTTCTTCATTCTGTAAGTAAGCCATAAGCGAAATAAATGCTACAAAAAAAAGTAAATAATCCATTGTATTGACTAGACTTTTGAGGTATCAGTTGCGGCTGATTTCTTGTTTGAGCCAGTCTTTCTCTTTGAAGGTTGTTTTTTCTTTTTCGGTTTTGGCACTTTTATCCCCTCAGGCATTTGATATACCTTGAGTAATTTTTTATCAGGTCCAACTTCCGTCATTTTAGGTGCATCAAGGGGTCGTATTACTATCATGCCTAACGGTGGAATAGTTAGATTCAAGTAATAAGGTTGATCTTGAGTCCAGGTTTCCTCGGCGAATCTCGTACCAGGGTTACCAGTGTTTGAGCCCCCATAATATTCCGAGTCTGAGTTAAGTATCTCTTCGTAGCGTCCCGAAAAAGGAACTCCAACCCTATAGTTTTCTCTATTTATGGGCGTAAAATTGAATACAAAGATAAGTGTATCGGCAGGATTTTTAGTTTTTCTCTGGTAAGAAATTATAGTGTTTTCTGCGTCATGAAAATCGATCCATTCAAATCCATCGGACTCACAATCCAATGAGTACATACTTGGATTACGACGATACAATTGTAGAAGATCTCGCATGTAGTGATTAATGCCGTAATGAAGTGGGTATTCAAGTAGATGCCAGTCTAGCCCTTGGTCGTGATTCCACTCGATTTGCTGGCCAATATCCCCTCCCATGAAGAGAAGTTTTTTACCTGGCTGAGAGTACATATAACCAAGAAGCAAGCGTAGATTAGCAAACTTTTGCCATTCGTCACCTGGCATTTTGTTGAGTAAGGAGTATTTACCATGAACTACCTCATCGTGTGAGAGGACAAGAATAAAATTTTCACTCCAAGCATACAAGATTCCGAAAGTCAGTTTATTCATATCATATTTTCGAAAGACAGGATCTTTGGAGAAAAATTCTAGGACATCATTCATCCATCCCATGTTCCACTTTAAGTCAAACCCTAATCCTCCTAAGTGTAGTGGCCTAGATACACCAGGCCATGATGTGGATTCTTCGGCTATCATTAGAACGCCTGGATATTTTTCATGGACTATGGAGTTGGCATGCTTTAGAAATTCAACGGCTTCCAAGTTTTCGCGGCCACCATATTCATTAGGTACCCACCCCCCATCAGGCTTTGAGTAGTCTAGATAAAGCATGCTGGCTACCGCATCCATCCTAAAACCATCTATATGATACTTTTCACACCAGTAAATAAGGTTAGAGATTAAAAAGTTTTGTACTTCTGCTCGTCCATAATTATAAACGAGAGTTCCCCAATCAAGTTGCTCTCCTTTCCGAGGGTCAGCGTGCTCAAACAGTGCCGTACCATCAAAATATCCTAAGCCATGTCCATCTTTCGGAAAATGTGCTGGAACCCAGTCGAGGATGACAGAAATACCACATTGATGGAGATGGTCAACGAAGGCCATGAAGTCATGGGGTGTCCCGTGGCGAGAAGTGGGGGCGTAATATCCGACTACTTGATATCCCCAGCTACCATAAAATGGATGCTCACTAACAGGTAATAGCTCCACATGCGTATAACCCATTTGTTGACAGTAATCACCCAGCTTCTCTGCAATATCGCGGTAATTCAGCATTTCGTTATTATCATCTCGCAGCCATGATCCCAGATGAACTTCATACACGGCCATCGGCTCTTTGAGATGGTCACGCTTCGGTCGCTCCTTCATCCATTTTTGATCTCCCCATTGGTATCCTTGAAGATCGTAAACAACGCTAGCTGTTTCTGGAGGTAGTTGCATGTACGTTCCAAATGGGTCAGCTTTCTGAACTAACTGGTGATTGGGAGTTTCAAGTTCGAATTTGTATAGAGCGCCTTGACTTATGCCCGGAATAAAAAGTTCCCAAATGCCAGATTCACCAAGCATGCGCATGCAATGGATACTTCCATCCCAATAGTTAAAGTCACCTACCACACTAACCCTCAGAGCATTTGGAGCCCAAACACTGAAATAGGTCCCTTTGATTCCTTGAACAGTCATAGGGTGTGCCCCCATTTTTTCAAAAGCACGGTAATTCACGCCTTGAAGAAACAAGTGTCGATCAAATTCAGTGATCACGGGCAAAAACGAATATGGATCGATTAATTCGACAGAGAAACCCTCTTCGTTCTCGATTCGAAGCTTATAATCGAAAATTTCTTGCCGTTGAGGCATAAGTAACTCAAATAAACCTTCGTCATCAAGAAGCTTCATAGGAAACTCTTTTTCGGTGGCGGTTTCAATTACAGAAACTTTTGTGGCATCAGGTCTGAATGCCCTAACTATTACAACAGGAGCCTCTGCAGCTTCTTCGACGTGCATACCTAAAATAGAAAATGGATCTCTATGAGACCCGCGAATTACAGCCAGATAGTCAGAGAGTTTTTTTTCTGAAATCATACCAACCCTTTGAAAACAATGGAAATTTTGTCAAGATTAAACGTTCAGTTCTTAGGCTGAAAAGTTGTTTTTTACTTGCCGATAAAATACTATTGAGGTTATTAAATGTAAAGCTTGGAAACTCGCTAGTTAAGGAACCTTTGTGACATTAGATGTGCTACATGTAGTAAGTAGTCTTCCACCGGATGATATTCCCCACCTTTCTGGAGTGCAGTTTTCATCTCTTTTCGATTACTGCAAGAAGCCCTATGATTATCCTAAACCCCTAATTTTACTGCATGCAAAAGACTTGCCCGTTTACCTTGAATTCGTCGAGCAAAACCCTCCGGAGCAGCGACCTCTTCTGGTGAGGTTGATTGAAAATAAAGACTGTCCTGACGCTTTTGAACAACTGGACGCATTTGGAACCATGATGCTTCCAATCAATGAGATTATTTATAAGAGCATAGTGGATCAGGCCCGCCATAGATTTGAGTCAGACCAGACCCTAGAGAATCTAAGATGGAACTTGGAACGCGAGTCTCATAAATTGAGGGAGCTCAATGAGATTGGGCAATCTTTAAGCTCCATTTCGGATCCATTCATTTTGATGAATTTGATTTTGAAGAAGAGTCGGGAATTAACCAATGCTGATGCAGGCAGTATTTGTGTTGTTCGATACAATAATCGTAATAAGCCGATAGAATTGATTTTCTCCTACTTTCAGAATGACACCCTTCAACAGAACTTAAAAATGGATTTGGCTATGCCTGTAAGTAAAAGAAGCTTGGCAGGATATGTTGGTGTTACCGGTGAGTGTTTGAAGATTGCAGATGCATATGAGATTCCATCAGAATGTGATTATGCTTTCAATCGTAATGTGGATAAATCTACAGGTTATAGAACAAAATCAATGTTGGTTCATCCTATGA
>CAZYUV010000281.1:0-4246 GCA_964650625.1 uncultured bacterium
AGATTCTGGGAGCGTAATTATTAATAAGGGTCGTCCTGTAGACGACCCAAATCAACGCCAACCAGATATCTCACTTGCGCGTGAAGTATTGGGCTGGAATCCAAAGATTGATCTTAGAGAAGGTTTGAATCAAACTATTAGATATTTTAAGGAGCTTCCGTGAGTAATGAGAAAGTTCTCGTGGTTGGAGGGGCTGGTTACATAGGTTCTCATACAAACAAAATGCTGAATCAGGCAGGCCATGAAACTCTTGTTTTAGATAATTTGAGTTACGGGCATCGTGATTTCGTTAAGTGGGGCGAGTTGATTGAAGGTGATATGGCCGATGAAGATTTGCTGGACAGAATTTTCACTCAATATCATATCAAAGCCGTAATGCATTTTTCGGCATTCATCGCAGTCGGTGAATCGGTTCAAAAACCAGGTTTATATTACGATAATAACGTTTCGAAAACAGTCACTTTACTCAATAAGATGGTTCAGCATAATGTGCCGTATTTTATATTCAGTTCCACGTGTGCCATCATGGGAGAACCACAATATTTGCCTTTGGATGAGAATCATCCAAGAAATCCCATTAATCCATATGGTTGGTCCAAATTTATGGTGGAGCAAATATTGAAGGATTTTGAGCTAGCCCACGGTTTGAAATCCACTATACTTCGTTATTTCAATGCAAGTGGTGCTGACCCAGATGGTGAGGTAGGGGAAAAACATGATCCCGAGACTCATTTGATTCCATTAATTCTGGATGCAGTAATGGGGGTCCGTGAAAATATTACCGTCTTTGGAACCGATTATGACACTAGAGATGGTACATGTATTCGAGACTATATTCATGTGAACGATTTGGCACAAGCCCATCTTTTGGCCCTTGATTGGATGATTGAAAATCAGAGATGTAATCATTTTAACCTCGGTAATGGCGAAGGTTTTACCGTAAAAGAAATTATTGAAGTGGTAGAGAAAGTTACGGGTAAGCCCGTGCCGATAAAATTAGGCGAGCGCCGTGAAGGGGATGCAGCTTCACTAATAGGTTCAAGTGAAAAAGCTCGGCATTTACTTGGATGGAGACCTAGATTGAATAGCATAGAAGATATTGTTTCGACCGCTTGGACCTGGCATCAAAAAATGCGAATGAGCTAGCCTTTTATTCTGTGATCATTTTTCTATGAACTTTATTTAGCCAGTTAAACCATGTTTTAGATAATAATTATAGGTCTTAGCAATACCATCTTTTAATGAAACCTTCGGACTCCATCCCCAGAGCTTTTGACTACTGACATCCATTAGTTTCCGTTTCATACCCTCTGGTTTTTCAAGATCAAACTTGAATTGTCCATTCCAGTTAAGTACCGATGCAATTTCCGTATAATATTCATGAATTGTATGATCGCTACCCCAGCCAACGTTCAATAATGGTGGAGTTCTATCAAAATTTTTGATCGCGAAGCAAATCGAATCGGCTATATCCGAGGCATACATAAACTCTCTTCTAACCTTTCCTGTGCCCCAAATGGTGATATTTTCATCACCGGACTGTTTTGCAAGATGAATTTTGTTGATGACACTGGGAATTAAGTGTGCATTTTCTAAGTCAAATTTGTCATAGGGGCCATATAAGTTACATGGAATAAGGCTTTTACAAACTACATTAGAGGACTCTTCTGTAATAAATTCTCCCAATTTGATTACAGAAATCTTGGCCAGCGAATATCCCAGATTGGTTGGCTCTAGATAGCCGCTCATTAAATCTATTTCGCGTAGAAGGCCTTGATGATCTTTCGGGTAGATGCAGGAGCTACCCAGATTTATAATTTTCAAATTAAGCCCAGAGTCTCTTGCCGCCATTAGAAGGTTGCGTCCCATATCGAAATTTTCCACTAAAAATTCAACTGGCTTTGCAATATTTGCTTTTATTCCTCCAACTCTACCTGCACAGTGCAGAATAAAGTCGGGTTTATATTTAACAATGGATTTTTTAATACTCGCTTCGTCAAAAAGATTTAGCTCTAATCTACTAGGTGCCCATACTTCATAATCTTTAATCTTAGGATGTTCCAACAGATTTCGGCCTACCATGCCGGAGCCACCTGTTAACAAAATTTTAATTTTCAATTTAACCTCTATCCAAACAACTCTGGATTACTTGAAGCTCTTCTTCAGTGATATCAGGATATAATCCGCAATAAAATCCATTTTGATCTAGGTGGTCTGCTCCCAAGAGCTGATGGCTGCTTCCTATATATTTCCTGAAAAAAGGCTGATTTTGAATATTGCCTGCAATAATGGGTCTGATTTCAATCTTGGCTTCTTGGAATCTATTTATGTAGTAATCACGTAATTTGTTGGTTCTACTTATTACAGGAGTAGCAAAACATGAAAGAAAGTCGATATGCTTGTAATCGGGAGGCCTTAAATCTTCGTTATTTTGCATTGTTTCAGACAACAATTTATAAGTTTTATGACGGTATGAATTACTTTTTTCAAGGTATTGGAGTTGATTGAGTCCTAAAAAACCTGTGATTTCAGTAGGTCTTAAATTATATCCGAGATCGTAAAACGTGTAGTTAGCCTTAAATTTGCTCTCCAATTTGTGTTTCATATGAAGAGTTCGTCTAGTTTTTTCGGGTAAATTGCGATCCCAACCATGAGCTCGTACCATTCTTAGCATTGTGTCTACTTCTTCGTCTTGGGTGCAAACCATTCCTCCTTCAATTGTGGACATATGATGAGCAACATAAAAAGAAAAGGATGCAGCTTCGCCAAAGGAGCCTGTTTTTTTACCATTTGTTATTGTTCCCAGAGATTCGCAATTATCTTCGATGAAAAGTATATTTTTTTCATCACAGAGATTTTGAATATTTTTTAGATCTCCACAAAAACCTAATACATTAGTTGCGAAAAAAGCTTTTAGATTGAAATCTTTTAGACTATTCCTAAGATTTGTAGACATGCAATTTAGGGTGGATGGGTCACAGTCAATCGGAACAGGCTCCATTCCAAGTTGGATAATTGGCATGGCATTGGTTGACCATGTCAAAGCTGAAAAGCCCACTTGATCACCTTTTTTTAGTTTGCCTAGATTAAGATAGGTTTGAAGAATGGCGAGGTTTGCGGAACTTCCACTGTTAAATAAGACGGCGTGTTTGCTCCCTTGATAATTTGCGAATTCAAGTTCAAATTGATGACATAGTTTTCCCATGGAAAATCGATCGCATTGCAGAATAAACTGACTCAGTTTTTTTCGTACTTCTTGTTCATTTAAGAACGCATTTTTCATAAGAGGGATCAAAGTGACTCCTTTAAAAGGATAGCTTCAAGCTATTGGTGCGGTTCGATAACGGTATAGCCTTGCGATTTCAGAGCAGCTTGTTTTTCTGCTTCCAGAAGATCTGATTTCATCATATCTTCCACTAATGTTTGAAAGCTATGTTTGGGTTTCCAACCAAGCTTTTGTTTAGCTTTAGAGGCGTCGCCAAGTAAAGATTCGACCTCACTAGGTCTAAAATATCTTGGATCCACTTCAACTAGGACTGCTCTCGATTCTTTACAAACTCCTTTTTCATCAACACCTTTGCCTATCCACTCCAGTTGGAACCCAGCGATTGAAAATGCAAGGTTGGCGAAATCTCTTACAGAATATGATTTTCCCGTAGCGATGACAAAGTCATCAGGTGTATCGTTTTGTAATATCCGCCAAACAGCTTCAACATAATCGGCAGCATGTCCCCAATCGCGTTTTGCATCGAGATTTCCCAAATAGGTCTTATCTTGTAAGCCAAATTTGATTCGAGATGCGGCTCGAGTAATTTTTCGCGTAACAAAGGTTTCTCCCCGAAGTGGACTCTCGTGATTGAACAAGATTCCATTGCTAGCAAACATTCCATACGATTCTCTGTAATTTATGGTTATCCAGTGGGCATACAATTTGGCGACACCGTAAGGACTGCGAGGGTAGAAAGATGTTTTTTCAGTTTGTGGAGATTCTTGAACCTTACCATACATTTCAGAAGAGGATGCTTGATAAAATTTTACCTTTTTTTCGAGATGTAAGATTCTAATTGCTTCTAAAAGACGTAAGGTGCCTAGGGCGTCGGAGTTAGATGTGTATTCAGGAGTATCAAATGAAACTTTGACATGTGATTGAGCTCCCATGTTATAGATTTCATCTGGTTGAACTTTCTGAATTATGCGAATTAGATTGCTGGAATCAGTCAAATCTCCAAAATGAAGGTGAAATCTT
>CAZYUV010000282.1:0-4217 GCA_964650625.1 uncultured bacterium
TTGTTGGTCACCCTGATATTCGTGATTTTGTGAAGGCCCACATGTGGTTTAGCATTGCCGCCTACTTCGGTGATAAGTATTCAAATAAACGATTGAAAGTACTGGAAGCTTTAATGTCGCCTTCACAAATTTTAGAGGCCAATAATCTGTCTACGCCTTGGTTGGAACGCTTTTCGGCTTATGCAATGCCAAATTGATTAAGATCGTTTTAAGAACAGACTGTGTTCTTGTGATCTAGAACACAGAAAGAGTAGTTTATTCACAAGAAAGATGACTGTACAAGTTATTCTGGTATGAGAATGTTTAGGGGCGGTAGTCAAACACTTGAAAGTCAATTAGAATAAGGAAGATTTTCCTTATAGATGTGATTCAATGTTTCGATTTATTAGCTTAGTATTTTTCGTTTACGCGGTCAGTTTTATTGTAGCTGGCACCCCTTTCGAAAACCAGCAGCGCATAGCTGAAAAAGGCGATGCAATCGTTCAGAATTTAATGGGTGAGACCTATTTCAGCGGTACAGAAGAGGTTGGACAAGACTTTTTAAAGGCTGTGGAGTGGTTTAAGAAATCAGCCAATCAAGGACATGCACCAGCTCAATATAATATGGGTGTTATGTATTTTTATGGGCATGCTGTGATACAAGATTACAAGAAGGCTTATAACTGGTTTATGAAGGCTGCTAAGCAAAACCATGCCCTAGCCCAATATGAGTTGGGCTTTATTCATAGATTTGGTTTAGGAGTAAATCGTAGTCATTCAAAATCTGTTGGTTGGTATGAAAAAGCAGCTGATCAGGGTCAGTTATCAGCTCAGTACGATCTTGCTGTGAATTTCGAAAAAGGTAAAGGCGTTCAGAAAGATTATCATAAAGCCATCAAGTGGTTTGGCAAAGCCGCAGAGAATGGACATTCTGCCGCTCAGTATAATCTGGGCTTAATGTTTCTTAACGGGATGGGAATTCCACAGAATTATCACGAAGCACGCAGGTGGCTTAAAGAATCTGCCAAGGGTGGTCTTGCTGAAGCTCAGTACCAGCTGGGTAGAATTTATTATGATGCAATAGGTGTGCAACAAGACTTTGTCAAAGCTCACATGTGGTTTGAAATAGCGGCTTTTTATGGACATCGTGATGGACATTCTTCGCGCGATGAAGCAGCCTCAAAGCGCATGACTCGACCTCAAATTATTAAGGCACAGAATTTAGCCCAGCAGTGGATTGATAGTCATAAGGCCGAAAGACCTGAGTCTAAGACTATTCAATGACTTTCTTTTTCAATCCACTGTCCATTTTTATAGGCAATCACTTTTTGCAAAGTACCTTGTTCGCTGAAGAGCTTCCAATCTCCTGTAACCTTACCGTGGTCATAATGGCCGACTTTTTTGAGCTTTCCATTGAAATGGTACCACTTGAATTCTCCGTGAGATTTATTGTCAACGAAGTGGCCGATTTCTTTTAGTTCTTGATTTCGATGATAAGCCTTCCAGATTCCATCGGCTCTACCTAGTTTGTAATTGCCAGATTTATGCAAACGGCCATTGGGATAATACCACTTAAATTCGCCGTTCATTTTGCCCTTCTGGTATTTGCCAATTTCCTTAAGATTTTTATTAGCGTAATAGGATTTCCACTCACCGGAGGGCACACTTTGATTATAGAAGCCCGTTTTTTCAATCATTCCATTTTGACGGAACCATTTGAATAACCCTACTTTCTTACCCTCTTCAAATTTACCGACTTCTTTAATCTGTCCATTGGTGTGATAGTGTTTCCAATCGCCATGAGGCTGGCCATTTTTGTAAAAACCGGCTTTATCAAGTTTTCCTTTCTTGTCAAACCACTTGAATTGATCAACTTCCACATCATTCTCATATTGACCAATAAGTTTTACAGTCCCCTTTTCAGTAAAAATTCGCCACTCACCACTGCGTTTATCATCTACATAGAATCCAGATTTTTGTAGCATTCCATTCTGATTATAAAATTTGAAAGCTCCAGACTTTTTACCGTCCTTAAAATTGACAATCTGCTTCAGTTGACCGTTTGCGTGGTACATCTTCCATTCGCCGATCGTTTTGCCCTTGTGCAGCATTCCTATCTTCTTAAGTTGACCATTATCATAGTATTGCTTGAACTCACCACTTTGAGCTTTTTGTATACTTCTAGCTTTTGTTTTGGGTGCATTGTAGTTACCGATGACCAATAGCTGATCCATAATGCATCCTGAGATAAGAGGTAGAGCTAATATTATCAAAAAGTATCCAAATTTGGCTTTCATAGAATTTCCATTGGTCTGCGCTAAGATTGATTCATATAAATTGATTATCGAAAAGAAGCAGAAGTATAGAGAGTATAATTTGAGAAATTTTTGATCTAGATGAGGCCTGATATATAGCGTCAATCTAGATAGGAAGTTAGGAAAAACATTCCTGTGTACAAGTTATCTATTATTTTCTTCTCGCTTAAGTACCTTATTACCTGGGAGATCGACGATCATTGAATTATCGATTCCAAATAATGATTGATCTTTTTGATGGCTAAGGTTCGCTAGGCCCATACTGATGCAGAAACAGAAGATCTTAAAAATTATCCAAAATTTTCTTAGTGCCATATATCCTCCAAGTTACTTTTAAAGTATTGGAGAATGACTAGTTCCTCACTAAGGCTTATCTGTCTGGTTCTATTTGTTTGTAAAGTTAGACGAATTAATTTTCAAAATCTCTTGAAAAGGCATCTTGAGGTTCATGCTCTAAAATTGGTTTCGTAGGTAAAGAGTGCCGGTTGCCAGTTGACTTTGGATTCAAATTCACTTTGACCTTATTACTCTTCTTTGACTCTTTACTGATTCTTTCGAATACATTGAATTTTGCTTTTAAAACGGGTTTGTCGAATGGGCCTAATTTAGATTTAATCTGACTTAATTTGACCCTTGTTTTAAGTCCAAATTTACCCTCATAAACACTCATTTTTACTAATTTTCCAGTTTTACCTCTGTAAGGCAAAGTGATTTTAACTTGGTGTCTGGAGATAAGATTGTGCCCTAGAAAATCGTCTTCATAGATTTCCAGTTCACTCATAAATCTTCTTTTTTTACTTTGCAGACTGGATTCTGATATCGCTGCTTTAACTCTTCCGCTAATGAGCACGTAAACGTATTTTGCTGATTGTTTAATGATTTTGAGATTCAGATCACTGATCTCAGCATTTGCTGGGAGTCCTAAGAAAGAATCTTCATTAGATTGGTTTTGCCAAAATGTATTATTTGCATGGATTGAAGTGCTTAAGGCAGCTCCTGTGGAAATAATTAGGAATAAATATAAACGAATTGATAATTGCATATTCATTAATACGGCAGTTCACTTTAAAAGTTACTGAAATATTTATTCAAAGGGGTCGCAATAGTCCCTGGGCTTAATAACTTTTTCAATCCGTAAATGATTTTGAAGTGCTTCTCTATTATCGTAGAACCATGTTTTGATGAATAAATAGTTGTCACTAGCAGGGTTTTGTCTTAGATTTTTTATTTCTGCTTTAATATTCTCGCAACTCTTGGATTTAGCAAATAGGTTAAATAACTTGATATCAAGAGGTGTCATTACAGCGCCCGTGTAAAATGCATCAAAATCTACGACATCATCGAATTGCTTACTGTGGCCTTCATAAAAATCTATGTAACCAATGACTGTCTGCTTACCGTCGATTGTTAAAAATCCACCTTGCAAATTCTTTGATATTCGGGACGAATCACCGGAACGATTCTTATTTTGCAATGAATAAAACTTCTGCATAGCATTGCTAAAAGTCATAGTCTTTGAGTCTGGAAAATATAGAAGATATGTTCCTGCGCCTTCTGCAGTTTTTAATTTGTTGTGGTCGCGATAGGTTTTATTGGGATCATAAAGATGTAATTTCATGGCCTTACGATTTTCATTTGAAACCTTTACATCAACCTCTGATATCTCATAGAGCAACATGGCGTGAGCAGCTTCGAACTTATCCCATTTAATATCATCAGGATACTGAGATGAATTCAAGCTCCATTGATTTGAAGAGCTATAAACTATCCAGTAAAATAAAACCGATCCATGAGTGGCGATTCTATCTTTGAGCTCATTTATTTGCTCATCAAGTTGGATTGGTTTACGTACATTCAGATCAACACGATCTGCCATAAATTGATGAAAGTGATGATGAATCATTGTCTGACGAACAAAGGTTT
>CAZYUV010000283.1:0-4211 GCA_964650625.1 uncultured bacterium
GAAACCTAGACGAATTTATAGAAAAAATGACCAAAGCTCCAGTGGGTCAGAATAATGTTCTTGATGCAGGTAACGTTTTGGTTAATTCATTAGGAATGGCTAATGCAACAAGCGGTGATGCTGCTCTTGGTAACGTGGTTCAAAGTAAAACCAAGGATTTAATTGCAGCAGCCTATGCAGCCAAGGATGCTTTAGATACAACGACAGGGACTACTCAGGCAATGAATCTTGCAGCCTCTGCAGTTGAGTATCCTGAAGAAATGGTCGGATTGATGGCCAAAAACAAGGACGCTGCTAAGCAATTGGCTGGCGTACTTGGTATGGGAGCTAAACTTCTTGATCGTGCAGAGTCTGAAGATAATTCAGCACAGTCAACCGATGATCGTAAATTGGATAAACTAGGTAATTTGACTTCTAAACTTTCTAATAGCCAAGGCTTGTTGACTGTACTTGCTCAAAATGCTGAAAGTTCAGACGACGTTAGTGAGATTTTTGGTGCTGCTGTTGGTGCAGTTGCAGACACAACTGGAGCGGCAGAAGATATTATCGCCAAGATCGGGGAAGCTAAAACAATCGTCGAGACTAACTCAGATAATCGAGTGGATTTCTCTGATATGATGGCTAAGAGTAAGAAAGGCGTTAAGAGTCCAGCGAAATTAGCTAAAATTCTTGCTAAGAATGCTGGAGATGCAAGTACTGCGCAGAAGATTCTGGCTGAGGCGGCAAGTGCTGTTACTACCGAAGAACTCAACGAAGTATTGCAAGATGACACGCTCGCGAAAGAGTTTGCTTTGGGTAGTAAGATCTTTGCTGACGCGGGTCCGCTGAAGAAAATTCGATATAGTACGGCAACTACGCCAATTAAACTGGATGCACGAAACAGTTTCGACCCTTCAGGTGGTGAACTGCTGTACCGTTGGTATCAAGTCGATGATAACGGTAATACAAGTGCCATCAACACTACTGCTTCTGCCGACTATGCCTTGATAGAAACAACGGTTGCTACAGATGGTGTAGGTCGTTTAGAAAATAATTATCGCGTTGTGGTTAGTGATGCCACTGGCAAAACAGACCAAGCTGATACAGTTGTAATTCTTGAGGATGAAGTACGACCTGTGATTCTGGCTCCACGTTATCTAGTTGCAAGAGTTAATACTCCAATAATTATAGATGCGTCTGAATCATTTGATCCGGATGGATTTCGAGAATTAGAATTTGAGTGGTCATTTCCAGGTTCTAGTAATCCTTCTCAAACAGGGCCTTTTGTATCAGTGGGTTATACAGACCCTGGAAAATACACCGGAACTTTAACCCTACACACTCTGAATGCTACAGGAGTGCGAGTTGCTTCTGCTACACAGCCAATAGGCATTAAGGTTAACGGTGCACAGCCTCCTATAGCTGATGCTGGTTATGATTTGGTTCTTTCGGTAGCTGAAGCTCAGGATTTATTTAGTGAATTGGGTGGTTTACCAATGGATAACTACTCTTTCTCACTAGAAACTGGAGAAAATAGCGGTCTGGAATACCAATGGGAACCTGCTTCCTATTTCTCGAGGGCTCCCGGTGTAAATGCCACAAGTAGTAATCCGTTATTTACTGTAACAAAGGCGGGAACGTATAACGTCACTCTGACTGTTACAGATACCAATAATAACAACAATCAATCTGCTTCTGCTGATGTGAACATTGTTATCAGGCGAGGTAAGCCACCTTACGCTGATGCCGGTGGTGTGCAAGTGGTTAGGTTGGGTGCTAGTACAGAGACTGTTCGTCTAGACGGTAGTTTCAGTTTCTCATTCGTAACTCCCCAGCCAGCTTATCAATGGAGTGGGCCGACTTCATTCTCAGGAAGTACTGCAACTTCAGCTGTTGCTGAGATCACACTTGATCCTAATAACTTCACCAGTAAGCAGCGCTTGACCTATACGCTTGAAGTTAGTGACGCTAATGGGACCTCAGAGGATACGGCTACGGTAGTAGTAATTCCTTCAATTGCTAATCCAATTCCAGTAGTGGAAGTTTTTCCAAGACAGCCATTCTATCGTAGTGGCGACTTAGTCGATCTGGATGGTTCATTCTCATTTCATCCCGATGGTTTGGAATTGACTTACAATTGGAAAATTTTAGGTAATGCAGACATTGCAGAGGGAGATGAGAATTCACCCTTTATAGCTCTGCAATTACCAAATGTAGCAGCAGATACAAAAGTTAAAGTTCAATTAGTTGTAACAGATACAAGAGATAAATCTGCTACTCAAGAGGTGGTATTGAATGTGCGGGCCAATAAGCGGCCGCCCAAGGCGATTGTAAACCCACAATTTGTTGTATTGCAGGCTTCCAGCGATCCTAAACCGATTGCAATTGATGGTTTGGATTCATTTTCAAAATCCGACAATGAGCTTTCCTACAGTTGGAGAATAGACACTCAGAAGATCTCCCTTGTTGATTCAGATACAAGTTCTTCGGTGATCTATGTGCAAGCTGAAACTGATGTTGCTGATGGAAAAACCGAGTTAGTTCTAACTGTCACTGATGAAGGCAATGGATTAACAGATACAACATCCGTATTCGCCAAATTGAGAAAGCGAAAAGATCAAGATAAGCCAATTTTTCTGGAAGGTGAAATTGAGCAGGAATTTGATTTTGCAACTAGAAGATTCAAGCCTGCTCTGACTCCTGGTAATTTCTTCCCTAGCGGAGATACCTATGCGTATGATTTCCCAGGAGTTTATGTCTATGAAAAAGGTGATGTTGTTTCACTGAATGGATTTGGTTATGATCCTAATTCAACACCAGGTTCGTTTGATGTTAGCGCCACTATTTATGTTTGGGATCCGGTAAATGAAGCATATGGCTCAGCGGTTGATGCGAACTTTGGTACAGCTCAAGCGGATGGATTTGGTTTTGTTGACTTTTCCTTTGCGAGTGCTGCACTTACTACACAATCCACTTGGTATGCTTTGGAAGTTAAAGCAGGTTCTGGGGATAAACTGAAGGTTGTAACGATGCCTTTTCAGGTTAGACCTGAGCAGGTGGCCAAGCAGCCAATTGCAAAAGCTATTATAGAAACGATTGAGTCTCCATCAGTTGGTATAACTGAAGTGGGAACAACTTCCTTCAGCGGTACTTTTCCTGATGATGGTGTGTTTGTGGTTGTAAGTGGTAAAGAATCTAGTAACCCTAATGGCGGTGGCTTAAAGTACCAGTGGGATGCATCCTTTGTACAAACTGCTGCAGAGAAAAAGGCCAACCCAGCGCCTCAATTATTTTTACTAGGAAAAGATCGTGAAGATTTAATGTTTTTCTGGCCTTTAAAGACTCAAGCTCTTGAGCTTAAAGTTACTTTGAAAGTGTATGATGAGTTTTCAAATACTCCATCAATAAACTCTGAAGTAGTCTTGAAAGCCAATCAAGCGACTCGTGTTCCGCCAGTTGCAGAACCTGGTCACTACCCACCAATTGTAGTACCAAATGGACAAACTGCTACTTTAGAGTTGGCTGGTTACGGCTCGTACTCTCCAGTAGGGAATCGCCTAGGTTTCGAATGGACCTACCTAGGTTTTCAAGATGCTGAGGTATTCGCGGGTTCGAATAACACATCTGTGGTTGTTACAGCGACTCTCGAGCCAGGTAAGCACCCCTTTAATCTTACGGTTACTGATTTAACTAATCCCGATTTGTCGGATAGTCGCTTCTTTACAGTCGAAGTGGAAGAGAAGCGTGCAGAAGATGGGGGAATTGATTATGGTATCGAAGCATTTGTTGATGCTTTCCCAATTGATGCCGAAGTAGGCCAGAATGTTGAGATTCACTCTCAGGCTTATGTATTCCCAACTCGACCTGATGTGGATTTTGGCACCATAGACTTTCAAAAAGTCAAAGAACGTTACACGATTGTTAAGAAAAGTGATGGCGTAATACATACTCCCCTCACCACTTCTGAAGCAGGTGTTGGTGCGAATGTTGTATTCAATCAGGAAGGCAAATTCGTTGTTAATTACGAGGCTTGGTATGACGAAAATGGAGACGGTACGCACACTGCAGATGATAATTCGCATCTCTTTAGACGCAAATTCGTTATCAAGGTTAGGGAGCGACTCGAGCCAATTTTTGCACATGTGATTCTAGAAAAACCGAAGTTCCGATCTAGTGGGCCAGCCACTATCCCTGTAACTCTGCAGGTGGATTTGAATGGCAATAATCCAGCG
>CAZYUV010000284.1:0-4184 GCA_964650625.1 uncultured bacterium
ATTACATTAGCCTTCGTGGGTGGATTCTTTCTGGTTCGAACCAGATATGTTGATGTAATTATCAAAACCAGCGCCCCCGATTATATCGATCAAGCTCCGCGTATCATAGGAGGCCTGCCTCTGTTGGGCAATTGGCAAGATCATTCTCAAAAAATGATTCGCAGGGATGACGGTCTCTATGAAACCAAATTGCGCATACAAGCCAACACTCTTGTAGAGTTCAAATTCAGTTTGGGTAGCTGGGAGTCGGTAGAAAAGGGAAAGCGATTTGTCGAGATTCCAAATCGCAAAATTAGCGCAGATCGCTCAAAAATCATTGAATTTGAAATTGCAAATTTTGCTGGATTTGAGGATGAATCACCCAACCATACACGACAAGGTAAATTTGAATATATTCGTAATTTTCCCAGTAAAAACCTTGAAAATAATCGCAATATTTTAGTTTACCTACCACCCTCCTATAACCCTAAAAGCCGCAAGAAATATCCCGTACTTTATATGCACGATGGCAATAACTTATTTGATTCCAATACTGCTTTTATGGGGGTTGAATGGGAGGTGGATGAAGCCGCTGAGCGACTCATTGAGCTCGATTTACTGAATGAAATTATTATAGTCGGAGTTTTTAATACCGCTGCTCGACTTGAGGAGTACACTCCCACTTCCAGTTCAAAAATGGGCGGTGGTCGAGGCCCCAAATACCTTAAATTTTTAATCGACGAACTAATGCCAGTAATTAATCAAAAGTTTAATACACTGACTGGCCCTAGCAATACGGGGATTATGGGTTCTAGTCTAGGTGGATTAATTTCTTTATGGGCTGGTTTCGAGTATCCCGATATCTTTGGTCGCATAGGGTCTATTTCTCCATCCCTCTGGTGGGATTCGAACATGATGGAGAAGGAATACCTACCTAAAAAAAATCGACTAGATCATAAAGTCTGGTTGGACATGGGCACGCAGGAAGGTTTGAATCGACAAGGAAAATCCTTAGCTCTTCAAGATACACGTCAGGTCTGCGAATTACTAAAAAGTAAAGGCTATAAGCAGGGCAAAGATTTATATTACTTCGAACATATCGGTGCTTACCATGATGAGGCATCATGGGCAAGCCGTATTCATATGCCATTGTTATTTCTTTTCGGTAAAGATGGAATTAAGGTTTCTTTAGAAACTGGAGATTCTGTAGAGCCTAATCGTGCAGCCTGACACTGAGTCAGTGCCAAAAGTATTTACAAAAACAGGTCTAATATGACAAAATACGTCTACTATTGTGGATTTTTGTATGATTGATCTGGAGCTTTCATGAGATTTTTATTTACACTCACCATCCTATTTAGCATTCTGTGCATTAGTATCCAAGCCAAACCATTGCCACTCGATAAATCTGAACAGATAGAATCCGTAATCTTTGTGAATGGTAAGGCTCGAAAAGCTAACTACAGCATCAGTAAAACAAAGAAGGCCCTGTTCAGTCGAAAAAAATATACCCAAAAAACAGCTCGACTCGTAGAAGTAGTTAGCCCTAATGTTTTACGTATTGAGAATTCGGGCCGCCAGGAAGAAGTTCAACTACTTGGTTTAATGGATATGTCTCCCAAAGCACATGGAAAAATGCGAGCTGAAATCCAGCGCAAAATTAATAATAAACTCAACAATAAATCACTCAAAATATTCACTCCCAAAAATGCTTCAAAGGAAGATTATAACCATGCTTATGTGATGGTCGGAAAAACTTTAGTGAATAGTGAACTCCTACGTGAAGGGCTTGGAATAATGACTCCTGATTCGCCAGTTGACCCTTTACTTCTTCCTCAATTTGAAATGTACATGAACGAAGCTGTAAACAAACAACGTGGAGTATGGAATCCGATACATAACTCTAAAGATAAATCTGATGATGTACCAGGGATTGAAGTCAAGATTCACAAAAAATAAAATTCAATTACTTAATAATGACAACCCAGCTTCGTAATTTTGATGCTGGTCACTATTGAAGCGTAAATTCAAACCACCGTTTAGCTCTGCAGCGACTCCCTCAATCTCCACCAATCGCCCCCATCTTCCAGAAAAAGTAGCTTGCGTCTGATTTTGATTTAGAAGAATCTGAAAACTTTGGCTAGATGGGTTACCCTCACAGGTGAAGTTCGTCGAAGGAGCGCCTTGCTCAAAGCAGATTTGACCCTCAAAACTCATCGATGGTTGATAAGCCATGTAAACACCAGATAAATTGAAGCGTTGTTGAGATGCTTGGTCGAGAACGCTGCCACCTAAATGTTTTAAGTGAAACTTGTTAAATGGATGAGGAACGGTTTGAGATAATACAGGGTTGGCTGGATTAAACTCTTTCTCTGGGTCGCAACCAGTCAACACAAAATAGACACCAACGATCAAGCAAATTAGCAGTTTCACTTAATTCTAATCGGAGAATGCAAAGAACCTGTTTACGTCGCTTCAATGGAATTACTTTGATACCAAAGGATTGACAGTCTATGGCTGATAGGAGTCTTGCATAAGAATAGATTGCTGATTCAGCAACTCGAAAAGACCCTGCAACTGCTGCATCTGACCATGCATTTTCTGCCCCTGAGAACCCTTTAAATTTTTCTGCATATCCCGAAGACCTTGCATAAGTTGACCTTGAAATTGTCGAGATTTCATTTGATTTACAAGTTGTTGCACTTGTGGGTCAGATTGAAAAGCTGAAAGCTGACCTTCACTGATACTCTTATTCTGAAATTTCAAAAGATGTTGAGCTGTATTACCTTGGATGAACTGCTGCATTTGCTGAGGAGTCATGCCCTTAAATCTTGAAATGGAGTCCTTGTTTTTCTTGGTTTTCGAAGCGGTCAAGCCGGGAGTTCCTCTGTGTATCTTGGCTTTTTTATTTTTATCACCACGGAAATACAGCGTTTTAATTTCTCTTTTTTTAGCATCTTGGCGTTGTTTATTTTTGGAGTTAAGTAACCTTCGAGCTTCCTCCAGTGATTCACCACAACCCACACAATGTCGCCAGTGCGCCTTATTATTGGTTCCACAGTTTGGACAATACAACGCAAAAACACTCACACAGGATAGTAGAAATAAGACAATCTGAACTTTAATCATAGTGATCTCCGAGCCGGGTACACCTATTAAGTATAAGCTTAATGCGATTTGTTACAAGCTTCTAGTTACTCATGAATCAAAACTTTTAGAGCTAAATTTTGCGTTCGGATTGGCAATCGCCACGCTTTCTTGTGAAGATCTATTAAATTCACATTCATCAAAATAAGACTTATCAATGTTAGAAACACCCTCGAATTTTGTATCTACGAAGGTGCATTGCTGAAAATTGACGCGCTGCAAATCCGTATCCAGAAAATGGCAATTTACGAATTCACATCTTTCAAACTTAAAGAAAGACAAATCGGCATTCGCAAAAAGACAATTTTTAAGTTTGGTACGAGTAAACCTAGGAAAAATATTTTGCTCATAAGAGTTCTCACAAATCCATTCACAACTACCAAAATCAAGTGATTCAAGGACTGATTGCTCCACTTTTAATTTTGAAAGCAAGCATTGCCTAGTTGAACTCTGACGAATAATTGTATTCTTAAAACGCACCCCACTAAGATCACTATTCTGAAACTCGCCTCCGCTCAGTTCGCAATCTTCCCAAATAGAGTCTCTTAAATTACAAGATTCAAATTTTGTATTAGCTAAGTAAGATTCTCTTAAATGAGTACTCCGAAAACTCGATTTGCTAAAAGAACAAGAGTTTAATTCCGTTTGCCGAAGATTAGCTAAACTGAACTCAGCCTCTGACAGACTAACCGTTGTAAGGTTCATTCCAACCAAATCAAAACCAATTGCTTGAAAATCTATTTCACTCAGCTTAGCAAAGGATTCCGAATCCCAATAAAATGAATGGTGCCAATAGCACAGATTTGAATCTTCAACCGCAGAATACTCGCAGCGTTTTAAGCCCGGAATAAAAAACTTACAGCGCTTTAAATCACTCATTAAAACACCACACGGAGTCCTTATGTTCTGCTATATTAACATCAGAATGGTACATACTAATAAACCCTGTACTCTAATTGTAGGGCCCAATATATCGCTGCAGTATACCCAACTTGTTAAGTGTTTGCAGAGCAATGGCGTAAACCGTGCCTCTAGGACTATTAAATTTGCCAGCGGTA
>CAZYUV010000285.1:0-4176 GCA_964650625.1 uncultured bacterium
TCTAGGTAATATGTGTACTTTAGCCTCCAATAATACATTTTCGAGCTTGTTTATTTTAGTAATGAAGCACGGCCAGTTACAGTATTATGGTAATTCTTCGAATCCATACTACCTTTTCAGTGACAAAGAAGAAGCAGAAAATTTTATCCTAGTTAACAATTTAGGGGCTCTCTGGAAATCTGCAGAGGCTACCCAAGATGTCCTAACTGATTACTTTTCAGGGAATTTGTAAAGTACGTATTTTCAAATGTGGTCTTAAACGGTTGAGTCAGTCGATATTAATTCACTCTCGTGTTCTGGGGGCATGGGTAAGAACTGCTGCTGCCGCGCCATAACCATCATCATACGATACAATCCTAACTCACAAGGGAATTTGTCCAAATCTTCTAGACTAGTTAAACAGAATTCACCAACTTCAAGTGAAATACAATCAATCAAATCTGCTGGAGGGCTCTTCAAAGTTGCAAAAAACGTAGTGCGCATTTGATCTAAACCTTCATGACGGTCGATCGAATAATCAACATAAAGGCATCCGTGAATATATGCCTCCACACCGAAATCGTCTTTCATGAAGCGTTTCACCGCTTGAACAGTGCTTTCTCCGCAACGGATCTCAGCTTCTGGCAATGTCCACTGATGTGAATACCTATTCAATACTAACAAGATTCGCTGTTGATCATCCATCAGAAAAACACTACTTAGACGCACTGCAGCGTCTGATTCTGATTTTTTATATTCAACTTTTTCTACGGCTTCCTCAATTTCAAGAGTCTTAGAATGCAAGGCAGTCTCCTCGTAACTTGCTATGATTTCACTCTACTAAAATGTAACCATTAAACTGCTAAAATTAATGGATGCAGACAAGGTACACCCTAGTACCTTGGCTAAGCAACCCGTTGACAAATTAGTGTTTTTGGGGTCTCACCACCCACAGCAAACTTAAAGACAAAATCAAAAATGCCAGGACTCCCATGGATACGGCATTTTCGTGTAATGAACTGCGTTTTATGTCCTTTAAATCTGCGTAAATATAAGTTCTATCCCAACGCCCCTGTTGAAAATTTATTTCCAAAATAGGGCCATCTTGAGGAACAAACTCCAAACTTATAGTCTTTTTGACTGGCAAACCAACTGAATCGGCCTCTTCTTTATTTCCAAAATCTCTCCAATTTTGTGGAATAAAATTCTTCACAATTTGACCATCTTGCTTAAATTCACCTGGAGTCTTTGCCACTAAAACAACACCTGGTCTTTTTAGTAGTTGTGCAGTATTAGCTAAAAGAGGATTATTATCTCTGGGACCCACCATGACAGCCAAAATTAGACCAATCAAAGCCGCACCAGCAATCATTCCCGAACAATACAATACGCCAGCCTCACGAGATGATTCAACATCTTCTTTTGCTTTACTCCTATTGGCTCTCCAGTCTACCCACATACGTATAAGGCCGCCCGCCATTATTGGCGTGGAAAGTGACATCGGAAGATATAGTCCCACTGCAAATGCAAGAGAATTTACACCGAGCATTTCAACTAACATTGCGATAAATACTCCCGATAACACCAATGCCCAAGGTAAGTTACTTCCAATAACGCCATCGATCACTAGTTTCATCAAATTAGCCTGAGGTGCCGACAAAGCGCCACTTGTAATTTGATCTTTTAAGGCATACATGACTAATCCCATAGTCAACCCAGCAGCTACAACACCAACAAATTCACCCATTTGCTGTCGACGAGGCGTAGCGCCTACCAGGAAACCGGTTTTAAGATCTTGTGATGTATCTCCAGCTATTGCCGCAGCGATACACACGAATGCACCCACTGTTAATATCGCCACTTTTACATCAGGTAAATTCTCTAGACCAGCAAATATAAACAGTAAGCAAGTAAAAATTAAAGTGGCTATAGTCATTCCCGAAACAGGATTCGAGCTACTACCCAATAAACCAACAATTCTCGAGGAAACCGTTACAAAGAAGAATGAAAATAACACAATCAATACAGCAGAAACTGCAGCCGTCAAAAACATTGAGTCAAAGACAGTCGAACCTAGATATACAGCAATTGCGCAAGCTAAACCTAAGCTACCAAACAAAATAAATCTCATGGGCAAATCGTTCTGAGTTCTTACGGTACTCTTACCACCGGCACCCATTCCCTTTAAGCCTGCTGAAAAAGATTCCAAAATTACTGGGATACTTTTTATCAGAGCAAATATTCCAGCAAAAGCAACCCCACCGGCACCAATATAACGAACATACTTCGACCATATCTGCCAAGGACCCATATCCTTTAGAGCAACAGTGGTTTCGGGAAAAATAGGCGAAGAAACATGCTGCCCAAACATTGTGAACAATGGGATTAAGACAAACCAACCTAATAATCCGCCAGCGAGCATTATGGCAGCAATCCTAGGCCCAATGATATAACCGACTCCGAGCAATTCAGGAGTTATTTCACCCGCAACTATTGCGCCTGGATAACCCGGCACATGAGCTTCTGGCTCTTTTGTCCAAAATCCAAAGGTCTCTTTGCTCATCAAAAATTGATATAAACCACCAATTCCCATTCCTGCGAACAACACTTTTGCCTTGCCAGCTTCTCCCTGACCTGCAACCAAAACTTCTGCACAAGCGGTCCCTTCCGGATAGGGTAACTTTCCATGCTCCCTAACTATCAGAAAACGACGCAAAGGAATCATGAATAAGACCCCTAGCATACCCCCTAAAATGCTAATCAAAACTAATTCAGATTTCGCAGGACTTAGGCCCCATAAAAAAAATGCGGGTACTGTAAAAATAACCCCCGCCGCTAAAGACTCCCCTGCAGACCCAATAGTTTGAACCATATTAGTTTCAAGAATTGTTCCACGACCCATGATCTTAAAGATTGCAACCGCCATAACAGCGGCTGGAATGGATGCCGAAACTGTCAATCCAACTTTGAGGCCTAGGTATGCATTTGCTGCGCCAAAAACCGCCCCAATGAGAGCCCCAATAATTATGGCTTTAGCCGTAAATTCTGCAATATTCTCCTCAGGTCCTACAAATGGTGGGTATTCTAAACCATCAATTACTTCATAAGCTTTGGGAGAAAGTCTGTCTTTATTATCCATAGGAAGTTCCTTGTGAGCTTGTTAAAAAGAGCGGTACAGTTTACGGCACAAAAAATCCATGTCAAGGAACAATTTTTAGCTATTTATCTTCTTGCAATAACCCTATAGTTTGAATGTATTATTAAGCCCACTTGGAGGCCAATATGAAAACTAAAAATACTTTGCAATCCCTACCTATGGACAATTCAACAGTATTCTTAAGAGCTGATTTGAACGTTCCATTAGATGGTTCTGATATTCGTGATCAAACCCGCATTCTAGCTAGTCTACCAACTATCAACCACTTACTTAACCGTGGCTGCCTAGTGGTTTTAGCTTCTCATTTGGGCCGTCCAAAAGGTAAGGTCAATCCCCAAATGTCGCTGCTGCCTGTAGCTGATAAACTCAATGAACTTATTGAATTTCCAGTATATTTTGCTCCTGATTGCATTGGTAACTCTGTCACCGAATTAATAGGAAAGCACAAAGGCAAGTCTGCAGTAATTGTTCTTGAAAATCTGCGCTTCTACAAGGGCGAAACAGACAATGATTCTGAGTTTTCCAAGCAGTTAGCCAAACATGCCTCATTCTATGTCAACGATGCTTTCGGTACAGCTCACCGCGCTCATGCTTCCACATATGGTGTGCCACAATTACTCCCCGGCGCACCTGGCTTACTGCTGCAAAAAGAAATTGAATATTTAGGCGGCATATTCGAGAAACCTACACGCCCGTTGGTAACGGTCCTAGGAGGTTCCAAGGTAAGTACCAAACTAACTGTCCTCAAAAGCTTGTTAGAAATCTCTGATAAAGTGCTACTTGGCGGTGGAATGATTTTTACTTTCTATAAGGCAATGGGATTAAATATTGGTAAATCTCTCTGCGAAGATGATTTTATTGATCAAGCCATTAATCTTCTGAGAGATTATTCAGACAAATTGATCCTACCCGAAGACGTAAGAGTTTGCAGCGAAATAAACGAAGATTCTAAAACAAAAGTTGTAGCTAAAAGTAACATTCCACAAGATCTCCTCGGAGTAGACATAGGTCCTGAAACTGAAAGTCGTTATCGAGCCATA